>CAMODD010000041.1:0-16174 GCA_946611215.1 uncultured Bacteroidales bacterium | reverse complement strand
TCGACCTTGGGCGTTCCAGCGTGGGGAAGGATTTCGGCTGCGGGTTCTATCTGACAGCCAGCCGAGAGCAGGCAGAACGTATGGGACGGCGCCGGGCCAAGCTATATGGCGGAGAGATGGTTGTTTCTACTTTTGAGTTTGACGAGAACGCTGCCAGGGAAGCCGGCCTGAATATCAAGGATTTCGGGACATATTCCAAGGAATGGGCTGATTTCATTCTTGCCAACCGGAAGAACGATACCCGGACGCAGATTCACGATTTCGATATTGTCCATGGGCCTATCGCCAATGACGATGTGGGTTTCCAGATCCGTCGGCTACTGGCCGGAATGATTACTATTGAGACCTTCCTGGAGGAGTTGAAGTACAAGGAAGGTGTCACGTATCAGTATTTCTTTGCGACGGAGCGGTCCGTCCAATTCCTGAAGAAGCTATGAGCAAGGAGCAGTTCATGATTGAGGAACTGGTCAAGGACCTTATCCTCAAGCTGATGGAAGACCGCAAGATTACAATGGCGGAAGCGCTGGGACTGGTGTACAACTCGGACACCTACGAGAAGATTTTGGATTTGGAAACGGGCCTCTTCTCCCAGAGTACAGCGTATGTCTATGAAATTCTTGCCCGTGAACTGACCGAGGGAAGGATTACTCCTTAATCATTTTCCAAATAGGCGCAGATGCCATCGACATGGAGGTCAACAAGGGATTGTTGGCCTTCTTTGCTGAGGAGGAAGGCGCAGTCGGCGTGGTTGTCCATAACGGCTATTGGAAGCGCCTGAAATAATCAATCCTCATCACCGTCCGGGAATTTCTATATCTTCTGCACCCACTTTTTATCATAGTTCCATGTTTTTTCGCAACCGGGTTGCAAAACATTCGTCGTATAATTGTCGTGTTATGAAGAAGGAATACAAACCCCTTAATCTTGTCATGAACGGACGCTATGCTGTCCTGTTCGGGGTAACTTGACATTTTAGGTCAAGTTACCGTCAAATAAGGCCTTTTTTGCTGGTAACCAGACTAAAATTGTCACGTTACCCGCAGAGCTATCTTTCCGGGCGTTTTCCGTTTATCGCGCTTATTCGGGAAGGTCGGCCTGGGAGAGGAACCCCGCGCGCAGGGTCCTCGTGGACCCGTTGTCAAAGCGCACCTCAAAGCTTGTGAAGTCCCTGTTGGCGCTCAGGATGACGCCTTCTCCGAAGACGGGATGACGGACGGTGTCCCCGACCTTGAAGGGGCTCTGGTACTCCGAGCGCTCCGCCTCGAAATCCTCCGACAGCCTCACGGCCCTTCCGGGTTCCATCTCCTCGTCCAGCACGTGGGAGAGGCTTCGCGTGCCCTTCCACAGCTCCGGCGTGATGACACCTTCGGTTACGACGAGCTCGCGGCGGATCTCCGCAAGGAAGCGCGAGGGGTACTTGGCCGTCTTGGTGGCCATGTTGAAGCCTTCGGACTCGGTTAGGTAGAGGCCCTTCTCGGCCCGGGTGATGGCGACGTACATCAGGCGCCGTTCCTCCTCCTCCCCGTTTTTCTTGCCTTCGCGGATGGTTCTCATGTTGGGGAAGATGCCTTCGCTGAGCCCGATGATGAACACATGGGGGAACTCCAGTCCCTTGGCCTGGTGGATGGTCATCAGCTTGAGGGTGGGTGTCTCCCGCCGGTGGTCGTCGTTGGTGTAGAGGGCGATGTCCTGGAGGTAATCGGCCAGGGTGCTCTCATCGGGGGTGCGGGTGCTCTCGTAGAAACGGATGGAGGAGAGGAGCTCGTCGAGGTTCTCCAGACGGTCCTCGTCCTGGTCCTCGCGGACCATCCGCTTGTAACCCGAGTTTTCCAAAATGCGGTTGAGAAGGTCGCTCACGCGGTTCTCCCGCGCGAACTGCTTGGCATCCTCGATGAGTGAGACAAAGGAGTCGGCCTTCCCGGGGAACTCGAGCTGCAGGGCGCTGTAGAGGGAGATCCCGCGCCTTGCAGCGGCCTCCCTGACTGCGTCGAGGAACTTTCTTCCCAGCTTGCGGGAGGGAACGTTGATGATGCGCTCGAACGAGAGGTCGTCGTCCTGGTTGCTCACCAGGCGGAGGTAGCTCAGCGCGTCCTTGATCTCCCGCCTTTCGAAAAAGCGCGTTCCGCCCCAGATGGTGTACTCCAGGCGGGCGGCGAGGAGCTCCTGCTCGATGGCACGGGACTGGTGGGCGCTCCGGTAGAGGATGGCGATATCGTTGATGGCCGCACCGCTGCCGAGGAGCATCCTTATCTGGGAGACGACCCACTCCATCTCCTCCTTCTCGCTGCGCCCGTGGAAGTGGATGACGGCTTTTCCCTCGGCCTTCCGCGTGAAGAGGTCCTTGGGGATGCGGTTGCGGTTGTTCGCTATGACGCAGTTGGCCACATCGAGGATCCTCGGCGTGGACCGGTAGTTCTCATCGAGGACGATGGTCCTGTCGGCCGCAAAGTTCACGAACATCTCCGGTCTCGCGCCCCTCCACTCGTAGATGGCCTGGTCCGGGTCTCCTACCACGAAGAGATTGCGGTGGCGGGCGCTGAGCCTCTCCACGAGGTCCCAGTCGTCCAGGTTGCAGTCCTGGGCCTCGTCCACCATGATGTAGTTAAGGGCATTGCGCCACTTGTCGGCGGCCTCCGGGAAGCGGTCGAGGATATACTTGGTGACGTTCATCAGGTCATCGAAATCCAGCGCATAGTGCTTCATCTGGCGGGAGACGTATCCCGCGAGGCGGGAGGTGCGCCGCATCTGGTCGGTGATGACGCAGCCCGGCAGCATGTAAGCCTGGATGTAACCGTTGAGTGCCTTCTCCGCTCCGACAGCATCGAGGAACTGGCGGACGGTCTTCTCGGTGCGCTTGATGCCCATCTCGTCCATGGTCTGCTTGGCGATGGCCTTGGCGTCCTCCTCGTCGAGGACCGTGAAGGTCTTCGGGAAGCCCAGGCGGTAGATCTCCTGCCTCAGGAACTTCACGCAGAACCCGTGGAGAGTGCACACGAAGTCGTTGTAATCCCCGCTCTGAACCATCTCGGAGATACGGACGCGCATCTCCGCTGCGGCCTTGTTTGTGAAGGTGAGACAGAGGATGTTGGCGGGGTCGATGCCGAGGACATTGACGATGTAGGCGTAACGGTGGGTGAGGGCCTTGGTCTTGCCCGTGCCTGCGCCGGCGACCACGCGGATGCGTCCCTCGGTGGCCTCGACGGCCTCCCTCTGGCGTGAGTTGAGTCCCTGGAAGATGTCTTTCATACAGATTGCCGGAGGCTTCCTGCCCCCTTCAGGACAAAGGTAATGAAAATCGCGGGGCTTGCAAAACGGCACGCCGGATAAGGCCTATGGAAAATGATGATCTCTGACATGGCGTGTTCGTTTAACGGAAGCAAAGATAGCGTCCGCTTGTGCCAAAACATTGCCAAGGCTCAAAATAGTTTCGGAACTCCCCACAATGGTAGCTGTGGCGCTTATGCGACTGACAATCAGATGATTAGCACAACTGACGGGTATGAAACGCATACCCGTCAGTTGTGCTAATTATTTAGTATTCAACTATTTAAGCGCCACGCTGCACTGCGGCGACGACAGTACCGCCACAACACCATATCAATACACAAGGAGGCATCCGGGTCAGCCTCTGAGCGCGTCAGGAAGGGGAGTACTCCCCGTATTCGCAGCCGACACTCTCGGCATGGACGCGGTCGATGAGGTTTCCCTTCAGGTCGAAGAGCTGGACCGTACCGCGGCCGTTCCCGCCGTTCCAAAGGCGGTTGTGCCGCTTGGCTCCGTCGGGGGACTCGTAGTTCACAAGGAGCATGTCCTTCTTCTCGCAGGTGATGTCCGTGACCATCCTGCCGGAGAGTGAGCGTTGTTCCACGTGCCAGATGACCTGGGTGTCCGTCTCCCTGCAGTTGAACTCCGTGTGGACCGCGGTCCAGGCCTTGGAGAAATTGAACTCATAGGGCGTCCCTTCGTACCAGAAGGCGGAGAGTAGCTTGCGGGGGAGGGCGATGTTGCCGACTTTCGGCCTGCCGCCGCCAATGTCGAAAACGCTGTCATTGAGTCTCTTCCCGCTTATATCGCTGGTGAGGTTGTTGGAGGAGAGCCACACCCAGGGGCTCGTGAAATCCTTCCCCCAGTTCTTATCGGCATAGCCATAGCAGTCCTCCGGGCGCACCACGTAGCGGCGGCCGTTCCAAAGGACCTCTCCCTCGAATTCCGACTTCATCCCCTCGGCGTGCCAGAACATCTCGAAGGCCTCGGCCTTTCGGAAGACCTCATCGGCCCCGAATCCCACGTTGAATGCCGTTATCTTGCGAATCTTCAGATTCCAGGACATCTCTCCGTCCTGGCACATCCACTCGGGGTGCGATGCGGCGCCGCTCACCTTGACGTGACCGCGGGTGCGGTCTTCCGTGAGGGAACAGTCATCGGCCTCAATACTGAAGGGAACGCCCCAGTCCACCTTGATGCGCTTCCAGCCCCAGAAACGGTGGAGCTGCGCGGCGTCCTCACCCCAGGCACCGGCCTTGACCATCAGGTAGGACGGTTTTTGCGGCTTCCCTGGGATCTGGCCGAAAACAGGCTCGTCTCCGCCAAGGGCGGGGTTGCAGAGGAAGAACTCGATGAAAAAGGGCTTGGGGGCTCCGGTTTCGGCATCATACCCGGTGAAGGAGTGCCACCACCAGTCGTACCCCTTGCTTGCCTGGGCGCCGAAGAGCTGGCAGGCATCGCGGGCGATATCGTGTTTGTTGAACATGCTTTCCAGTAGTTTCTGTTTGGGACCACAAAGTTACAAAATAAATGCAAAGCCCTATCTACAGCACCTGCACCCACTAACCGTAACGGACCGGAAGCCCAGGTCGTTCCAGGAAACAACGGGTGTAACGGCGCCGGTGAGGCCGGTTGCCGTAAGATTCTGGAGGGTAAGGTCTTCGGCCACGGAGCCTTCCCGGACAGAGGTGGCGACGGGGGAGGAGAGATTCTCCATGGAGAGGTTCTGGAGGAGGATGTTACGCATCACGCCATCGGCCTTGCCCCAGGCACCGGGCTCCAGCGACACGCCGAAGAGCATATTGTTCCGCCGGGCTTCGCCGCTGGTGCGGTGGGGATATACGCCGGGGCCGTAGAAATGGCTGTCACGGATGGTCACGCCGTCGCAGGGCATGATGATGCGGATTCCATTGCAGGAGGAGTTGATCTCGCACGCCTCAATGAGCATATTGTCCCAGTAACCGCCGGCAATGCTATCGTCACCGGTCTGGAAGGAGCAGCCGCGAATGACGGCATCCTTCGCGCCGCGGATGTGAATTCCATCCCAGCCTTCGGTAATAGTAACACCTGCAAAGACAGGGTTTTCCAGGGCATATCCCAGAAAGGCATAATTGGCGGCACGGGTAATGTTCACATCCTGCATCCGGAACCGGGTTGCCTCCGCAACAATAATGGTATGCGGGCCCCGCATGCCTTCCTCTCCGCGCGCGTCGAACACATGACGCCCGTCAATGGTACCCGGGCCGATGATAGCAGCATCGGCCACACCATCCCCGATGATAAGCGCCTTCATCCACTGCCGGTCGTTCACGCAGTTGGAATTGACGGTGCCGTTGCCGCTGTCGTAGCGCGTGAGGTCGTGCTTCGGAATATAGGGTTCATAGGCGTCCGGGGTTTCCAGGCCCTGCAAGACGGCACCGTCCGTGAGGAATAGCTCCACGCCGTCCCGAAGGTAGAGGGTGGCCGATTGATATGTCCCGGCCGGGACCACCACGCGGCCTCCGCCGGCTTCGGAGCATTGGTCCATGGCCTGCTGAATGGCCCGGGTGCATACCTGGCCTTCAAATGCCCCAAAATCGGCAATATTGAAAACACGTTTTTGCTCAGATGCGCAGGAAACTGCGGCAAGAAGGATAAGGAATGGAAAAAATCTTTTCATGATGTGCAAAGATATGCATTTCCGGATAATCCAGTGCGGGTTGTGTCCAAAATTGACTAATTTTGCAACGTGCACCGCATCATCTTTCATATAGACGTCAACAGCGCATTCGTTTCCTGGCTGGGCGCCAAGCTGGTGAGGGAAGGCAAACCGGACATCCGGCTTGTCCCGTCCGTCGTATCCGGGGACCCGAGCGACCGGCGAAGCATTGTTACAGCAGCCTCCATTCCGGCCAAGAAGCTGGGCATCCGCGTTCCGGAGCCGGTCTCGATGGCGCTTCGGAAGTGCCCCGGCCTTGTCATCATGAAAGGGGACTGGGAGTGGTATAAGCAGTGTTCGGAGAGCTTCATTGCCATTTGCCGGAGCTATTCTCCCGTCCTGCAGCAGTTCTCCATCGATGAGTGCTTCATTGACATGAGCTTTCGCTGCAAACCGGAAAACGCCGTGGAGGTGGCAACGCGGCTGAAAGACCAGGTGAAGTCTCAGCTGGGGTTCACCGTGAACGTCGGCATCGGCTCAAATAAACTCCTTGCGAAGATGGCCTCGGACTTTGAGAAGCCCGACAAAGTGCATACGCTTTGGGCCGATGAAGTCCCCGCCAAGATGTGGCCGCTGCCCGTTCGGGATCTCCTGTGGGTGGGGAAGAAGACGGAAGAGCGCCTCACCTCCTACGGGATCGATACCATCGGCAAGCTGGCGGGCATCGGCATGGGCTCGCTCACCCGGCTTGTGGGCCCCAAGTTCGCCCTGCAGCTACACGAGAACGCCAACGGCCGGGACAATTCTCCGGTAGAGACGGAGATTGCCGAGGCCAAGAGCTACAGCGCCGAGAGGACGTTTCCGAAGGACCTGCTGGACCCGAAGGACATCGACAGGGCCCTTTTCAATGTGGCCTGCATTGTGGCGCACCGTATCCGCCGGGACCATTTCCGGGCTTCGTGCGTCTCCATGTTCATCAAGTACAGGGACTTTACGGTGGCGCAGAAGCAAACCACCCTGGAGCAGCCCTCGGACGTGACGGCCGTCATCCTCAATGCAGCCCGCAAGATGCTTCCGGAGATCTGGGACGGCGTTACACCCATCCGGCAGGTGGGCATGGGCGTATCGCGCCTGACGCACGAATCGGCTGTGCAGATGTCCCTGTTCGAAGACCCCAGGATGGAGTTCTATCAGGAATGGGACCGGCAGTTTGACGAGGACCGCGCGCGCTACGAGGACGCCAAAATGCTGGCATACGAACGTAAGAAATAAAAAACTTTGCAATATGAGAAAAACACTGACAATAATACTGCTGGGGACGCTCCTTGGGACTACCTGCAAAAGCCAACCTGTCATGGAAGAGCTCAAGGGCCGGGACGTAGTCCTTTTTGTGGCCGACGAGGATGAGATTTCTCCGGCCGATGTCCCATTTCCCGTCGTTTTCACCGGGATGGGAAAGATGCGGATGTTCAGCGCCCTCGTGAAATGGCACGACGCGCTGCCGGAAGGAAGCCATCCCGTTGTCCTTAACATCGGCAGCGCGGGATCGGCCAAATATCCCATCGGCACCATTGTCAACTGTACCCGATTCTTCAACGGCGGGTGCGAGCTTGTGCATGATGGCATCGAACTTTCGGCCGATGGTGCCAGTGTCTTTTCCGGGGATTATTTCATGAGCACCCAGACCTTCAGCCCGGAGCAGGTGAAGGCGCTTTCGCAGGAGTACGACCTCTTTGACATGGAGGCCTACGCCGCGGCCCAGTTCTGCAAGATGTACGATATCCCGTTCTACTGCCTCAAGGCGGTATCCGACAACCTGGACGGAAACCTGAAGGACTGGCGCTCTATCCTTGCCGATATCCGTGTGCAGTTCACGGCGTTATTGAACCTGAATACCTTGAGAGAGCCATGACCGAAAAACAAAAACGCGACAACGGAGAGCTCTACTACGCCGGAAAAGACTCCGATTTCCTTGACGAAGTAATCAAGGCCAAAGACCTGTGCTATGAGTACAACCAGATTCGGCCGACAGATTTCAAGGCTCAGCACGAAATCCTCACGAAACTGCTGGGAAAGATAGGGGAGGACAGTGTCATCTATCCGCCTTTCTGGTGCGACTACGGCTACAACATCGAGATGGGAAAAGGCTGCCTTGCCAATCATGGCCTGACCGTCCTGGACGGAGCCAAAGTGCGCTTCGGCGATAACGTCCTCATCGGCCCCGGATGCTATTTCCACACGGCCGGCCATCCCATTGACCCGGACCTGCGAAAACAATGGCTGGTATTCACCAAGCCCATCACCGTTGGGAACAACGTCTGGTTCGGCGCCGGCGTCCACGTCCTCCCCGGCGTCACCATCGGCGACAACGCCGTCATCGGCGCCGGCAGCATCGTAACGAAGGATATTCCCGCCGACTGCGTGGCCGTGGGCAATCCCTGCAAAGTGGTGAAAAAGGTTAAGTGAGGGGGGAGGCGTGGCTTGCGGATCGCGGCTTGCGGCTTGCGTAGCGAACGGCGCGTGGCGCTAGTTGCTCGTTGCGCTTAAGCAATTGAGTTTCAACTAATTAGCACAACTGACGGGTATGTTTTCAGCACCCGTCAGTTGTGCTAACACATTGATTATCGGCAACATAAGCGCCACGGCTACTGATGTACGTACATCGAAGGAGGTGAAGATTTCCAATGATAACCTTGATTTCGGCAACCAGCCATGCGGTTGCAGGGTCAAGTTCAATTTGTTACCTACATAAGCAGCCTCACTCTTCCCTCATTGAAGCAAAAAACCTCCGGGTGCTTGAAGACAATCGCCGCAATGACCTTCCCGTCCAGCGGCTTTCCGGGACGCCTCGGCACCAGACCGCGCAACTCCAGTTCCCTGGCAATCTGCTCGGTTTTCATCCCATGCTGACTCGTCGCCAGCAGGTACACCATGGCTTCTTCGATTTTCATTTATGCGAAGATACTACTTTTCTCCGCCATTTCCATTATCTTTGTGGATATGAAAGCATTAGTTCTCGGCGCAACGGGCGCCATCGGCAAAGACTTGGTAGAGCAGTTGCTCAAAGACGACACCTTCGACCGCGTTGACATCTTCGTCCGCCGGGAGGTGAAGATTCCCTCGGCTAAACTCGTAGCACACGTGGTGGATTTCGACCACCCGGAGTTGTGGGCCGATAAGCTCACCGGCGACGTTCTGTTCTCCACGCTGGGCACTACCATTAGGGCGGCAGGCAGCCAGGACGCCCAGTGGAAGGTAGATTATACCTACCAGTACAATGCCGCCAAAGTGGCCCGCAAGAACAGTGTGCCTGTGTATGTGTTGGTGTCTTCTGTGGGCGCCAACGCTAAATCCAAGGTTTTCTATACCAAGATGAAGGGTGCCCTTGACGATGCCGTGCAAAAGCTCGGTTTCCCCGCCTGCTTCATTCTCAGACCGCCGTCCCTTATCCGAAAGGGAAGTGACCGCTTCGGCGAAAAGGTTGGCGTTTGGGCTTTGAAGGCTTTCAACGCCATCGGCCTAATGCGCCAATACACTCCTATGCCAACCGAGGCTGTCGCCGCTGCTATGATCCGTCTCGCCAAATCCGGCCGCAAAGGCCCCGAGATTGTTGTTTCACAGGATATCCTTAAAGCTGAGTAATGAGATCATCCGGCAAAGCAAGAAAGAAAGACGCATACCACATACAGCACATTAAGACCGGCGGCCGTCCAAAGGTTAAGTTTATTTTCCGTTGCAAAGTTACTGACCGTTTCCCGTCTGTGAAATCACTAAAAATTGGGATTTCTCACGTGCACGTAACACGTTACCTTTGTAATCGCAACCGGGTTGCAAGGAATCCGCTGTACCTTTGCATCGGTATGAAACAGAAAGAACATCTTCCCATCTTTGGTATCGGCCCAGTTTACGTGGGCACGATGGCTATCATGCTCAAACCCACGGAAGAAAAGTGGCTTCGCAATCTCTACGGAACCGAATACGACGCTTACTGCAAGCGGGTTAACAGCACCTGGCCCTGGTTTCCTAAAAAGTAATAACGTATGCGTATCGAACTTATCGACCGAATTATGTTTCCTGTGATGGCCTCCGTCTGTATCAAGGAACTGAGGAAGGAGCATCCGGAGTGGAATGCCGGAGCCATCAAGCGCAATGCCCGTAAACGCTTTGTCAAGATGCTGAAGGAGACACCTTCCATCGGCCGTCTTTCCCAGAACCATTGGAAGTTCAACCTGGTTGGCGGGGCCGTGTGGTTTGCTCTTTATGAGGCTGTTGAAGAATTGTACGGCAAGATGACAGACGAGCAGTACAGCCGGATGTGCAACGCCACCATGACCATGCCGATAATGGCCAAGCGCTATGCTTCTACGCCTTTTTTCAGCGAGGAGTACCAGAACAATTACATCAAGAAGGTAGAGAGGGTTAACCGTATCAAGTCGGAGTACAACTGGAATACCATCATTGAGAAAGGAGAGACCCCAGACTCCATGCGCGTATGCTTCACTACCTGCGGGCTTTGTGCCCTGGCCACCCGCACCGGTCACCGCGACATCCTCCCCATTATGTGCGCAACGGACTACACCGTGGCCGACCAGATGGGCGTAATCCTACATCGGGATAAAACCCTCGCTACCGGTGATCCCTGCTGTGATTACTTCTACACCCGTCCCGGCTCAGAAGATGAGAAAAAGTGGCAGGCAGCGCATCCCAAGGGAACATTTGTTTCAAAATGAAGGCTGCGCCGGCTACCATTCCTACGGCTTCAACAAGAAAAGCCAGATTACCAAGATTCTCCTTTTTCCTTTCATCTCCGCGCTGATTGCGTGGCTGTGCACAATCGCATTTTGATTTTGCTGTCAACTGCTCACTCCTGTCAAGGCCGTCAAGGGTGAGACTGAGGAAAAAAGCAGAGGAACAAGGCCGCTGACGACCTTTATTCTGCCGCCGTATCTTCTGTTAAGCGCCACGGTGACATTTCTTGCGCGATGTAAGTACATCGAAACCGTGCTGGAATGCAAGTTTTTTGCCACCTTTGCCACGTTGACACGAAATCGCCATTCCATGCATTCTAGCCGTCAACGCGGCAAGGTTTTCGGCGTTTTCGGCCATTTTCCTTGCCACGTTGACGCGAAATCGCCATTCTATGCGTTCTGGCTGTCAACGTGGCAAATAAAAAGGCCGCCAATTAATGGAGCATGGTGTACTTTAGAAGCACGGGGAAGTGGTCGGAAAGCATATCAGTCCCATCAGTGATCACCCGGGCCGATAGAACGCGCACCGGCGCGGCATCCTTGTAAGCAAAAATATAGTCAATACACTTGTTCGGATGCTCGGTAGAGTATGTGAAGTCCAGGCCGGAGACCAGTTCCCATTTTTGGCTTACAAGGCCGATGGCCTCGGACTCCGGCAAGGCGTTAAAGTCTCCGCAAAGGAAGACGGGCTTAGAACAGCCGGAATAGTTCTCTGAGAACCAGTTATTGATGGTACCTATCTGCTGCAGTTTGGCTTCGCGGCCCACATGGTCCAGGTGGACTGACGCAAACACGCAGTGCGCTGTTTCTACTACGGCCATGCTGCGCGGCTCTGCGCCGTCGGCCTGCGGTAATGGAATGGAATAGCTCCGAAGGATGGGGGACCGGGAGATAACTCCGTTTCCGTATGCGCCGTCGGCAAAGGGAATAGCCCGTGCAAAGTGGTGTTCGTATCCCAGCATACCGGCTATTTCCGCCAGTTGAAAAAGGGGATGTCTTCGGTTGCAACTGTCCAGTTCATTAAAGGATACAAGGGATGCGCCCTCCTCCCGAATAATCCGGGCAATACCGGCCATGCTGTCCCCGTATTTTCCAAATGCGCCCACGTTGTAAGTCATCAGGGTCATCACGCTGTCACAGACTATTGGAGCCTCTTTTACAATGCGCTGCTCCATTTCCCAGCAATCCCGGTTAAATGCTGCGTCGTCATACGGTTCATCGGCAAGCATCCTATCTATGAACAGTTTCCAGCGGGGAAGGTAGTAATCCCGCGTGAGTCCGTTCCAGAGGCGGTTGGCGTAATCGTCCAGGCGTTCGCTTATCCCCCAGGTGGTGACCAGGTGCCAGGCATTATGCCGATAATAGGCTTTCTCTTCCGGAGAAGTAGCCCATTGTTCGGCGGCCTTCAGCCAGCGGTCCATCCGCAATTCCGGACGGGTCCCGGCCAGGGCGTCGGCCTTTTCCAGAAGGTGAATCATTTCATCGCCGATGCTGCGGGCTTCGTCCTTTCGTCCGGCGCGGCAGGCGGCAACAAACCGATCCCGCAGCGCGGGGAAGCGGTTCCCCAGCACCTGGCAGCCGATTTCGGCCACGTCAGTCCGCCAGATATCGGAGTCTCCACCATACTCCAGCAGTTGCGAATATAGCCTTTCCAGCACAGCTGGATCGTACGGTGTGCGGTGAGCCACCCGCCAGCTATGATATCCTTCCAAGCAAGGCCGATCGCACATAAGAACGCCCTCGGATGCGGATGCCCTCAGATAAATGCTGTCGGCCATGCTTTTCCAGAAGCCCTCCGGGGAATGGTGCCTGCGGTCCAGGGCCGACAACCATTCATCGTCGGAGACGTTACTGTCCCACGCACGAGACAATACATATTCATACATCCAGCGGTTGATGCCGAATCCTTCCAGCGTACAACCGATACCGGTGGCACCGCCCCGTTCCAGCGCATCCGTGATGCGCGCGCTTTCTTTGCGGAAAGGCCCGGCCAGACGGGTATTGCCACCGAAGTTGCCCAGGTAACAGAAGATATAGGGTTGTCCGTAGAACCGGTCTGTCAACTCCCATACAGGGGTGTGCTCGGTGTAATAGTCCAGGATGGTTACCTTGCCCTGCGGTACCGCTTTCAGGTAAGCTTCTATGATTTCCGGTGTCCAGTGTTTGCGGTCATAATAGAAAAGCCAGCCACTTTGCAACCACTGTGCTTCCGGGTCTACGGAGGCCACACTGGAATAGGCTTCCCGGCCGATGGCTGCCAGCGTCTCCGGATCCCAGGAGGGGGCGTCCACTTCGTTGAAGAGGTCAAAGCCGTAGAGGTGGTCTGTACCGAAAAGCCTGTTTTGTTCTTGGAGGAAATCCCTTTGGATTACTTTGTAAAGACTGTCGCTGGGAGAAAGGAACCAGCAGCGGTTTTCTTCCGGAAAGCCGCCCCAGGGAGAGACGGGTGTAATGTCGGCCTCGGGATACAGTTCTTTCAGACGGGCCGGGACATGACCGGCAAAGGCCGGCAGTACGGGCTTCATACCCAGGCTTCTTTCCCGCCTGAGAATCTGTTTCTGCAACTGAACTTGACCGTCAATCCAGCCCTGGGGCAACGGACCGTCCACGCCGTCTATGTTGCACATGCGGTGCCAGGGGAGATGGGCGGGACCGGTGAAATACGCTTTGATTTCATCGTCCGTGAGGCCGAACTGCCTCCATACCTTCTGCCACACTGCCTCCTGTCCTGTGATGGCCAGTGGAAGGTTCACTCCCTGCAGGGCCATCCAGTCTATGAATCGCTCCCAGTCTTTCCATTGCCACCAGGGCATGGTGTAGCCGAAGGTGCAATAGTTCAGGAAGAAACGTTGGGATACCAGAGCCTTTCCGGAAACGACCTGCGCTACAACGGGTTGCTGTTCCGGGATATCTATGGGGTCGTCGGCATACCAGGAAACAGTTGTATGGCAATAGTCGTTGAGATAACGGTTCAAGCCCACAGCCATGGCGCTTACGCTGCTGCCCTCCAGCACCAATTGCTTGCCTTCCGTCCAGAAACGATAGCTTTCCACCGTATCTTTAACCTCCCGGAATTCAATATTGTAATGCGGTATTATCCGTCCTGCCAGCGCCCTGGCCTCCTTCTCGGCCGGAGATTGGCATGCACTTAAAGCCAAAGCAATCAAAATGAAAATATGCAGAAATCTTTGCATGATGAATAATTTTCCTGGACAAAGGTAACACAAATCGAAAATATTTACTATAGTTGCAAGCGATACCACAGTACAGTTTATGCAATCCGCTTCTGTTGGAGATGCATTTGGTAATCCAGAATGTCAATGAATTTACATTATTTTGAAAAAATTAACGCATCAGTAGTAATATCATGGAATTTTTTTATATATTTGCATCGCGATACCACAGTATACCACACATAAAAGCAAACAACAACCAATACCAATAATTATGAAAAGACTTACTTTTGTTTTCTTCGCTCTGACGCTCTGCCTGGCCGTCGCCAGCTGCAACAAGGAGTATGATGACACCGTGCTCAAGGGCAAGGTGGACAAACTAACGGAAGAGGTCAACACCCTCAAGGCTAATCAGCAAGCCATGCAGGCCGTGATTGACGTCTGGAAGGCCGGCGGCTATGTCCAAAGTATCGACAACTCTGTCCCTGGCCAGCACACCATCACCTTCTACGGTGAAAACGGCAAGACTGTCGTTCTCTATGACGGCGCTCAGGGAGCCCCGGGTCCCCAGGGCCCTCAGGGTGAATCCGGAGACTCCTTCTTCAAGAGTGTAACCAGTGACAACAACGGTGTTACCTTTGAAAAGACTGACGGCACCAAGATTTTCATTCCCTTCGCAAAGGCTTTCAAGCTAGTTATCGAAAACCCTGCAGCCGAGGTAGAAGCTGGTAAGAATGTAGAATTCACCTACTCGGTGCAGAACGCCAATGAAAGCACTACGGTAGATGTGTTCGCTGGTGGCAACTATGCCGCTGTTGTGAAAGAGGCCGACAAAAAGATTGTAGTCACGGCTCCCGATCCCGTCGCCAGCGGCAGCGTCCTGGCATGGGCCCAGAACGACGAAGGCCTGTTCTCCATGAAGAAACTGAGCTTTACTGCAAAGGCCGACGTTACCATCGAGACCAAGGAAGAGGATTATCAGGCTATCTCCGGCCTTGCCGGCAACTTTGACGTGGACGTTGTTTCCAATGTAGATATTGAGGTTCCGGCACCTGATGTGGACTGGGTATCCGTAGTTGTTACCAAGGCCAGCTATAAGATCACCCTTACCCTCAATGATAACAATACCGGTGCACCCCGTGAGACCACTCTCAAGATCCTGCGCAAAGACAATGGACAGCAGGTTCAGCAGATTAAGATTATCCAGCTTGCTAAAGTAACCAAGGTTGAGAAGCTCTGGGCAAAGATTTCAACGGAAGGCGCAGCATGGAACAGCTATTATGGCGGCACTGCCGGCACCGACCGTAACGTTGCCATTGACGGCAAGTACGTCTATCTGGCAGAATTCGGCTCTTCCAAGAAGATCTGGGCCATCGAGATTGCCAATCCCGAGAGTGTAACCGCCGTGGCCAATACCACCATCAAGAGCGAAGGCTTTGACGGCGGCATCTTCCTTTCCTGCCCGCGTGTGGTGAAAAAGAACAATGGAGATCCCATCCTCATTGTCTCCAACCTTTCCACCGGAGATTATGGCTGGCTCTATGCATACGAAGAGGGTATTACCGCCGAACCTAAGGCCATCAAACTGAATCAGTACGGTGCCGGCCGCCGTCTGGGTGATACTTTTACCACCTGGGGCAATTATGAGAATCTGGTGATGATTTTCGGTTCTCATAACGGTAATGGCTTTGTAACCTTCCAGCTTCCTCCCGATGCCAGCAACGTCAGCGGTCTGTGGAGCCGTTTCGCCCTTGACCTTGGCGGCATGCCTGCCTATTATCCTTTCCCGGATAACATTGCAAAGGGCATCTATGCCGTCCGCGGCGAGGCCCGTGATCAGTTCGCCACGGTTGCCGATATCACCAACGACAATGTACGTACACTCGCGGATCCCCATGCCGTTACGGCAAAGAAGCTCAACTACTCTGTCGGTATGAACGGCAGTGCAGCCGGTTACAATTTCGTTGAATTCAACGGCAAGCGTTATATCATCTATGGTAAGGAAACCATGAATACCAAGAATGGACAGTTGCTTGTTCGTGAAGGCGAACTTACCACTCCCTGGGAAACCATTCTGGGCGTGGACGGCGTAGATGCAGACTATACCACTGCGTTCTACACCGACTCCTTCACCGGCGGTATGGCTTCCAGCAACTCTGCCGTGGATGTTGCCATATGGCAGACTGCCAATGAAATCTTCATCGCCCTGGACAAGCAGAAAGCCGGTCTTGCGGTCTATCGTATGTATGCCGAGTAATCCCCGGCCTTACCATTCATATTTCAGGGCGACCCCTCGGGGCCGCCCTGATTGTTAAAAGGTGTTTCTGCTTGTAAGCCGGAATGGACAGTGA
>CAMODD010000040.1:0-16360 GCA_946611215.1 uncultured Bacteroidales bacterium | reverse complement strand
CGGCCGGTTACGAGACCTCCAAGGCCAAGTATCCCGTGCTGTATGTGCTCCACGGTATTGGCGGTGACGAAGACGCCTGGGTCACCCAGGGCCGTGCCACCCAGATCCTTGACAACCTCATCGCCCGCGGCGAGGCCAAGCCCATGATTGTGGTGTTCACCAATGGCAACATTGCCTGCGAGGCTGCTCCGCTGGAGAATGCCGACGGTTATGTGAACCCTACCATGAGCCTGCCCCAGACCATGGAAGGCACCTTTGAGAGCGCTTTCCCGGAGGTTGTGAAGTTCATCGACAGCCGCTATCGCACTGTAGCAAAGAAGCAGGGCCGCGCCATCTGTGGTCTGTCCATGGGCGGCTTCCACACGCTGTACATCACCCTCAACAACCCGGATATGTTCAACTACTCCGGCATGTTCTCCGCTGCTATCGGCACCGGCTCCGAGGAGAAAGCCGCTCATCCCGAGATCTATCAGAACGTAGACGCCAAGCTGGCTACCTACTTCTCCAAGAAGCCCGCCCTCCTGTGGATCGGCATCGGCAAGACCGACTTCCTCATCCAGTCCAACAACGAGTTCCGCGCCAAGCTCGATGCCGCCGGTTATCCCTACAAATACATGGAAACCGACGGTGGCCACATCTGGAAGAATTGGAGAATCTATCTCACCGAGTTTGTTCCGCTGATCTTCAAGTAGCTGATTCTCAGCTGAATATAAAACGACGGGTGCACCTTGAGGTGCACCCGTAGTTGTGTAACAATCTGATACTCATCGCTTACAGCCTCACGCGCTTCTTCGGTGCAGGTCAGGTAGTGTGGCGTCGCAGGTTGATTCACAAAACGTCGCAGGTCTGCAAAAAAAGGCTGAACTGCGACGCTGGGGAGAGTGGAAGAAGGAATAGCGTCGCAGGTCGTGCGAAAAATGCAGACCTGCGACGGCATAGCACCTGACCTGCGACAGCATAGTACCAGACCTGCGACGGCATAGCACCTGACCTGCGACCCAGAGGCAGACCCGGAAGCAACCCAAAGGCGCGGGGAAGGGCCTAGAACTGTTTGATCATCCAGTCCATCGGCGAGCCCTCGGAGTAGTCGTCGAGGAGGGGGACCCAGGAGAAGTGGGCCATCATGGGGGAGACGCCCCAGCGGATGAGGTCTTCGTCGGAGTAGATGAGGACCTTGTCTTCGGTGGCACCCAGGCGCCTGCGGGCTTCGGAGTAGGCGTAGGTGCTGGCCACCTTGCAGGTGTTGTCGGAGGAGGCGTGCACAAAGTACATGGGCAGGTTTACGAACGCTTCCACGTCCATGGGCCCGGGGACCATGTCCTGTCCGTCCCAGTGGTAAACGGCCTGGTTGCTTTTCCAGACCTTCTCCACATCATCCGTGAACTGGCCGGGGTACTTCTCCTCCACCTTGTGGATGGGGACGATGGGGTCCATGGCGCAGCAGGGGATGGCTCCCTTGAAACGGTTTGCGAACTGCATCATGAAGCGCATGGTGCAGCCGCCGCCACTGGAGGCGCCGGCGCAGAAGAGACGGCTGCCGTCCACGGTACCATCGGCAATGAGCGTGTCGATGAAGGCCATCTGCAGGGCGTTGTTGCGGTCGATGCGCTCGATCTTCTCCGGGAAGAGCGACGCGCTGTAGTGGTAGTTGGGGTTGGCGATGGCGAACACCAGGGCGGCGCAGGGGATTCCCTCTTTCGCCAGGGAAACCAGGCAGCGGTTGGCGGTTGCGACGGTCATCATGTCTTTGTCGTACTCGCCGCCGCCGATCTGCCACACTAGAAGCGGGACATTCTTGAGGACATTGCCTTTGGCATCCTTGGGCAGGTGCAGCATGTATTCGCGGGTGAGACCGCCGAAGCTGAACTCTCCGTGGATGCAGTCGTCGAGGACGGCGATATGTTCGGCCGATACCTGGGCGGGCGTTACGTTCAGGGCCGAATCGGCCGCGCAGTGCAGCTCCCAGGGAAGACGCTTGAACCAGCCTTCGGCCCGTCCGTTCTTGTTGAAAGGCTTAGCCTCGATGCGGAGGACGTTTCCCTTGCGGGAGACGGTGATGCCGTCGTCCTCGTAAGGCTGGGCGGGCTTCCCCGTGGCGGCGTCCACAAAGGCGCCGGAGACGTTGTTCACAAGGTCGAAGTCTGCGGCGGTGAGCCCGCGCAGGGAAGCGGCGTTACGCACGGTAATCTCAATGGCGTCTACCAGCATGCCGTAGTCTCCCACCTCGGTTGAGATTTCTACCTTCTCCACTTGGGCAGAAGGCTTAGGGCCGCAAGCTGCAACCAGCAGTGCGGCCCCAAGGAAGAAAGATTTATGCATATTAGATGGTAACATCGGTTTTGACGCGGATGTCGTCGGAGGCAGAGCCCACGAGAATCTGGAGTTTGCCGTGCTCAAGATCCCAGGCGTTCACGGTCTCGTTCCAGTAGCGGAGGTCCTTGACGGGAACGGTGAGGGTGACGGTCTTGGTTTCTCCGGCGGCAAGGGATACGCGCTGGAAGGCCTTGAGTTCCTTCACGGGCCACTCGACCTTGGCCTCGGGACGGCTTACGTAGAGCTGGACCACTTCATCGGCCGGCATTACGCCCTCGTTCTTCAGGGTGAAGGTAACCTTGACGGCGTCCTTGGAAGCGACGGCCTTGGCTTCACCGTAGGCGAAGTCCACGTAGGAGAGGCCGTGGCCGAAGGCGTACATGGGCTCTACGTTCTTGGTGTCGAACCAGCGGTAGCCCACATAGAAGCGCTCGGTGTACTTGGAAACGGGCTTGGGCATGGCGTCGATGAGTTTCTGGCGCTCCTCGCGGGACATCTTGAGGACGTCGGGACGATACATGAGGGAGAAGAGGTCTCCGCCGGCGTTCTTGTCGGGGAAGTTACCCATGGCGAAAGCGGGGGAGTCCTCGAGCTGCTTGGGGAAGGTGAGGGGCAGTTTGCCGGAAGGGGCGATATCTCCGAAGAGAACCTGGGCAAGGGCCGTGCCGCCTTCGGTGCCGTTCCACCAGCCCTGTACGATGGCGGGTGAAGCGGGTTCCAGCACCTGGAGGTCGGTGGGACCGCCACTGATGAGGACGGTAGCGAGGTTGGCGTTGGCTGCGTAGAGGGCCTGGACCAGTTCTTCCTGGCCGCAGGGGAGTTTGATGTCCTTGCGGTCGCTGCCTTCGGTCTCGATGCTCTTGTTGGTACCGCCGAAGAAGATGACAAGGTCGGCTTCCTTAGCCAGGGCAACAGCCTCGGCGAGGAGAGCGGGATCGGCGGGTTCGTCAATAGCCGATGCTTCCAGCGGGTTGGCCTTGGCGGGAGCGGGTCCCCAGCGGCGGCCCGGGAAGTTCTTGTAACCGGGGGCATAGCAGATTTCTACGCCGGCCTCGGCGGCACGCTTCTGGATGCCCTGGAGGGGCGTTACCTCGTAGAGAGCCTTGACGCCGGCGCCCATACCGCCGCTCTGGGTCTTGAGGACGGCATTCTGGCCGATGACGGCGATCTTCTTCACGTCCTTCGAAACGGGGAGGATACCCTCGTTCTTGAGGAGGACGATGCTCTTCTGAGCCACCTGCAGGGCAATGTCCTGGCACTCGGGCTGGGAGGTCATGACAGTGTTGGCGACATCGGCCGGAACGGGCTCGATGGCATAGCGGACGCGCAGGATCTGGCGTACTTTCTCGTCTACGAGGTCCTCGGTGAGGGCGCCGGTGGCGATGGAGTCAATGACGGGCTGGCCCAAGTAGTTGGAGCCGGTCATCTGGACGTTGAGGCCGTGGAGCATGGCGCCCATGGTGCTGTGCGTGCCGCCCCAGTCGGAGACGGTGAAGCCCTTGAAGCCCCATTCTCCGCGGAGGATTTCGTTGAGAAGGTGCTCGTTCTCGGAGCAGTAGTCACCGTTTACCTTATTATATGCGGGCATCACGCTCATGGCGCCGCCTTCGACGATGGCGCGCTCGAAGGGCTTGAGGTAGATTTCACGCAGGGTGCGCTCGTCCAGCTGGGCGTCTACGCTACCGCGGTTGGTCTCCTGGTTGTTCACGGCGAAGTGCTTGATACATACGGCCGTGCCTTCGTCCTGCACACCCTTGGTGTATTCGAGGGCTAGGGCGGCGGAGAGGATAGGATCCTCGGAGAGGTACTCGTAGGTGCGGCCGCCAACGGGCAGGCGCTGGATGTTCACAGCGGGACCCAGGATGACGTCTTTACCACGGAGGCGGGCTTCCTTACCCATGCCGGTGCCGTACTTGTAGGCGAGTTCCTCGCTCCAGGTGGCGGCGAGGGCGCTGCCGGTAGGGAAGTAGGTGGCGCTGTCCAGGGTCCAGCCGGCGCTCTGGAAGCCGTTGGGGACGCCTTCCTCGCGGATGCCGAAGGGACCGTCGGCATAGTTCATGTCGGCGATGCCCAGGCGCTCGACGCCGGCCGATGACATGTTGGTCTTGGAGTGAAGCATGTTCACCTTCTCCTCCAGGGTCATCTGGGCGATGATGGCATTGATTTTTTTGTCGTTGACGGTGAGCTTGTCCTGGGGGGACAGGGGACCGCCGCAGGCTGCCAGGACGGCGGCCGATGCGATGAATAAGAATACTTTTTTCATATAGCTGATTTATGGTTATTTGAACAGGGTGGGGGCGAGGGCTTCGAGGTCGGCCCGCCAGGTGGTCCAGCTGTGGCCGGCCTGGGCGTTCTCCATGTAGTCGAACTTGAGACCGTCCCTCAGAAGCTGTGCGCGGGTGTTTTCGCAGTTCTTGTAGGCGATGTCGGCGGGGCCGCCCTGGGTGAAGACGAGGGCTTTGAACTGCTTGTTCATCTTGGCGGCGTTCTTTTTCACCTGGAGGCGCTGACTCTCGGCAGCGGGATCCTGGCCGGGCATGAGGGAGGAGCTGAGCACCCAGACATAGGTGAACATGTCGGGGTTGTTGAAGGCGACTTCCATGGTTTCCATGCCGCCCATCGAGAGACCGGCGACGGCGCGGCTGGCGGCATCGGCCTTTACATTATAATTGGCTTCGATGAAGGGGATGATGCTTTCCACCATATCCTGGGCGAAGGGGGGAACCTCGTTCTGCACGGGGATGGTGCCGTTGGGCATGACCACGATCATGGGGACCATCTTGCCCTCTGCGAGGAGGTTGTCGAGGATGAAGCCGGCGGCGCCTACGCCGGGCCAGGAGGCGTCGTTGTCTCCGCCGCCGTGGATGAGGTAGAGCACGGGCAGTTTCTGGGCCGATTTCTCATAACCGGCCGGGGTCCAGACGTGGAGGCGGCGCATCTGCTGCAGGTTCTTGGAGTAGTAGTAACGCTGGGCTACGGCGCCGTGGGGGACGTCCTTGATGTAGCCGGGGCCCACGGTGAGGAGGCTGGCCTGCTCGGCGCTGAGGGGTGCCTTGGGATCCTGCACCTTGACGCCGTCTACTGTGAAGCTGTATCGGAAGCAGCCTTCTCCAAGGCCCTGGCAGAGGCCTTTCCAGACGCCGTTTTCGGCCTTTTCAAACTTGACAGGCTTGTCCCAGGGGAGGTCTCCGGAGACGGATACCTGGCTGGCCTTGGGGGCGTAGATCTGGAACAGGACGTCTCCGTTCGGGAATACGCGGGTGCTCTGGAGAGTGTCGTTGGGCGTGGGCTGGCGCATCCAGCCCTGGGCCTGTGCTGCAACGGTGGCGGCAAGGAGGACGGTTAAGGTAAGGATCTTTTTCATTGTGGTTGTTTATTTGCACAAAGATAACACATCCTTCCCACGCGGGCTGTTTGCTCAGTTCAAATGTTTGCCGTTTTGTTCAAACCGTTTGATAATTAGTCGGGATTGTCTAACTTTGACCTACTCAATAACACTAAAAGCTTATGAAACGTCTTTTCCTTGTTGCCTCGTTGCTGACGCTTGCCATGGCAGCATCGGCCCAGCAGGCCCTCGGCCCGGGAACGGGCATCGTCTCCCCGGAGATCAATCCCGACAACACCGTCACTTTCCGTTATCACAACCCCAAAGCAAAAGTGGTGCAGGTGACCGGAGACTTCCTCCCCAGCCGCCCCATCGAGGTGGATATCAACGGCCAGAAGATGGTGTATAACGCACCGGGCGTGGCGGACCTCCAGGAAGGGCCCGGCGGCGTGTGGACGTACACATCGGCCCCCCTCACGGGAGAACTCTATTCCTACAGCTTCCTGGTGGACGGTCACCGGGAGATGGACCCTTCCAACGTGCATCAGAACCGGGATGTGGCTACCTGGACCAATATCTTCACCCTCAGCGCCAGGCCCGGCGATGCTGGCTGGTACTATGAGGTGCACAACGTGCCGCACGGCTCCGTGTCGCACGTGTGGTATGACAGCCCTACTTTGAATAGCCAGCGCCGCATGACGGTATATACCCCTGCCGGATACGAAAGCGGCAGCCAGCATTATCCCGTTCTGTATCTCCTGCACGGCAGCGGCGGTGACGAGGATGCCTGGGCCGACCTGGGTCGTACCGCCCAGATCATGGACAACCTCATTGCCGAGGGTAAGGCCAAACCTATGATTGTAGTAATGCCTAATGGTGTATGGTTTAACCAGGCTGCTCCCGGTGCCGCTGTGAACAACTTCCAGCCCACCATGGCCAACAGCCGCAGCCAGAGTACCAAGGAGATTGAGGACAGTTTCCCGGATGTCATGAGTTTTGTGGAAAAGCACTACCGCGTGGCCAAAGGCTATTCCAATACGGCCGTGGCCGGCCTCTCCATGGGTGGCCGCCAGAGCTGCATGCTGTCCCTGCACTACCCGGATACGTTTGGCTATGTGGGCCTTTTCAGCGGCGTAGGGACCATCGAGGGCAATGAAGAAGGCTTTGCCAAGGTGTTCGCCTACGAGCCCAAGCTGTACTGGATTGCCTGCGGCAAGGCCGACGGCGTCATGGTGAATGCCAAGCGCCTCAAGGAGTGGCTGGACTTCCAGGGCTTCAAGGCCGAGATGTACGAGAGCGAAGGCGGTCACATCTGGCGCAACTGGCGCGTATACCTCACGATGTTCGCCCAGCGCCTCTTCAAGCAGCAGCCCAAGGCGCCCCGTCCCGTGCGGATGTCCTCATCGGCAGGTACTGGCGATATGGACTTTTAGTGTTGATTATTAATTAGTTATGTTTTTCTCTTTAGGCTGCGGAGCCTAAAGAGAAAAAGTTAAAACGTTAAAAGACAATGAATTACAAGCTTTCGACAATGGGGATGGTGCTGGCGCTGTGCGTGGCGTGCAGCCAGCCGGGGCAGGTGAAGGTGAGCGGCGGCGTGCTGCAGGGTGTGCCGTCGGAGAAAGAGTGTGTGACGGTTTTCAAGGGTGTCAGATATGCCGAGGCCCCCGTGGGGGATCTTCGCTGGCAGGCTCCGCAGCCGGTAAAGCCCTGGAAGGGAGTTATGACCTGTGACACGTTCGGGCCTGTTTCCTGGCAGCGGGGCAATGCTCCCGGAACGTTCTATGGGGATGAATTCTACTGGGAAGGCAATCCTGAAATGAGCGAGGACTGCCTGTTCCTGAACGTATGGGCTCCTACGGAGACGCTGGGAAACAAGAAGGCCAAGCTGCCGGTAGCGTTCTGGATCCATGGCGGCGCCTTTATGAACGGCTATGGCAACGAGGTTACCATGAGCGGAGAAGAGTGGGCTTCCCGTGGCGTGATTCTGGTTACCATTAACTATCGTTTGGGCATTCTGGGCTTCCTGAGTCATCCGGAACTTACGGCCGAGCAGGGCCAGAGCGGTAACTATGGCCTTATGGACCAGATTGCGGCCCTTAAGTGGGTCCGTGATAACATTGCAGCCTTTGGCGGAGACCCGTCCAATATTACGGTGTTCGGCCAGAGCGCCGGTGCCATGAGCGTGAAGGATCTTCTCATCTCTCCGGAGGCGAAGGACCTCATAGCCAAGGCCATTATCCAGAGCGGTGGCGGCCTGGGCACGCGCGGCCTGGCTCCGATGGCCGGCGTGAAGCAGGAATTCTACGATGCGCAGGGTAAGGCGCTGATGGACAAGGCCGGGTATACCACACTGGCTGCCATGCGGGAAGCGCCGGCAGAGGAAGTGTTTGCCGCCGGCTTTGCCATGCTTTCTCCCCATAATGACGGCAAGGTGCTCACCGAGACCTTCGACGAGGCGGTTTACGACGGTTTCATGGCGCAGGTGCCCATTCTCATCGGCTATAATAAGGATGATATGGGCATGCTGGCCGGCGCGTCGGTGGACCGCTTCTGCGCGGTACGGGATTCCCTGGGATGCCCCGTGTACGAGTATGAGTTCCGCCGGGAGCTTCCCACCGACGAGGCGCATCCGGCATCGGCTGCCGGCGCTTTCCACTCGGCCGAACTGTGGTATACCTTCGGGACGCTTTCCCGCAGCTGGCGTCCCTTCACGGAGGCCGATTATGCGCTGAGCGCCCGCATGGTGGATGCCTGGACGGCTTTCTGCCGCGACGGAAATCCCGGCTGGCCCGCTTATAAGCACGACCAGCCGTTCAAACAGGACTTTGATATCGATTAAAGGACGGGAAGCAGATACTCCCAGATGAGATTGATCTCTTCTTGCATGGCAGGGATGTTGGCAGTGGTTACCACTACGGCATCCCTGTCTGGTATAATAATGATGTACTGGCCGTTGGCGCCGTCGGCCCGGAAGGCATTGTGGCGGCAGCGCCACATTTGGTAGCCGTAGCCCTGCACCCAGTCGCTGGTTTCTTTGCTAAAGAAGGTGTTTGTAGGATCATCGGCCAGTATCTCGTTCATCTTGCGCTCGTTGAGGCCGGCGTTTACGCAGGGTACCTGCGCCTTGGACATCTCGGCCACCCACGCGGCGGGGATGACCTGCTTGCCGCCGAACTTGCCGCCGCTGAGGAGGCAGAGGCCCATTCTGGCCATATCTTCCGTGTGCAGGTAGAGTCCCCAGCCACCGGTGTTGATGCCGGCAGGGCTCTCCAGCCAGTGCGGCTTTTCTATGCCGAGGGGCTTCCACAGGCGCGGCTCCAGGTAATCAACCACCTTTTCTCCGGTCACTTTCTGTACGGCCGCGGAGAGAATGTACGTGCCCAGGCTGCTGTAGCAGTAGCAGGTGCCGGGCTCATAATCGATGGGCCACTCCATGAAGCCGCGAATCCAGTCTCCGTCTCCGTTTCTGATACTGCCGGTGGGGTCCTTGCCATGGCCAGAGTTCATGGTGAGAAGGTGGCGCACGGTGACATCGGCCAAAAACTCCTGCGGAGCCTCGGGTACGCTCTCCGGGAAGAGGTCCACGATTCTGTCTTCCAGGTGGAGGAGGCCTTCCTCGATGGCAAAGCCCACGGCCGTGGCGGTGAAGGTTTTGCTCACGGAGTTCATGATGTGGGCGGTGTCTGGCGCTATCTGTTTTTCTAACAGTACTTTACCGCTTTGGAGAACCATGATGCTGTGGAGCTCTTCGTTGTGGTCTTCCACGGCTGCGAGGTAGCTGGCGAAGGCTTCCTGCTGCTCCGTTGTAGCCTTGCCGCGGGGAAGCGGGCCGCCGGTGGTGCAGGCAGCGCACAGAAGAAGGATGAGCGAAACTTTGTAATTCATTGGCTATTAGTGTTATAGTTTTTTCTCTTTGGGTAGAACAGCCTAAAGAGAAAAAGTTAAGTGTTTCAAAACCAGCGTTTTTCGGCGGTTCGGTTGTAGATGTTGAAGCGCCAGGTGATGCCCAGGTCGAAGTTGTTGATGCGGTCGTGGTTGTCGCGGAACCAGACGGCGTGCAGGCGCAGGTGGTCTCCGCCAAGCGGGAAGAACTCCACGCCGGCACCGTAGTAGAAGTAGTCGTTGCCGGCCTGGAGGATGAGGTCGTAGGAGGCGCCGGAGGCATCTACATTGGAGGCGTCGTTGCGCTCATAGCCCACCTTGGTGCAGAGATTCCACTTGCCGAGGGTAAGGATGGCCTTGCCGATGAGGGTCCAGTCGGAGAAGAAAAAGCGCTTTTGCTGGAACGAGGCGCGGTTGATGAAGTCTACATCCAGGGCCAGAGGGCCCATGAAGAAGCGGTTTCCAAGCGCAATCCAGTTCATCATGCGGGCGGTCTCGTCCTCTACGTAGTTATAGCTCCAGGTGGTTTTCCAGTTGGGGCCGATGTGGCCGTTCCAGTACAGATTGTATGAGTAGGCGTTCTGCTTGGCCGGCGAGATGGGGGAGGGACAGAACTGCAGCACAATGTTCTGGCCCGGGGCGGGCGTATAGGTGACATTGACACCAAATGCGTAGTATTGGTACCAGTTGTTTACGAACGTGCCGTAGTAGTAAACGTCGATAGGGGCCGAATCCACCTCATAGGTGCCCACCAGGATGGCTTGTTTTCCCGCCGTGACCGACCACTTGGGGTGGAACTGGTATTTGAGCCAGAGGAAGTCCGTGGCATTGAACGGGTTTTGGTCGTCGATCTTCTTGTTCAGGCGCTGCCGCACGCGGAAGGTAAGTTTGTCGGAGATTTGCCCCAGCATGTGCAGGTTGAGGTAGTCTCCCTGGAAGTGGCTGTTGTATTCTCCGGGCTTCCAGTCCTGGTGGAAGGACGCGCGGGTGTCGACGTAAATCTTGTCAATGTGGGTTTGCTGGGCGCTGAGAATGGCCGAAGAGGCCAAAAGGCCGATGACAATGCTGCAGAGGGTGCGTCTCATAGTAACAGGTTACAGAGGTTGTATGTTCACGGTGTGGCCGGCATACTCCTGTACGGCCTCCCGGTGGGAGATGAACAGGATGGTCTTTTTTCCGTGGTATTTTGTGTGGAGGTTGTCGAGGAGCTGTTTCTCGGTGGCGGGGTCAAGGGCCGATGTGGACTCGTCCAGGATGAGGACGCCTCCTTTCCGGAGAAGGGCCCGGGCGATGGCCACCCGCTGGGCCTGCCCCTCGGAAAGGCCGCTGCCGGTTTCTCCGCAGGGTGTGTCCAGCCCGTCGGGAAGGTCGTAGACAAAGCCGGCCATGGCGGTCTCAAGGGCCTCCTGCATCTCTTTTTCACTGGCCGATGGTGCCGCGAGCAGAAGGTTGCTGCGGATAGTGCCGGAGAGGAGGGAATTGCCCTGAGGAATATACATGAAATTGCCTCGGAGGGCGCTCCCGGCAGGGAAGTGGCCGATGGTAACGCTGCCTTCCTGGGGTTTCAGGAGGCCCAGGATAAGGCGGATGAGGGTGCTCTTGCCGGCGCCGGTGGGCCCGGTGATGACCGTCATTTCCCCGGCGGGGAACTCGGCGGAGAAGTCCTTGAGGACCGGCTGCGACAGGCCGGGATAGGCGTAGGTGACGTGCTGGACGCTCACCTCGGGGGCTTCGGAGAGCCGGCGCTCCTTTTCCAGCGGTTCTTCCTCCAGTTCCTCAAGGTCCATGAGGCGTTCGATGGAGGTGATGGCCTGGATGAAGGCGGGAATCTGGCGGCCCAGCTCTGCGATGGGGCGCTGCACCTGGCCCACCAACTGCAGGAAGGCCGTCATGGTGCCGTATGTGACCGAGCCGGCACGGATGCCCACGACACCCCAGAGGAACGCGGCTGCATGCCCGGCCTGGAATCCGAAGAACATGAGCCCGCGGGCTACTGCGTTGTAATTAAGGCGTTTACGGGTTGAGTTCTCGACATCAGCCTGTATCCAGCCAAACTTCTGCAGCACGCGCTCCACGCTGGTGAGGGTGAGAACCAGTACCCGGTGCTGCAGGCTTTCCTGCATGAGCTGCTGCAGCTCGCTCTCCCGTGCACGGATGGACGCCATGAGCGAGCGCAGCTGCCGGAAGAAGAGCTTGGAACCAAAGACGGTGGCGCACATGAGGATGAGGAGCATCCACAGGAGGCCGGGCGCCAGCACCAGGAAATAGACGCTGGCGGCGAGAAGCTGAAGGAGAGTGATGGCGAGGCCGGGAATGCGGTCGGTGACAAGCTCTGCTACCACGCGGATGTCTTCCTCCAGGCGGTTGACGGTGTCTCCCGAGAGATAACGCTCGCGCCCGTCCCATCGGCTCCTCAGAACATGGGAGAAGAGGTCCCGGCGAAGGAGGTTCTGCGCCTTGACAAGGCTGTAGGCGTTCCACCAGTTGGCGGCGACAACGGCCGTGAGCTGCAGGGCCAGGATGCCGATGAAAAGGCCGATGGCAGGGCCCAGGGGCTGGGGCTTTACGCCCGTTGCAATGTCGATGAGGTATTTGCTGGCCCAGACGAAGCTGAGCGAGGCGCCAATGCGGACAAGGCCGATGAGAATGCTCACGCACGCCCTCCACCTTACCGGTGCGGACATGCTCCAAAGCGTCCTGAGGATGGGCCCTGTCTTTTTCATGGGTCTACTCCTCCAGCGCGACTCCCTGCTCCACCCACACGGAAACGAGTTTGTCTACGTCTGCGGCGGCGACTTCGGGGGTTACGTCGTACTTTTCGAGAAGAAGGTTCACCAAGTCTTCTTTGGTGAATTCCTTCCCGCTCACTTCCTTCCAGAGGTAAGCGGCGCTCTCATTGAGCGAGAGCATCTTGTTAAAATTGACCTGTGCCAGGCCTTCGCCTACCACTACGTATTCTCCGCAAATCTGGCGAAGGATGAATCCCTCTTTGATTTTCATAAAAACAGTCTTCTATAAATTCCTAATATGTATCTTCTGAGCGGCCTCAGGCGCCGCCACCACAGGCCGTTTCCGGGTTTGACCACGCGGGAGCCCCGTTCGATGGCCGTAACGGTGCCAAGGACATCGGCCACGGTGCAGCGCTCCACACCCGCGAGGTTCCCGTCTCCCATGAGGGTGAGGCGGTCTCCTTCCTTCCCGATGAGCCGGTGGAGGACGTACCTGGGCCCGGGAAGGCGTACGAGGAGCATGTCTCCAACGGCCACAGCGGGCATTTTCTTAAGGCGTACGCTGTCTTTTCCGCCCCGGATGAAGGGAAGCATGCTGGATCCCAGCGGCCGGAGTGTGACCTCCCGCCCTTCTTCCATGAGGGCGGCGGCCTCCTCCAGGAGGATTTCGTTGGCGACGACGCGTTTATCCATTTGTCACGGTGTTATGGCAGAGCGTTGCCGCCGCTTCGTCGGGCAGGCATTCGAGGGTGTAGCAGGGGACGGAGGCGGCGAGGGCCTCGAGGGTGCGGTGCCAGCCATCGGCCAGTTCCTTGAAGGGACGGAAACCACTGGCCGATGCCATGAGCGACGCGTAGGCCTGCAGCGTTCCGAGGCGCGTGATGCGGTTGAAGGGTGCCTGCTGGATGCGCACGACGGCGCCCACGGGGACATCCTTGGCCTTGTAGCAGGGCGTCTTTCCGCTCCAGGGGCTGCCGTACACGCGTGCGGTGCCGTCCGGCATGAGGCGGAGGATGGGGTTGTCGTCGTTGAGGAGCTCGGTGCCCGGTATGTGTTTGAGCCAGAGGGAGCTATGGGTGCTTTTTCCGGTGCCGCTCTTGCCAAGGAACAGATAGCCTTTGCCCCCGCTCATTACGACGGAGGCATGCATTTCCAGAAGGCCTTTATGGGCCGATGCAAACGCAAACAGCAGCATGAGCGCGTTGTTGAGGGCAAAGTGGCGGTCCCCCTGGCTGGTAAGGTGAAGCTGGCCACAGCGGAAATCGGGGGAGACTTTCATCTCTCCGGAAACCGGCAGACCGGGAAGCGCCCGCACGCAGAAGCGGAAGGCGCCGTCGGGATATTTGCCAATAGCAATCTCGGGGAAGCCGGGACCATCTTCTGTGGTATAGACGGGCGTGACGGGAAGAAGCGGCAGTGCCGGCACCATTTCAAGGGTAAAAAGGAGTTCTCCTTCTCCCTCTTCTTCCGGGGCTGAGAGGAAAGGATCCAGGTTGGAAGAGGCGGGCATGGGGCCCCTCACCTCAAAGCGGAAATCCGCTACCCGATATGTGTGCTTTTCTTCCATAGTCATACAAATCTACGCAGAAAAGGGCAAAAAAAAAAGCCCTATTGGGCTTTCTTCATGTCTATGGCGTCCTGGAACATTTGCACCAGCTGCTCTATCGAGTGCCCGATGTTATACTGCTCCATGTTTTTGACTAGTTTTTTCCCCATTTCCCAGCGGGCTTCGGGACGCGCAAGCCAGTAGTCGATACGGTTGGCAAGGGCTTCCGGATTCTTTTTGGGGAACACGCTGTGGCGGTCCATGGCAAACTGGGAGGTGCCGGTGCGGTTGCCCTCGGCAATGATGGGTACAACGCCCTGCTGCAGGGCTTCCATGATGGAGAGGCCTTCCACCTCAATGTCTGCGCAGTGGATGGCAAGGTCCGCTCCTGCTGCCAGTTCCCTGAGACCGTCGCGGTCCAGGAACTTGAACTGGACGGGATAGCGGAGGATACCTTCCTGCTCCAGGCGGTGAGCGATTTTCCGGTATTCCTGCTCCATGGGACCTTTCCCGGCCAGGGTGAGGCGGATTCGGCCGGCCGACTGGGCATATCGCATGGCTTCAAAGAGGGTTTGCTGGTCTTTTTCGCGGGAAAGCCGGCCGATGCAGATGACCTCCAGCGGGCGCTCCGGATCAAAGTACTCCTGCGGAGGAGTCTCGGGGCGGATGCACTTGTCGGGAATGACGCCGTTGGAGATGACGCGAAGTTCCGACTTGAAGTGGTAGCGGCGAAGACGGTCCTGTACGTTCTCGGTGGGGCACTGGACAATGAGGCAGTCGTTGAAGATGTACTTTCTCCAGAGTTTCATCATGAGGCGGTTGATGCCTTTCCAACTGCCCATGCCCAGGGAGGAGAAAATGTTCTCCGGGTGCAGGTGGTAGGTGCCGGTAACGGGCTTTCCCCATTTCCCAGCGGCCTTGATGGCCTTCCACTGCAGCACAAAGACTTCTTCGAGGTGCACGACATCGGCCCACTTCACGGCTTCTTCCACTTCCTCGAAGGTGGAGGCGGCGAATGAGAATCCCTGCGAGTCAATGAGCGGCTGGAAGATGGGGAAGCGGAACTTCCTGAGCGGGTAGTCGGGCTTGGGGTCATTGGGACCGCAGCCGGAGAGGATGCGGACGTCTTGACCGGCGTCCTTGAGCGCTTTTACCGTACGGCGGGCCGATGCCGACAGGCCGTTACCCGTTATATAGTAGTTATTGATTACAAAGAGAATCTTCATGTTTGAATACTTTTTGAAGCATGTCCTTGAACTCCTGGGTCCAGCCTTCGGGCCAGTCATGTGAGCCGGGGTACACGGTGTAGCTGTGCGGATAGCCCTTCTGGTTCATGCGGTTATGAAGCTTCTGGGTGGCCGGACGCATCATGTCATTCTTGGCGGCGTAGAGGTAGAACCCGTAAGGAGGGTACTCGCGGTACTGCCGGCGAAGTTTTTTGTACAGCCCGTTGTAAAAACGCCAGCGATAGGGAACCGGCTTTCCAAGACCCCACATGTAGGGGGACATGGCGCCCACGTAGCCGAAGACATCGGGGTGGTTGGCTCCGAGGTAGAGGCTCTGGTAACCGCCGATGGAAAGGCCGGCGACGGCGCGGTGGGCGCGGTCGGGGATGGTGCGGTAAACGCTGTCCACGAAGGCAACGACGTCCCTTGTGAAGCCTGTCTCCACGGCTCCGTCAATCTCGAAGATGCTTTCGAAGGCATCCTTGAAGCGGGCGTTGTCGTAGTCTTCGTCGTCGTTGTACTGGTTCACATTGGGCATTACGATGATGCATTCCTGGGCCAGTCCCTCTTTCCAGAGGCTGTCGGCGGTGTGGTATACTTCTCCAAAGCGAATCCAGGCGGTTTCGTAGCCGCGGGCTCCGTGCAGGAGGTAAAAGACAGGGTAGCGTTTGCCGGACTCGTAGTAGTTGGCCGGCAAGTACACAATCATGCGGCGCTCCGTGGGGCCTTTTACGCTGGATGGATAGTGGTGTTCTTCCACCAGGTTTTGCGGGCAATACTCTCCGGGACGGATGGCAGGACCCGCAAAAAGGCGCTCTTTGTCGGCAAAGCGTATGACTCCGCAGGCATTGAGCGCCAATAGTGCTGAAAGAAGCAGTAAAAGTTTAGGTTTCAAAAGCTTGTTCTTAAGCCTCGGGGGCGAGGGTGGTGTAGACGTTGGTCACGTCTTCATCGTCCTCCAGCATGCCGGTAAGTTTGTCGAGGGTGGCGCGCTGTTCGGCGGTCACTTCCTTGAGATCCACGTTGGGGATTTGCTCGAAGCCGCCGGAGACGAGTTCGTAACCTTTTTCTTCAATGTACTTCTGGATTTGGCCGTAGGCGGTGTAGTCTCCGTAGATGGAGATTTCCACGGTGACGTTCTCGTCCTCGTCTTCCACCTCCTGCTTGAAGACTTCTTCTGCGCCAAAGTCGATGAGCTCGAGCTCCAGCTCTTCTACGTCGATGGGCTTGGCGGGATCTTCCTTGATGCGGAACACGCACTTGTGGTCGAACATGAAAGCCACGCTGCCGCTGGTCTGGAGGGAGCCGCCGCACTTGGTGAAGTAGCTGCGGACGT
>CAMODD010000039.1:0-16965 GCA_946611215.1 uncultured Bacteroidales bacterium | reverse complement strand
TTCCAGGACATTGCCGACAAAGCCCTCCGGGCCCAGATCAACGCCAACGAAGATATCCGCGCCGGCATCTGTATTATCATGGAGGCCAAAACGGGTGCCATCCGCGCCATGGTCAACCTCTCGCGCGGAGCCACACCCCAGACCGTCCTCTGGGAGCGCGAGAACCTGGCACTTCGCGAAGTGGGCGAACAAGGTTCCGTCATGAAGACCGTTACGCTCCTCTCGGTAGTGGAAGACGGCTTTGTAAAAAGCCTGGAGCAGACCATTCCCACCAACAACGGCCTGGTTCCCAAATACAATCAGGACGTACACATCCTGGACTACCAGCGGGAGACCGGCCGCCGCGCCATCAGCGTGATGCACGGCTTCGAGATATCTTCCAACTACGTATTCGCCTATCTTGCAGAGAACTACTACGGCAAGCAGCCGCAGGAACTCTTTGACCACATCTATTCCTATCGGCTTGGCGAAGCTTTTGACTTTGACATCACCGGCCTTGGAAAACCGGTCGTCAACCGTCCCGGCACCGCCGGATGGAGCGGCACCACACTGGGCACCACCGCCTACGGCTATGGCATCAGCGTAACGCCCCTCCATGTAGCCACCTTCTACAACGGCATCGCCAACAAAGGACGGATGATGAAGCCATACCTGGTGGAAAGCATTGAGAAAGACGGCAAGGTGGTGAAGCAATTTGTGCCATCGGCCCTCAACGAGAGCATTTGCAGCGCCGCCACGGCCGATACCGTCACCCGTGCCCTGCGCGCAGTGGTGAACACCGGAACCGCCACCCGCCTGAAGGGCGCCAAACTCCCCGTGTGCGGGAAAACCGGTACCGCCCGCGTGGTCCTGAGCCCCGAAGAGAGAAAGGGCAGCCGGGACCCCTACCAGGACGCGCTGGGGCGAAGGAAGAACCAGGGAACCTTCGTAGGCTTCTTCCCGGCCGATGCCCCCAAGTACACCATCCTTGTAACGGTGTACTCCTATGCCTCGCACAAGAGCTTCTACGGCGGCACCCTGCCTGCTCTGGCCGTAAGGGAAATTGTAGACAAGATATACGCACTGGACAGTGACTGGCGTCCCGAACTTCGCCGCACCGCCCATGTACCCGATATGAAAAAAGAAGAGAAATGAACTGCAGAGAATTTACACGTATTACTGCCGATTCCCGGAAAGTGATTCCCGGGACGCTGTTCGTAGCCGTAAACGGCCACGCCAGCGACGGCCACGACTATATTGCCGATGCCATCAGGAAAGGTGCCACCGGAATCGTTTGCGAGAGGCTGCCGGAAGATGAAGAGATTCTTCGCTGTGCCCAGAATGGCAATGTCCAGATAGAGGTGGTGGACAACAGCCGCAGAGCGCTGGCCCTCCTGGCCGACGAATTCTACGGACACCCTTCCCGCAAACTCAAGTTGGTGGGCATTACCGGCACCAACGGCAAAACCACCACGGTCACCCTGCTCTATAACCTGTTCCGTTCCCTGGGCCACAAGTGCGGCCTGCTCTCCACCATCGCCAACTACGTAGGGGACGAGCGTTTCGAGACAGAGAACACCACCGTAGACCCCGTCACCCTCAACGAGCTCCTCGCCCGCATGGTGGAAGAAGGCTGCGAATACTGCTTCATGGAAGTGAGTTCCATCGGCGTGGAGCAGGACCGCGTCACCGGTCTCCAGTTTGCCATGGGCATCTTCTCCAACCTCACCCACGACCACCTGGACTATCACAAGACCTTTGCCGAGTACCTCCGGTGCAAGAAACTCTTCTTTGACAATCTGCCCAAGGAGGCCATCGCCCTTGTAAACGTGGATGACAGCCACGGCAGCGTAATGGTGCAGAACACGCGCGCCCAGGTAGTCACCTACTCCGTAAAGGGCCTTGCCGACCACACGGCCCGCATCATTGAGCAGAGTTTCGAGGGCATGCAGCTCAAAATAGACGGCATCGAGACCTGGTGCAGGCTCATCGGCGCGCACAACGCCTACAATCTTCTGGCCATCTACAGCGCAGCCGTATGCCTGGGTGCAGACCGCACCGATACGCTGGTGTCCCTGTCCAGCCTGGAAAGCGCACCCGGCCGCCTGGAGAACCTGCGGGGCCCCAAGGGCCTTTCCGTCGTCATAGATTACGCCCATACGCCCGACGCCCTGGAGAATGTACTCACGACACTTCGCTCCATTGCCCCGGAACGCCAGCTCATCTGCCTGTTCGGCTGCGGCGGAGACCGCGACAAGACCAAACGCCCGGAGATGGCCCAGATTGCCGAAAGACTGGCCGACCGCCTGGTCATCACCTCCGACAACCCCCGCACGGAAGACCCTGAAGCCATCATCGAGGATATCAAGGCAGGCCTCTCTCCCGAGGGCATGGCCAAATCACTGGTCATCACCAACCGCCGCGAAGCCATCCGGACAGCCATCCTCACGGCTCCCGAGAGCGCTACCATCCTCCTGGCCGGCAAGGGACACGAAACCTACCAGATTATCGGCCACGAAAAAATGCATTTTGACGAAAAGGAAATAGTAGAAGAAACCTTCAAACTCATTCTGAAATGATTTATCATCTCTTTCAATATCTGGAGTCCATCGGAGCCGATTTCCCCGGCATAGGATTGATGCACTACCTGAGCTTCCGCGCCATGATGGCAGCGGTAACGGCTGTGCTCATCGCCATGATTGCCGGTAAGCGCATCATCGCTTTCCTGCAGCGGAAGCAGATTGGCGAAACCGTCCGGGACCTGGGCCTGGCCGACCAGATCCAGAAGAAGGGCACCCCCACCATGGGCGGCATCATTATCATCCTGGCCATCCTCACCGGCGTGCTCCTGTTCTGCGATCTCACCAATATCTACGTAATCCTTCTCCTGGTGAGCACCCTCTGGTGCGGTGCCCTTGGCTTTACCGACGACTACATCAAGGTATTCCGCCACAACAAGGAGGGCATGAGCGAGAAAGGAAAGCTCCTGGGCCAGATTATCCTGGGCTTCATCGTGGGCATCACCGTATGGATGAGCCCCGACATTGTGGTGCGGGAAAAGGTGGAAGTAAAAGAGAGCATCGAGCGCACCCTGGAGACGGAAACCACCGTCACCAGCGGCCGCTATGTACAGGAAGACGTGGTCAAGAGTACCAAAACCACCATCCCCTTTGTCAAGAGCCACGAATTTGACTACCGCGTGCTGTCGCCGGTCAAAGGCGTCTGGGGCTGGTATGCCAAATGGGCCATCTACGTGCTCATGATCGTGCTCGTGATTACCGCCTGCTCCAATGGCACCAACCTCACCGACGGCCTGGACGGCCTGGCGGCAGGGACATCGGCCATCGTGGGCGTTGTACTGGGTATCATGGCCTGGCTGGGAGGCAACCTCATTGACTCCAAGTTCCTCAACATCATGTACATTCCCGGATCCGGAGAGATTGCCATCTTCATGAGCGCCTTCGTGGGAGCTCTCATCGGCTTCCTCTGGTTCAACTCCTTCCCCGCCCAGGTATTCATGGGAGATACGGGAAGCCTCACCATTGGCGGCATCATCGGCGTGAGCGCCGTGCTCATGCGAAAGGAACTCCTGATTCCGCTCCTGTGCGGCGTGTTCTTCACCGAGAGCGTGTCGGTGCTCGTACAGCGTTTCTGGTTTAAGTTCACCAAGAAACGGACGGGCGTAGGACACCGCGTCTGGAGCATGACGCCCCTTCACCATCATTTCCAGGACAAGAAGGCGCCGGAAGGACCGGTGCTCTTCCCCAAACCCGTTCCCGCCCTCCATGAAGCAAAGATTACCGTACGCTTCTGGATTGTAGGAATCATATTAGCAGTCAGTACGTTAGCACTTTTGAAGATTCGATAAACCATGGCAAGAGTTGTTGTATTAGGTGGTGCCGAAAGCGGCGTAGGAGCCGCAGTTCTGGCCAAAGTCAAAGGATTCGATGTGTTCCTCAGCGACAAGGGACAGATCAAGGAGGAGTATGCCGATACCCTGAGAAAGTGGGACATCCCCTTCGAGGAAGGGCAGCATACGGAGGAACTTATCCTGAATGCCGACGAGGTGGTGAAGAGTCCCGGCATCCCCGGCACCGTCCCCATGGTGCAGAAAATCCGCGAAAAGGGCATCCGCGTAGTGTCCGAGATTGAATTCGCCAGCCGCTATGACAGCGCGAAGAAAATCTGCATCACCGGGTCCAACGGCAAGACCACCACGACGTCCCTTATCTACCACGTCCTTGTGCAGGCAGGTCTCAACGTGGGCCTCGGCGGCAACATCGGCAAGAGCTACGCTTACCAGGTAGCCACCGAGCATTTCGACTACTACGTACTGGAAATCAGCAGTTTCCAGCTGGACGACATCTATGACTTCCGCCCGGACATTGCCATCATCACCAACATCACGCCGGACCACCTGGACCGCTACGACCACAAGATGGAGAACTACGTGGCCGCCAAGTTCAAGATTACAAAGAACCTTACGGAGGAAGACTGCTTCATCTTTGACTCCGACGATGCCATCACGGTGGGCCACCTGAACAAGATTGTCCTGCGCTGCAAGATGCTTCCCTTCTCCCAGGAGAAAGAAGTGAAGCAGGGCGCCTTCCTCCGGGGAAACAAGATGGTCCTCCGCGTGGACCAGGAAGAGACCGACCTCTTCCTGGAGGAACTGGCCCTGGGCGGCAAGCACAACATCTACAACTCCATGGCCGCTGCCCTGGCCGCCAAAGCCGCCGGCATTGAGAAAGAAGTCATCCGCAAGTCCCTGGCCTCCTTCCAGCCCATCGAGCATCGGCTGGAGCCCGTCCTGAGCATCAAGGACGTTCTCTACATCAACGACTCCAAGGCTACCAACGTAGACAGCGCCTGGTATGCCCTGGAATGCCAGAAGCGCCCTGTAATATGGATAGTAGGCGGCACCGACAAAGGAAACGACTACAGCGTGCTCAACGACCTCGTGAAAGAGAAAGTAAAGGCCATCGTGTGCCTGGGCGTAGACAATGCAAAGATTCACGCCGCCTTTGGCGGGATGGTGAGCCAGATGACCGATGCCCTGAGCGCGAAGGAGGCCGTAGAGAAAGCCGCCGCCATGGCTGCGCCCGGAGACGTAGTGCTCCTGAGCCCCTGCTGCGCCAGCTTTGATCTTTTCAAGAATTACGAAGACCGGGGCGAGCAGTTCAAAGCTGCCGTCCGCAACCTGTAAAAGCCCCATGGCCGAGGAAGAGAAACAGAACATAGGATTCACGGGACACCTCGTCAATCTGATGGACCGCTTCACCGGAGACAAGGTCATCTTCCTGATTGCCTTGTTCCTGATGCTCATCAGCGTTATCTCGGTGTTCTCCAGTACCCCGCGTCTCGCAAACGACACGGGCAGCGACCGCATTACCATCATGGTGGACCAGCTCAAGGTGGTGGCCATCGGCTTCTTCCTCATCTTCACTCTTTACTTCCTGGGCCGCGCCGACTGGTACAAGAAAGCCTCCATGCTGGGCTATGGCGCTTCGCTCGCCGTCCTTATCATCCTGGTCCTCAACCTGAACCTTGGATTTGTCCGTGCCGGTGAAATCAATGGTGCCCGCCGTATCCTTATGGTGGCCGGTAAGCAGATTCATATCTACGAGTTCGTAAAGCTGTTCATGATCATGTACCTGGGCTGGGCCCTGGACACGTTCAAACGCGGAGAATTCAAATGGGCGCCGCTCCTGGCACAGAAGTTCGAGAAGCTCGCCTTCCTGGAGAAAGATATCTGGCAAAAGATCATCTACATATACATACCCATCCTGACCACTACGCTTATGGTCATGATGGGATCCAACTCATCGGCCATCTTCATTGGCATCATCATGGTGCTGATGGTGCTGGTGGGCGGCATTGACTGGCGAGACATCGGCATCGTGGTTGCCCTGGGCATCCTGGGCATCGGCCTCATGTTCGGAGCCTACAAGGCCGGCTGGCTCAAGGAAAGCCGCATTGGAACCGCCATCGGCCGTATTACGCAGGACGACGACGCCACCATGCGCCAGCTCATCTCCTCCAAGCGGGAGTCGCTGGAATGGCGGCAGGCCCGGGCCAAGCTTGATCAGCCTGTAGGTGCACTCCTGGCCATCAAAGAAGGCGGTCTACTGGGCAAGGGTATCGGGAACAGCACCCAGAAGTACCAGGTCCCCGTCATTTTCGGAGACTACATGTTCAGCTTCATTGTGGAGGAAACGGGCATCTGGGGTGCCGGGATTCTCATTATCCTGTACTTCAGCCTGCTGGCCCGCGGAACCCTGGTGGCTAAAATGTGCGACAAATATTACGACAAAATGATAGTGGTGGGGCTCATCATCCTGGTCACGGGACAGGCGTTCATGCACATGGCGGTGAACGTCCATCTTCCCCTGGTTCCCCAGACGGGACAAACGCTCCCGCTGGTGAGTCACGGTACCAACTCCTTCCTCGTGTTCAGCGTGGTGTTCGGCATCCTGCTGGCCATTTCGAAGGACGCCAAGGAGAACATGGCCCGCAAGGAGGCCGAGGCCGAACCCATCATCGAACATAACTGGACGCAAGATACAACGGCATAATGGAATATAAAGCAATCAGAGTCATCATAAGCGGAGGCGGAACGGGAGGGCACATCTTCCCGGCCGTTTCCATTGCCCATAAGCTAAAGCAGCTGAACCCTGCGACGGAAATCCTCTTTGTAGGTGCCGAGGGTAAAATGGAAATGGAAAAAGTACCGGCCGAGGGCTTCCGCATCGTGGGCCTTCCCATGGTGGGCATGCAGCGGCAGCTCAGCGCAAGGAACATCCTGAACAACCTCACCGTTCCTTTCCGCGTACTGGACAGTATCCGCCGGGCCAGGAACATTGTGAAGGAGTTCAAGCCCAACGTCGTGATAGGCGTGGGCGGTTATGCCAGCGCTCCCCTTCTGTGGGCCGCCACCAGCATGAAAATCCCCGCCCTCATTCAGGAGCAGAACGGTTTTGCCGGACTTACGAACAAAATCCTGAGCAAGCGCGTGCAGTCTATCTGCGTGGCCTACGACGGCATGGAGCGCTTCTTCCCCAAGGACAAGATTGTCAAGTCCGGAAACCCCATCCGCGAAGCCGTGTCGCACCCGGCATCGGCCCAAATGAAAGAAGAAGGAATGGCCCTTTACGGACTGGACCCGTCCAAGAAGCATCTCTTCGTGGTGGGCGGAAGCCTGGGAAGCCGCACGCTCAACAGCGCCATGGAGCACTGGATCCAGGACGGCTGTCCCGGTGGAGAAGATGTGGAAATTATCTGGCAGTGCGGAAAATACTACAAGAAGAGTGTAGATGTCTTCATGGCCGAGCACCCCGATGCAAAGCATGTGAAAGCCTTCGACTTCATTGCCCGCATGGACCTTGCCTACGCCATTGCCGATGTCGTGATTTCCCGCAGCGGCGCCAGCTCCGTGAGCGAACTGTGCGCCATGGGAAAGGCAGTCGTCTTTGTCCCTTCGCCCAACGTGGCGGAGGACCATCAGACGCACAACGCCCTGGCGCTGGTTCGCAAGGAAGCCGCCATGCTGGTCAAGGACAGCGAGGCTATGGAGGAGCTGATGCCTACGGCCATCGGCCTTCTGAGAAACGACAAACGCCGCAGCGATCTGGAAAAGCATGCAGAATCACTGGCACTGCGCAGCGCAGCCCAGGTCATCTGCGATGAAGTGTATAAATTGGTATGAAGAACGTTTATTTCATAGGAATCGGCGGCATCGGCATGTCGGCCCTGGCGCGCTACTATAAATTCAAAGGTTACGAAGTGGCCGGCTATGACCGTACGCCCTCCGACCTTACGGCCCAACTGGAGAAGGAAGGGATTTCCGTACACTACGAAGACCGGCCCGACCTTGTCCCCGCCAGCGTGGAGGACACCCTCGTAGTCTATACCCCGGCTATTCCCAAAGACCTGGGAGAGCTCAAGAAGGTCATGAACGGAGGATACAAGGTACTCAAGCGTTCCCGGACGCTGGGAGAGATTACCCGTGGACAGCGCTGCCTGGCAGTTGCCGGCACGCACGGAAAGACCACTACTTCCACGTTGACCGCTCATATCTTCACCGAAACAGGAGAGGGTTGCAGCGCCTTCCTCGGCGGCATTTCCCGCAACTACGGCACCAACCTCCTCATGTCCCGCAACGAGACCGTAGTGGTGGAGGCCGATGAATTTGACCGTTCGTTCCTGCAGCTGTTCCCGGAGATCGCCGTCATCACGGCGGTGGATCCGGACCATCTGGACATCTACGGAGACTATGCCCATGTGGTGGAAGCGTTCAAGGCCTTCGCCAGCCAGGTCACGGGAACAGTGATTGCCAAAAAAGGCACGCCCATCGGCCCGGAAGACACGAAGGCACGCGTGCTCACCTATCACTACACGGATGCGCAGGCCGATTTCTGCGCGCTGAACCCCCGCCCCGACGAATGCGGATATTTCCACTACGACCTCAAGTATCCCGGCGGTATCCTGAAGGACATCCGCGTGGGAGCGCCCGGCTGGGTGAACGCCGAGAACAGCGTCGCGGCTGCAGCCATCGCCCTCACCTATGGACTGGAGCCGGAGGCCGTGAAGAAGGCCATCGGCACGTTCGAAGGCGTAAAACGTCGCCTGGAAGTGCATGTGAACAGCCCCAAGCTGTCCTATATCGACGACTATGCGCATCATCCCGCCGAGCTGGCATCGGCCATCTCCTCCATGCGGGATATTTTCCCGGGACGCCGGCTCACCGCCATTTTCCAGCCGCACCTGTACACGCGCACCCGCGATTTTGCCACGGAATTTGCGCAGGCGCTGTCGGCCGTGGACAAGCTCATTCTCCTGGACATTTACCCGGCCCGCGAAGAGCCCATCCCGGGCGTCACTTCCGAGATGATTTTCAAGGATGTCACGGCCCCCGAGAAGGTGCTCATCAAAAAGGAAGAACTCATGGATTACCTCGCCGACGAGCCACTGGACGTGCTGGTCACCTTTGGCGCCGGAAACGTAGACCGTTATATTGAGCCCATTACAGAGCTACTGAAAAGCCGCTTATGAAACCTTTCTTCAGAAAAGCACTGGGAGCCCTGCTCGTTGCAGGCTGCGCTGCCGTCTGGGTGGTAACCACCGGGATGTCGGTCCGCAGTCTCCGTGCACGCACCTGCCAGGGCAAGGGCAGCCTGGACGTAACCATTGCCGACTCGCTTGAGCGCCAGTTTGTGCGAAAGGCCGATGTAGCCCGGTGGCTGGAGAAAGAATACAGGGCCTATGCCGGACTTCCGCTGGACAGCGTAGACCTGGACCACATTGAAAAGCTGGTGTGCGCCCACTCGGTGGTGCGCGACGCGCAGGCCTGGCTCACCGACGACGGCGTCCTGCACGTGGAGCTGAACCAACGGCAGCCGGTGGTGCGCTTCGACGACGGCACCAACGGATATTACGCCGATGCCACCGGCTTCGTCTTTCCCCTCCAGTCGCAGGGCAGTGCAGACGTTCCGGTGGTCAAAGGATGCATCCCCATGAAGATTCCCCGCGGATTCAAGGGAACACCGGCCGATGCCGCCGAGAAGGCCTGGCTGGACAAGATGATCGGCCTTATCAATACCATCACGGGCACGGTATGGGAGCATAACATTGTAAAGATTACCGTCAATACGAAGGGAGACCTTGTCATGACGCCCCGTGAGGGACAGGAGCAGTTTATCTTTGGGGAGCCCGTGCGGGTTCAGGAAAAACTGCGCCTGATGAAGGCATATTACGAGAGCGTGGTGCCGGCACGGCCCGGTTACCGCACCGTAGACCTCCGGTACCGGGGGCAGCTGGTTTGTAGAAAATAAAACAGATATATGGAAGAGAAGTACATTGCATCCATCGATTTGGGCAGTTCCAAGTTCGGCCTGTGCGTCGCCAAAATCACGGGCGACGACGTCCAGATTGTGTACTATAAAGAGACGCCCTCGGAGGGCATCCGCTACAGCGCCATTGCGAATCCCCTCAAGGCGTCGCAACGCCTGAAGCAAGCTGTGGAAGACGCAGAGAAAGAGCTGATGATCAAGATTCTCCAGGTGGTGGTGGGCATGCCCCGCAACGAGGTTGCGCAGGTGACGGCATCGGCCCGCATCGAACGGACGAATCCCGACGACTATATTACCATCGAAGAGGTCCAGGCCCTCAAATCCATGGCACTGGAGACCTATCCCCTGCCCAACCCGGACAGCCAGATCATGTACGGCGCGGTGGCGCAGTCCTTCTCCATTGACGACGAAATCCAGCTGGTGGAAAACGACGTGGTGGGGACGCTCTCGAGCTCGCTGGAGGGAAACTTCAAGGTGTTCATCGGCAGCCGGAAGGCTACGACGGCGCTGGACAAGATCTTCAACAGCCTGAACATTGCCGTAGCCAAGAAGTATTTCCTTCCGGAGGTGGTGGCGAGAACCGTGCTCACCGAGGAGGAGTGCATGGGCGGCGTGGCGCTTGTGGACGTAGGTGCCGGCGTCACTTCGGTTGCCATTTATCATGGCGGCATCATGCGCTACTATGCTTCCATTCCCTTTGGCGGAAGGGCTATCACCAATGATATCCGGACAGAGTGCTCCATTTCCGAAGACCTGGCCGAGAAAATTAAAAAGCGCTTTGGCGCCGTGCAGCCCGGCAAACTGGCCACACTGAGCGAAAAGGTGCTGCAGATTCGTCTGACGGAGCCTTTCAAGGAGGTTCCGGTCCGCTATATCTCGGAAGTGATTGACTGCCGTGCCCGGGAGATTGTAGAGGCTATACTGTATTACATCCAGGAAAGCGGCCTGCAGAATTCCCTCAGAAGCGGGATTGTCATCACGGGCGGTGGCGCAGAGCTGGTCAACTTCAAAAGTCTCATCGAGGAAATGTCGGGCTACAATGTGCGCAAGGGATATCCCCGGTTCACTTTCTCGGCATCGGCCGGAAGCGGAGTGTATTCCACCGCGGCGACATCGGCCATCGGCATGATCCTGTCGGCCAAGGACGACAACCTGCCGGACTGCGTGAGCGCACCCGAGGCTGACGAAAAGGAAGAAGAGGTGGAAACCGTAGAAGTGGAAGTGACCAACGAGACCAGTGACCGGGAGACGCTGTTCGAGCCCGATGAGTTCGGGGAAGCACAGCCGAAGGAAAAGCCCAAGACAACTACGCGGGTCAAGGTTCCCAAACCCAAGAGTGAAAAGACCGGCATCCTCAGCATCCTGTGGAAGAACGTGGAAGACACCGCGCTCAAGTTTTACGATAACGCCAACAAAGAAGAATAATCATGAACGCAGATATCAATATCATTCCCCGTGACTGGGAGGAGGACTCCGCCATCATCAAAGTGATTGGAGTAGGCGGCGGCGGTTGTAATGCGGTGAACTACATGTACAAGCAGAACATTCAGGGCTGCAGTTTCATCGTGTGCAATACCGACGCGCAGGCGCTGGCTTCCAGCGAAGTTCCGGTGAAAATCCAGATGGGGCAGAACGGCCTGGGAGCCGGCACCGACCCTACCGCCGGCCGCAACGCCGCCCTGGAAAGCCAGGACGAGATTGCCCGCAAGGTGCTGGACTGCGGAACCAAGATGCTCTTCATTACGGCGGGCATGGGCGGCGGTACGGGAACCGGCGCTTCCCCTGTCATTGCCAAGATGGCCAAGGACCGCGGCATTCTCACGGTGGCCGTTGTGACCATTCCGTTCAGGAACGAGGGCAATGAAAGCCAGTCCAAGGCCGTGGACGGCATCCACGAGCTGGAAAAGAACGTGGACGCGCTCCTTATCATCAATAACGAGAAACTGTATCAGTTCTTTGGAGACACCCTCATCCAGGAAGCGTTCCCCAAGGCCGATGAAGTGCTGGCCACAGCGGTGCGCGGCATCATCGAGGTCATCAGCTGCCCCGGCTACATCAACGTGGACTTCCAGGATGTATGCAAGATGATGCGGAACTCCGGCATGGCCCTCATGGGCAGCGGAGAAGGAACCGGCAACGACCGTCTGGAGATGGCCGTAAAAGGTGCGTTCGAGAGCCCGCTGCTCAATGACTTCGACCTCAAGACCGCCAAGAACGTGCTGGTGAACATCACCACGGGCAACAACGAACGCGGCGCCAAGATGAGCGACCTCGAGCGCATTGACGACATGATTTCCGAATATACCGGCGATGCCAACCACTTCAAGAAGGGCATCATCTGGGACAATGATCCCGAGTTTGGCGACAAGGTTCGCATCACGGCCATTGTCACGGGATTCGAGATGGACCTGGGTGGCCTGGGCCTCGACAAGAACCTGGGCAACCTCGTTATCATTGACGAGAATTTCGAATGGGAACAGACCGAGCACGGCGGGGAAATGCATTTGCCCGCTGGTCCGGAGCCCATCAAAATCGGCTATAACAACTCCGACAACGCCAAGCACTTCAATTTTGCCACCGACAAACGGCCGGTCCTGTGCCTGGAGCCCGGTGCGCCCAAGAGCGACCTCGAAATTACTCCCGCCATCCGACGGAAGCATTAGTTCATTGCAATTGTGCACGGAATCCGCTAACTTTGCAGATTCAAACCGCTATACAAATGGAAAGAAGAACCCGCGTAAGATTCGCCCCGTCTCCCACCGGCCCGCTGCATATGGGCGGTGTGCGCACGGCGCTTTATAACTACCTGTACGCCAAGCAGAAAGGCGGAGATTTCATCATCCGCATCGAAGATACCGACTCCCATCGTTTTGTCCCGGGAGCCGAGCAGTATATCATCGAGGCCCTTAACTGGTGCGGCATCATCCCCGACGAAGGCGTGGATGAAAACGGGAAAGTGGTGGAAGTGGCTTCCGAAAAGCACCCTCATGCACCGTATCGCCAGAGCCAGCGCCGCCCCATTTACAGGCAATATGCAGAGCAGCTGGTAGCCGCCGGCTGGGCCTACTACGCATTTGACAGCGCCGACGAGCTCAACGAAAAGCGTGCTGCAGCCGAGGCAAAAGGTGAGACCTTCATGTATAATGCCGCTTCCCGTAAAGAACTTCGCAACTCCCTCAGTCTCCCCGAGGACGAGGTAAAGCGCCTCCTCGAGACCACCACCGACTGGACCGTGCGCTTCAAGATGCCGGAAAACCGCGTGGTGAAGATGGACGACCTCATCCGCGGTCACGTGGAAGTGAACACCGACACCCTGGACGACAAAGTCCTTTGGAAGCGGGCCGATGAACTGCCCACCTACCACCTCGCCAATATCGTGGACGACCACCTCATGGAAATCACCGAGGTCATCCGCGGCGAGGAATGGCTGCCGTCCCTGCCGCTGCACTACCTGCTATATGAAGCTTTTGGCTGGACAGAAACCATGCCCCGCTTCGCTCACCTGTCCCTGCTCTTGAAGCCCGTGGGCAACGGCAAGCTCTCCAAGCGTGACGGCGACAAACTGGGCTTCCCGGTATTCCCGCTGGCCTGGAAGAACCCCGAGACCGGCGAAGTCTCCCACGGCTACCGTGAGGACGGCTACTTTCCCGAGGCCTTCGTGAACCTTCTGGCCTTCCTGGGCTGGAATCCCGGCGACGACCGTGAGATGTTTACCCTGCCGGAACTGGTGCAGGCCTTCTCCCTAGACAAAGTCCAGAAAGCCGGTGCCAAGTTCAACCCCGACAAAGCCAAGTGGTATAATAAAGAATATCTGCGCCTGAAGACTACTTCGGAGCTCACAGACCTTTTCATCCCCGTGCTGGAGAGCCATGGCATCAAGGTAGTTGATTGCCCGTGCAACGCACTCACTGCCGGAGCCTCTTTCGAAGGATTCGGGGCCGATTTTGCCAATCACATCTTTACGCGTGAGTACGTAGAGGCCGCCGTCGAGCTGGTCAAGGAGCGCGCCACCTTTGTGGCCGACATGTGGGACATCGCCCACTTCCTCTTTGTGGCTCCCGCCGATTTCGAAGCCTTCGGCATCAAAGCCGGCGCAGGTCTCCCTTCCAAGCCCGTGGATCCCAACCGTCCGGCAGATCCCCGCGCCAAGGTGTTTGACGACGCTGCCACAGCTCCTTTCCTTGCGAAAGACGTGGACAAATTCTGGAAGCCGGAACACTACGAGAACTGCTTCGAGGTAACACAGTACATCTCAGGAGCCGAATTTGGTTTCGACGACCTGGACGTGTACCGCGGGGCCATGACCACCGAGGCCCTGGAGAAGGCCATCGAAGACTACATCAAAATGCGCGAGTACCCCATGGGAAAAGTGATGAACAGCCTGCGCCTGGCCCTTACCGGTGCCGCCAGCGGCCTGGGCATCGCCGCCATCCTGGGCTTCATCGGCCGAAAGGAGTTCGCCCGCCGCATGACATATGTGGCCGAGAAACTCGGCCGCATCTAGCTGCTATTCGAACAAGGACAGGGCGTCCTCGAGCGAGAGGGCGCTCTCCACAGAAAAATCGCCGCTGCGGGAACGGATGAGGCTGGAAAGGTGGGCGCCGGAGCCCACGGCCTCGCCCAGGTCCCGGGCAAAGGCGCGGATGTAAGTGCCTTTGGAGCAGCCAATACGAATGGACGCTTCCGGCAGGCCCAGGGCCGACGTATCGGCCACGTTGATGCGCGAAGACGCACGGCTCTCCATGTCAAGGGGCGCCACCGGCACAGAGGCCCCGAAAGAAAGGAGTTCCAATTCAGAAATCACGATGCGGTTGCGCTGGAGGGAATCCATCGCGGCCGCATCGAGTTCTTCTGCCCGTCCCTGCCTGTACAGTTTGCGGGCCAGTTCGTAAGCGCGCACGCCATCTATGCTCTTTGCACTGAAAAGAGGCGCAACCTGCTCTTGCTCGCCAAGGAACGCGGGAAGGGCGGCGCGGACGGCATCGGCCGATATGTGTTCGAAGGGAAAATGCCGGTCTATCTCTTTCTCAAGGTCGTAGGAGGGGGTTGTTGCGCCGAAGCGGATGCCGGCAATGTACTCTTTGTCGTGGTCCTGGAGCATCTGGGCCTTCTTGCAGGCATCTCCAATACATACGAGAAGCACTCCCGTAGCCAGCGGATCCAACGTTCCCGCATGACCCACCTTCAGATTTTTCTTGTCAAAATGACGGATGGCTTTCCACTTGAGTTTACGGATGACATCGGCCGATGTCCAGCGATACGGCTTGTCAATGGGAAGGACCACTCCTTCCGGGAAATCTTCTATGTGGTGGGAAAGCGTCTCGCCGGGACGGGGGACGTAAAAACTCATTTGCAGGGAATTTTGTCGATGCGTTTCTGATGACGGCCGCCCTCGAAAGGAGTCTCCAGCCAGGCACGCACGATGGCCGATGCCACGGGATAGCTGATGAAACGGGCCGGCAGCACCAGCACGTTGGCGTTGTTGTGCTGAGCAACGAGTTTGCCGATGGCTGTCTCCCAGGCCAGACCCGCACGGATACCCTGGTGCTTGTTCAGGGTCATGGCCATGCCGTTACCGGTACCGCAAAGGGCGATGCCGAGGTCTACCTCGCCGCCCTCGACGGCCGATGCCAGCCGGTGGGCAAAGTCCGGATAGTCAACGCTATCAGGAGCATCCGTTCCATAATTGACGACTTCGATGCCTTTTTTCTGGAGCATTTTGACCAGCTTGAATTTGTAATCCACGCCTGCGTGGTCGTTGCAAATACCGATTTTCATAGGTTTTGTCATTATAATATGCAAAGATACGAAAAAACGGACGGAAAATGTGTTGTAGTTTTGCATAATTTCCATTATTTTTGCACGACCGATTTCCTAACGGAGCGTACATTGTTTGAGCATGAAGCCTAACGCCTTAATAATCATACTTGCCACCCTTTTCCTGGCTGCCTGTTCCAGCCCTATGGAAATGCGAACTCCTGTATACGTATGGCAGTCCATCGACGACCGAGCCAATCTGGACACGCTCCAGGCGCATTTTCGTAAGTGGAAGGGCCATGGCGTGACAGGTGTCTGCATCGAGTGCAAGGACCTGGACCTCATCCGTGGAGCATCAGCCCGCGCCCATGCGGAAGGGTTGGAGTACCATGCCTGGGTTCCTTCCATGATGAGAAAAGGCATGCCCCATGAGTGGTATGCCGTAAACCGCCTGGGCCAGAGCTCGGACCAGCACCCCAACTACATTGACAGCTACCGTTTCCTGGATCCCGCCAACCCCGACGTACAGGCTTTCCTGGAAGAGAAATACCTGGAGGTGGCACGCATCCCCGACGTAGATTATGTGCGTCTGGATTTCATCCGTTACCCGGACGTCATCCTACCCCACGCCCTCAGTGAAATCTATGGCACGGAGAACGACCACAGCGAATATGCTCCGGCCGACTATTGCTACTGCGACAACTGCGCCCGCATCTTCATGGAACAGACGGGCATTGACATCCGCCACGTGGAAGACCCTTCCACCGTGTTCCAGTGGGCCCAGTTCCGCTGCGACCAGCTCACCCTGTTCGTTGACCGCATGGCACGCGCCATTCACCAGGTGGGCAAGAAGGTGAGCGTGGACGTTTTCCCCGGCCCCATTTCCTATGCAGAACACATGGTCCGCCAGCAGTGGAACCAGTGGACGGTGGACATGTTCTTTCCCATGAACTACAACGCCTACTACGACGAAGGCCTGGACTGGCTCTGCAGCGTAGTTTCCGAAGAAGTGGAAGCGGCCGGCCATATACCCGTGATGAGCGGTCTCCGCATTTGCCGGGATTGGGAACACCGTGATGAATACACTCACCCCAAGGATGGGGGCCTCACGCCCTCAGAGATTGGGACGGCCGTGAAGAACTCCCTGAATGCCGGGGCCAGCGGTATATGCCTTCTCAGTGCTAACCGCATGACCCCCGAACACTGGGCGGCCCTGGAGAAGGCCCTGAAGTAAAATTTGGCAAATCCAAAAAATTTACTTAATTTTGCAAGCTTTTTTGCGGGAAGGTCCCGCAGCATTTATAACCAAACAAAACTCATTGCACAATGGCAGAATATTTACAGCCTGAGAAAAAGCAAGAGATTTTCGCGAAGTACGGAA
>CAMODD010000038.1:0-17211 GCA_946611215.1 uncultured Bacteroidales bacterium | reverse complement strand
TGCTGCTCAATGAGATAGGAAAACGGCAGATTAGACGTGTCGGAGTGCGTCACGTGACGTCCCATCACCAGCGAGAAGGCGCCCACACGGGACGGCCACAGGATATAGGAGTCGGAGGCCGTCTTGGAGCCGCGTTCCATCACGCCCTGGTGGATGGGGCCCAGTTTGTACATGTGGTTGCTCTGGTTGGAGCCGGAGCCGGCATTCATGAACGAGAACATACCGGCAATGAGCAGCGTGCTCTTGTGGTGCGTAACCGTGAACGGACCGGCAAAGATGGCACAGGCCTCGCCGTTTTCCTCCTGGCAGTTACTGAAAAAGAGGGAGTCGGTGGCGCTGTAACCATGGCCCAGATGGCAGCACTGCCCAATGAAACAACGCTCGACGGACGTGTTGTCGCTCACGTGGGACCCGCTGCAGATGATAAAGTCATCGGCTATCACACCATGAGCTATGGTAACCGGCGCCAGCTCATTGCTGTGCACGGACCCGTTCCGGAGCCGGCTGGCGCCGCTCACCACCGCATAGTCTCCAATGCGGACGCCGTTGATATGGCGCGTATTGCGGATGGACACCCAGTCTCCGATCACGCCCTTTGCGCTTTCCTGAGCGGCGGCATAGGCGTCGATGTCGGCATTGAGCCTGGCAATAAGCCCGGGCCGATGACGGTAGAGGGCCAGGAGATAGGCAATCTGTGCGCTGAGGCGGTCGTAGATTTTCACTTCGCGGCCGCCGGTTTCATTGAGCACCGACACCTCCACGCCGTTACCGAAGCGGCAGGGTCCTTCGGTCACCACCAAATCCACATTCTCAATATAGGTATGACGGCCGATGTCGTAGTTGGCAATGTAGTTGGACACATTCTCAATGAGCGAGTCGTCCCCCACCGTCACATTGTGAAGGGTGGCGTTGCGGAGCCCGGAATGCTTTTTAACGCCGCCGGGAAGTTCAAACACCGCGTTGAAACTTCCCCATCGTACCGTGCCCGAAAAACGCACGTTGCGAACATAGCTGAGCGAGGAAGGGTCTGAGATTTCCACGGTGGACCAGTCGTCGGCCCGGCAGTCGCGGGAAATGAGAAAATCAATCTCTTCGGGGGTCAGTTTTCTGAATTCCATAAATATACTTGCTAACAATTTCTTCGATTCGGGCCAGGAGTTCCTCCCGCGTATGGGACTTTGCGCGCATGCAGTAGCGCACTTCGTTGCCGCAGAGGAGGCATCGGCGAGCCTGCAGGCCGATGGCATCCCGCGAGACGGGCCCTTCCGCTCCGACGACATCAATATCCATGAGGCGTCCCAGCGGATGCGACTCCTCCAGCTCGCACGTAGCGCGCTTGGCATCGAGCGGAGACATCGGGAGCGGGAGATAAGCCTCGTACCCCGTGGGAAGGTCCCGTTCGGTGAGCGGCGCGTGGGGGAATCTCGCGCGGAGGGCATCGGCCCCGGCTTTCCCGATGGCAAGGGAGGTGGCGTTCCGCTTGACGGGCCCCGGCAGCTGCACGGTGAGGCACACGATGCAGCAGCCCGGATTCTCATCCAGCATCTTCCGCTGGAGGGCGGCACGCGCATCACGACTGGCAAGGAGTTGGTCTAAGCTTATCATATCCTGCAAAATTAAAAAAAAACTTTATATCTTTGCACGCGCAAAACGCAATCGCATCCCATGGACCTTACCCAGATCAAAGCTTTCGCATTCGACATAGATGGCGTCGCCACCGACGGCGGCGTCCAGTGCACCACGGACGGAGACCTCCTCCGCACCTACGACGCCAAAGACGGATTCGCCATAAGGATGGCCTCCATGAACGGTTATCCCATCGCCGTCATCACGGGCGGCAGTTCGGAAACCATCCGCAAACGCATGATCGTGAGCGGTGTCAAACCCGAAGACGTGTTCCTGCACTGCCGCGACAAGCGCATCGAATTCGGCATCTTCTGCGAACGCTACCACCTGGACCCGAAGGATGTCATGTACTTTGGAGACGACGTCCCGGATCTGGACCTCATCAAGGCCGCCGGCTGCGGCGTATGCCCCGCCGACGCCGTAGACGAAGTCAAGGAAGCCGCCGACTGGATCACCTCCCGCCCCGGCGGCAAAGGCTGCCTCCGCGAAGGCATCGAGACCACCCTCCGCGCACAGAACCGCTGGATCTTCAACCCCACCCTTTACAAGGAAAAATTCTAGGCCGATGGATCTTCACGGAAAACATATCATCCTGGGCAGCGCCTCCCCTCGCCGGAAGGAGCTCCTGAGCGGTCTCGACATCGATTTCGAGGTAGACACGCAAAACAGCTTCGAAGAGCGGTTCGGCCCCGAAACGCCCTACGACCAGGTGCCGCTTCTGATGGCACAGGGCAAGTCGCACGGCTTCCATCGGCCCCTGAAGGAGAACGAAATCCTTATCACCGCCGACACCATGGTCATCCTGCCGCCCACGGATTCCCGCGAAGGCGAAATCCTGGGAAAGCCCAAGGACCGCGAAGACGCCTGCCGCATGCTGCGGGACCTCTCAGGGCGCAACCATCATGTGACTACGGCCGTTACCATCCGGGACGCAGCACACGAGAGTTCCTTCTCCGTCACCACACAGGTGTGGTTCAAGGCGCTAAGCCAGGAAGAGATTGACTATTACGTGGATACTTACAAGCCCTTTGACAAGGCAGGGGCCTATGCCATCCAGGAATGGATCGGGTACGTGGGCATCAGCCGCATCGAAGGCTCTTATTTCAATGTAGTGGGATTCCCCGTCCAGCGCGTGTACGAAGCCCTGCTGCGCTTTCTTTAGTGCGTAGCCTTGCGGTAGCGGGAGAACAGGCGCTGCGGCAGTTCCATGGCAAAGACAATTCCAAGAACAATGGCAATGGCCACTTTCACGGCCATGAACCCGCTGTGCATACCCAGGTCAAACTGACTGGACGTGAGGTAGTAAGAGAACCAGAACACGCCGGCGCCGGGCACCAGGGTAAAGATGCCGCACACGATGAACACCTGCGCCGGGCAGCGGTTGGGAACGGCCGCAAAGCGGGACAGGATGCAGATGATGAGGGCGGCGCCGAGGGATGCCACGGGGGCAGTGAGCCCGGCAAAGCGCACCAGCATGAGATAGACCATCCAGCCGGCCACGCCAATAATACCGGAAGAAAGGTAGTGCTCCCTGTCCACACCATATATAATAGTAAAGCCCAGGGTACCCAGGAATGCCGCCACGGCCTGCCAGAAGAAACCGGCAGTCTCGGGGTTGGCCGTCACACCCGTGAGCTTGATGAATTCCCCAAACAGCGCGCTGTCCAGCATGAAGGCCACCGACACGCCCAGGGCAATGCACACAAAGCCCAGCATGGCGTCGGTCAGTCGTGTGAGGCCGGCCAGGTAGTCGGAGTTGGCGAGGTCCCTGACGCCGTTGGTGAAAGGCACACCGGGAATAAGGGGCATTACTGCGCCAATGACAATGTCGCTGAGGCTGGTACCCAGGCCCAGACGCCAGCACAGGATGGAGACAAGGGTAGCCACAAAAGCATTGGACACGCCCGCCACGATACGGGACATGTAGCGGGAACTCACGAAGAAGATGAACAGGTACAGGATGAGTCCGGCAATGGCTGCTGCCGCACAGTCCTCGAAGCCGCCGCCGAACACGGCCGAGAATGCCGCTGCGCTCATGGAAGTGGCGACGAGCTGCTCCCAGAAGGGTTTGACCGGCATTTTCTTAATCTGCTCCAGGCGTTCCCGGGCCTCATCCAGATTGCACCGGCCGGCCGAAATGTCGTAGCTGAGGCGGTTAACAGCCGTAACGCGGGAGAACTGCGTGGCCCGGATGGGAATAAAGGCCACGTTGGCATAGGTAGAAGCCTGGCCGCCGGCCTTGTGCACTTTCTCGGCCTTGCCGGAAGTGAAGATGCCGTTGGAAAGGATGAAAAAATGACCGGAGCTCACCCCGAAATGGGTTGAAATCCGGTTCATGATATCTTCTACGCGGGAAAGTTCCGCACCGTTTTCGAGAAGGATGTGGCCGGCCTCGGAGGCTACCTCCAGGACCTCGGCGAAATCGGGGATTTGTTCGTTCTGTTCCACGGTGCAAAAGTACACAAAAAATTCGTATTTTTGCGCCGTGAACGCATTTACCCGGAACATTCTTTTATGGTACTCGGAAAACGGGCGGGACCTTCCCTGGCGCCGTACCCGGGATCCGTATGCCGTCTGGCTCAGTGAGATTATCCTGCAGCAGACACGCATCGCGCAGGGAACGGCCTATTGGCACCGTTTTATGGAGCGATTCCCCACGGTGGAGCAGCTGGCCGATGCCTCCGAGGACGAGGTGTTAAGGCTCTGGGAAGGCCTGGGCTACTATTCGCGCGCCCGGAACCTGCATGCGGCGGCAAAACAGATTGTCGCAGCCGGCGGGTTCCCCACCACCCTGGAAGGCATCAAGGCGCTGAAGGGCGTGGGAGACTACACCGCAGCCGCCATCGGTTCCATCTGCTTCGGACTTCCCGCCGCCGTCGTGGACGGCAATGTGTACCGGGTTCTGTCGCGCCATTTTGGCATTGTTACGCCGGTGGGCACCACAGAGGCCAAGAAAGAATTCACGGCCCTGGCCCAGCGGCTGTTGCCGGAGGAAGACCCCGCCGCTTTCAACCAGGGCATGATGGATTTCGGAGCCCTGCAGTGCACTCCGCAGAGCCCGGGCTGCCTCACCTGCCCCCTGCAGGCTTCCTGCCACGCCTTCCGTACCGGCCGCGTAGCCCTCCTTCCCGTGAAAAAAGCCCCGGCAGCCATCCAGGAGCGCCGCTTCAGCTACATCTACGTGCGCTGTAACGGCTACACCGCCATCCGGCGCCGCGGTGCCGGTGACATCTGGCAAGGGCTGTATGAGCCCATGGTTGTGGAAAAAGATGCTTCGCGCGCGGGCGTTGCGATGGCCGGTGGTCCAGCGGGAACAGAAAAAATTGTTCTAATCAAGAAAGGCGTCAAGCATCAACTGACGCATCGCACTTTAATCGTTGATTTTTACCTATTGGAAACATCGGCCCGTCCTGAATTGCCCGAAGGGTATATCTGGATCCCCGAAACCGCCCTTGACACCTACGCCAAGCCCCGGCTTTTCGAACTTCTCCTAGAAGCGTTACGAACAAAAGCATAATTCGCCGCAAATCCTGCTTTAGATCGTCAGTGCTTACGATCTAAAGCATCTTTTCCGGCAAATCCGGCTTAAGATTGTAAACGGTTCCGGTTGCCGTTATCTTATACCCCTTCAACTCCTTCTCCAGGGCCCGGTGTCCGGGGCAGACGCTTTCCAAAAGGGCATGGAACGGCTTGCCGTGGTTCATGTAACGGAGGTGGCACAGCTCGTGGAGCATGACGTAATCGGCCAGGTGTGCGGGAAGCGCCACCAGCCGGAGGTTCAGGTTGATATTGCCAAGGGATGAGCAGCTGCCCCAGTTACTCACATTGTTCTTGATGAATACCTTATTATATATAAAGCCATGCTGCGCAGCCAGGGCCCGGAGGCGTGGCGGCAGCTCGGCCTTGGCCCGTACGCGGAGCGCTTCCACTTCTGCGTTCACCGGAGCCTTGCGGGGTTTCCGGCGGCGGGCGATGAGCGTAAAGAACTTGCCGGTGATGGGATTGAAGAACAGCCTACTCATCTTCTTCCTCGGGCAGGACAATCTGCTTGTACTGGTTCTTTCTCTTGAGCCAGCGTTCCTTGGCATACTGCTGCATGTCGGTGATGGTGTCGTTCTCGTCAATGATTTCCATGCCCAGGATGGTTTCCATGATGTCTTCCAGCGTAATGATGCCCTGGAAGCAGCCGTAGTCGTCTATGATGCAGGCAATCTGGTCACGGGTTTTGAGAAGGCTTTCCCAGATGTCTCCCACGGCGGTTTCCTCGTGGAAAGCGGCAATCTTACGCTTGATGGACTTCAGGCGCATGTCAAACTTGTCCTCGGCCAGGTTCTCCAGGACATCGTAGCGCATGACATAGCCGGTAATGAATTCGGGAGAGTCCGAATAGACGGGAATGCGGGAGTTGTGGGAAAGGTCTTCCTGCTTGTAGAACTGCTTGAGCGTCATGTTCTCGGGGGCGATGGCAGCCACCACGCGCGGGGTCATGACGTCGTAGGCCTTGATGTCGTCCAGTTTGATGATGTTCTGGATAACCTTGTTCTCGGAATTGTCCAGTACCCCTTCTTCCTCTCCCATGTTGGCCATGGCGCTCACTTCCTCGCGGGAGATGCCAAGGTCGGGGTCTCCGCTCGTGATGGTGTCATGGATTTTATCCACCAGCCACACGATGGGAAAGAGGACGAACACCAGCACCTTCATGATACGGGAGAGCCACAGAAGGCCCTTCCAGTGCGTGGTGCCGATGGTTTTAGGAACAATCTCGGAGAAAACCAGGATGAGGAAGGTCATGGCGGCGCTGATGACACCGAACCAGTGGTCTCCGGAGAGCTGCGTGGCCTGATGGCCCACGGCGGCAGCGCCCAGCGTGTTGGCGATGGTATTGAGAGACAGGATGGCAGACAGGGGGCGGTCAGGGTCCTGCTTATACTTCATGAAGAGGGCGGCGTTGCGGTCTCCCTCTTCCTCCTTCATGGAAATGTAGGAGATGGGGGTGGACATGAGCACCGACTCCAGCAATGAGCACAGAAAGGAAATGCTCATTGTCAGAAGTAAATAGATGATGAGTAACGTCATAAATAAGTAATATCCGACAAATTTACCAAATTTTCCGTAAATTTGCACACTATGAACATGGAACAGATCTTAATTCGCATTTCCGGCAAAGACCGCGTAGGCCTCACGGCCGAGGTCATGGCCATCCTGGCCCGGTACGACGCCCAGATCCTGGACATCGGCCAGGCCGACATCCACAGTACCCTGTCGCTGGGCATCCTCATCCGAATAGACGACAAAGCGTCGGGACAGGTCATGAAAGAACTCCTGTTCAAGGCTACGGAGATTGGGGTAAACATTGGCTTCGAGCCCATCACCGACGACGAATACGAGGCCTGGGCCGGCCGCCAGGGCAAGAACCGCTATATCCTTACGGTGATTGGCCGGAGCCTCAGTGCCGGCCAAATCCAGTCGGCCGCAGAAATCATTGCCCGGCACGGCCTCAATATCGATGCCATCAAGCGCCTCACCGGCCGTATGAGCGTCAAGCACCCGGAACGGAATGTCCGCGCCTGCGTGGAATTCTCCATCCGCGGTACCCTGGAAGACAAAGGTGCTTTCCAGAAAGAGCTCATGACCCTTTCCTCCGACAGCGGCATGGACTTCTCCTTCCAGAAGGACGACATGTACCGCCGCATGCGCCGGCTCATCTGCTTTGATATGGACTCCACGCTCATCCAGGCCGAGTGCATCGATGAGCTCGCCCGCCGTCATGGCGTATATGACAAAGTGGCGGCCATCACCGAGCGCGCCATGCGGGGAGAGATTGATTTCAAGGAAAGCTTCACCGAGCGCGTGGCGCTCCTCAAGGGCCTGGACGTTTCCGTCATGCGGGACATCGCAGAGAATCTGCCCATTACCGAAGGTACAGACCGCCTCATGAGCGTTCTCAAGACCTGCGGCTACAAGATCGCCATCCTCAGCGGCGGCTTCACCTTCTTTGGAGAGTACCTGCAGCGCAAATACGGCATTGACTACATCTATGCCAACGAACTGGAAATTGGCGAAGACGGCAAGCTCACCGGCCGCTATGTGGGAGACGTCGTGGACGGCCGCCGCAAGGCAGACCTCCTCAAGCTCATCGCCCAGACAGAGAAGGTGAACATTGCCCAGACCATTGCCGTAGGAGACGGTGCCAACGACCTTCCCATGCTGCTCGAAGCCGGCCTGGGCATCGCGTTCCATGCCAAACCGCGCGTGAAGGAGACCGCCCGCCAGAGCCTGAGCACCATCGGCCTGGACGGCGTGCTCTACTTCCTGGGCTTCAAGGACAGCCACCTGGGAGAGCAAGGCCGGCTTTAGCATGAAGAGAATTGCCATCATCGGAGCCGGAGCGGCGGGGTGCTACTGCGCCGCGCAGCTTCGTCAGATGAAGGCCGATGCTGAGATCACCGTCTTTGAAGCGGGGAGCAAACCGCTCGCCAAAGTGGCCATCACCGGCGGCGGCAGGTGCAATCTTACCAACGATTTCGAAGGAATCAGGAGCCTGGCCGATGCCTACCCGCGGGGCGAGCGCCTCATGAAACGCGCCCTCAAGGCCTTCTCGCAGCACGACACCATCTCCTGGTTCACCGCCCAGGGCGTTCCCTGCGTCCTGCAAGACGATCACTGCTGGTTTCCGCAGTCGCAGGATGCCATGGACGTTGTCCGGGCACTCCTTCGAGCCATGAAGGGGGTTGACCTTAGACTAAATACCAGAATTACGAGTATAACCGAAGGGCCCGCGGCCGACGAAAATTATTTTTCGGGACGGGGCCCGAAAAACCAATTTTCGCCGGCCATCGCAACGCCCGCGCGCGCCTGTCATTATGAGCCTTCCGCATGTCAATCTGAGCCTTCCTCATGTCATTCTGAGCCTTCCTCCTGTCATTCTGAGCCCTCCTCTTGTCATTCTGAGCCCTCCTCCTGTCATTCTGAGCGAAGCGAAGAATCTATGGGCTATCTTGTCAATGGAGAGCCGTTCGATGCGGTGGTGGTGACAACGGGCGGGGCGCAGCGGTTTCCGTTTTTGGAGGGGCTGGAGCTGGAGATAGTGCCGCCGGTGCCGTCGCTGTTTACGTTCAATGTGCCGGACAAGGGGCTCAGGGCGCTGATGGGCATGGTGGTAGAGGCGCAGGTGGGGCTGCAGGGAACGGCGTTCAAGGCGGAGGGACCGCTGCTCATTACCGACTGGGGGCTCAGCGGACCGGCGGCGCTCAAGCTGTCGTCGTATGCGGCGCGGTACCTGGCAGAAAACGGGTACCAGGGAACGGTGGGCATCAACTGGCTCAGCGCCAACGAGGGCGAGGTGCGGGCAAGGCTGCAGGAGGCATCGGCCCGAAATCCGCAGAAACAGGTGTCCAACACGCCCCTGCTGCAGGCGAGGCTGTGGGAGCACCTGGTTCAAAGGGCGGGCCTCAGACCGGATATCCGCTGGGCGGAGCTCGGAAGCAAGGGGCTCAACCGGCTCACGGCGGTGCTCACCAACGACACGTACCCGGTGAGCGGCAAGAGCAAGTTCCGGGAGGAGTTTGTTACGGCGGGCGGCGTGGCGCTGTCGCAGCTGGACCTGGGTACGCTGGAGTGCAAGACGCATCCAGGGCTGTATTTTGCCGGCGAAGTGCTGGACGTGGACGCCATTACCGGCGGGTTCAACCTGCAGGCGGCGTGGAGTACGGCTTTTATATGTGCGAAAGCGCTTGCGAAATAAAAAAAATATTATCTTTGCGCACGTAGAAACAAGCACTAAATCAATTTTTACCGTATCTTTGTACTTATGGATACGGTAAATCTCATCATCATAGTGGCTGCGGCAATCCTCATTGCCGTGGCCATTGTCGTAACCTGGCTCGTCATGCGCACGCGGCAGGTAAAGGCCTGCAACGCCCTGGAGAACGAACTCATTGCCACCAAGGCTGCCCTCGAAAACGAGAAGAAACTGCACCAGCTGCAGCAGGAATCCTTTGACCGCCAGCTGGAACTGGTGAAAAGCCAGCTGTCGGCTCAGACGGAAAAACTTCTCCAGCAGCGGGAGGAAGCCCTCCAGAAGAAGGCCGAAGAAACGTTCAAGAACATCGCCGGTCCCCTGGGGAAAGACCTCAAGGCCATGCAGGAGAGTTTCGAGGCATCCAAACGCACGCAGGCCGAGGGCAACGCCACCCTCAAGACCGCCGTGGAACAGGCCGTCAAGCACCTGCAGGACCAGACTTCCAGCATCGGCAGCAAGGCCGACAACCTGGCCCAAGCCCTCAAAGGCCAGAACAAGATGACCGGTATCTGGGGAGAGACCATTCTCTATAATATGCTGGTAGCCGAAGGCATGGAAGAAGGCCGGGACTTTGACCGCGAAGAAACGCTGCGGGACCAAAGCGGCGCCATCGTCCTCAACGAAGACAGCGGCAAGCGCATGCGCCCGGACTACATCCTCCATTACCCGGATAAAACCGAGGTCATCGTAGATGCCAAAACCTCCATGGAAGCGCTCTCCGACTGGTATGCCACCGAAGACCCCGCCCAGAAGGAAGATGCAGCCCGCCGGAACCTCCAGGCTGTCCGGGCCCAGATCAGGAGCCTCTCCGGCAAACGCTACCAGGATTACGTGCGGGACGGCTACAAAACGCTGGACTACGTCATCATGTTCATCCCCAACTACGGCTGCCTGCAGCTGGCCAAGACCTTGGCTCCCAATATCTTCCAGGAAGCCTATCAGCAGGGCGTCCTCCTCACCACCGAGGAAACCCTCATGCCGTTCCTTCGCATGATCCGCATCGCCTGGACCAACTACGACCAGGCCCGCAACCAGGAAAAGATTATCAAGGCCGCCCAGACCATGGTAGACCGCGTGGCCGACTTCGCGAAGGCACACGCCGCTATGGGAGACAAGCTCCACGCCGCCCTGGACGAGTACGACAAAGTAAGCGCCAAGATCAGTGATTCGGGGAATTCCATCCTCACGTCTGCCCGCCAGCTCATCAAGCTGGGCGTCCCGAAGAATCCTAAGAAACCGCTTCCGGACTCAGAAGAATAAACTGCATGCCGCAGTTCTGAGCAAAAGCAGCGTCTGAAGGGCTGTCCCCCACCATGACGCTGTTTTCTGCGTCTATATCGGGGAACAACTGCTGTGCCTCCAAAAACATGCCCGTGTTAGGCTTGCGACGGGCGTCATCGTCCGAAACCGCCGTGCAGTAGAGCGCCAGGTCCAGCCGCCCGCCGGCCGCAAGGATATCGGCCATCATCCCTGCGTGAATGCGCGAAAGGTCCTCGTCCGACATCACGCCCTTCCCCACCCCGCGCTGGTTGCTCACCAGCACGATGCGACGGAACCGCGCCGCCCACCGGGGAAACTCCTCCAGCACGCCGGGCATCCATTCCCACATCGCGGGCGTGCGCACGTAATCCCCCGGCAGATGCCGGTTGAGCACCCCATCGCGGTCTAGGAAAAGGGTATCGGCCGATGCCTCCATGAGGGCCGATGACACCCGCTTCACCGCTTTCCATGCCGGCAGCGCCCACTGCGCCCGCCCGTAGTCCTCGGGAATGCCGATGTCGATGAAATACGCGTCGGAGACCACGCCGCCCACCTCGCCGATGGCCGCGCCCGGCTCCAGCACCTCCTTCTCGAAGGAGAACCGCTCCGGCAAGCTGCTCAGATCCAGCCTGCTGCGGTCAATGACATACACCCCGCCGTTAATGAGCCCTTCAGCGCAATGATGCTTCTCATGGAAAGCAGTGATCCGAAAGGAATCTTTGTGCGTTGGGTTTGCGATGGCAGGAGAAAATTGGTTTTTCGCAAAGCCTTGCGAAAAATAATTTTCTTCTGCCGCAGGCCTTTCGGAAACAGATTCTTCGTTGCGCTCAGAATGACAATTATCAATAACCACCGTTCCATAACGGTCGAAGTCCTTCATGGGCTTAAGGGCCAAGGTAATAGGTTTATCGAAAGAAAAAACCGTAAGGTCTACTGGATAGAACGTATCGCCATTCACCACAAATACATGGTCCCCATGGCACTTTTCCAGCGCCAGCCGGATTCCGCCGCCCGTTCCAAGCGGTGTTTGCTCAACAGCGAAGTCATACGAAAACGGCCATTGACGGCTATGGATAAAATCAATCACCTGCTCCCGCAGATACCCCACCGAGAACACCACATGCTCCACCGGATAGTCCGAGAGCCACTCCAGCAGATACTGCAGAAACGGAACCGGGCCGTAGCCGCAGGGTGCGTCTGTCCCACCGGGGGCATCGGCCTTTTTTTTAGCCCCCGGTGGGACAGACCACCCGGAGGCCCTTTCGGCCAGATCAGATATAGAGGCACTGGCTATCGGTGCCAGACATTTGGGAATCTCATGGATGACGGAGCGGAGCCTCGTACCCAGGCCGCCGGCAAGGACTATAACTTCCATGCGACGGCACCCTTTTCGGTGAACTGGAACGGGACCACTTTACCCGGGAGGGCCTGGAGGGCCTCAATCACTTCTACTCGCCGGGTGGGATTGACCATGAACATCATGAAGCCGCCGCCACCGGCACCGGAGACTTTTCCGGAGATGGCTCCGGCACTCATGGCTACGTCAAAAGCCTCCTGAATCATGGGATTGCTAATGGCATCGGCCATCTTCTTCTTCTCTTCCCAGGCCCAGCCCAGGATGGAGGCAAAGGCCGCCATGTCTCCGCGAAGGAGAGCCAGTTTCATCTCAATAGTGCTCTGCTTGATGCGGTGCATGGCCTCAATCGCAACCTCGGAGCCGTCGCGGGCCGCTTTCTGCTGCTCGGCAATGATGTGGGCGCCTTCCCGGCTTCGGCCCGTAAAGTACAGCACCATGCTGCCCTCCAGCTCCGACACAATCCAGGGCTTCACGCGAAGCGGATTCACAATGACCATGTCGGAAGGAAGGAACTCCATGAAGTTGAAGCCACCGAACGCAGCGGCATACTGGTCCTGTTTGCCGCCGGCAAGGGCCAGGTCCTTCCTCTCGATTTCGTAGGCCAGGCGGGCCACTTCGTAGTCTCCCAGCGGAAGGTCCATCCACTCGGCAAAGCACTTGAGGATGCACACCACCATGGTGGACGAGGTGCCTAGACCGGACCCGGCGGGCGCATCATTGTACGTGGTAATGGCAAAGCCGGCCGATGGTACCGGGCCGAAGTCCTTCACGATGCGAGCGTACACTCCGTCAATCAGGCGCGCCCCGGAAGGCTGCCCCACGGGGACCACGGCCTTTACGGCAGCATCGGCCGCATTGACCTGCATGACGGGAGTATCCAGCGGCTCGATGGTGCAATAGGCCGCCAGGTTGATGGTGGCATTGAGGACGTAACCGCCGAACATGTCGGAATAGGGTGACACATCGGTTCCGCCGCCGGCCAGTCCCAGCCGGAGGGGGGCTTTGCTGCGGATGATCATTTACTGAGCCAGTTTTTCTTCGACGGCAGAGATGCGGTAGGCAGCTTCGGGATAACCGGCAGCCTGGGCCTGGTTATAATAGACAATGGCCTTGCGGTACATGGCCTCACGGAATTCCGCCATCTTGCGTTTGTTCTTTCTGAGGCTCACCTCGGGGGCTTCATCTCCCAGGTCTTCGAAGTCAACACCGGCCTGGAAGAGCATCTGGGCTTGCTCGGCCAGAAGGGCGTGCAGGTTTTCCTGCTGGGCGCTGATGGTAGCGTTCTGGGTTTCGATGGTGCCGCTTTGCTCGGTAATGGTCTTGTGCTGCTCGGAGATGGTGGCGTCGCGCTTGGCAATCTCGGCCTTGAGGTCTTCGATTTCCGCCTCTTTCTGGGCGATGACCTTCTTGAGGCTTGCGACCATGCCGCGAAGCTGCCTGTTACTCTTTGTAGCTTTTTCCAGTTCATCCAGCTGGTCTTTGATGTTGTCCAGGCCGTTTTCGATCTGCTGCACCTGGGTCATCTGGGCCGTGCCGCGCTCCATGTCGGAGCGGAGAACTACCGTACTGCCGCTGATCTGGGACAGTTTCTCGAGGATGTTGTCCACGGACTTGGCCTGCTGGGCATATTCTTCCCGGATGGCGGCAGAGCCGGCCTGCAGGTCTTCATATTCTTTCATGAGGGCGTCGTAGTCCTGGCGGGATACGAAGTTGGGGTCTTTACAGGAGGCCACCAGGGAGATGGCCAGTACCGAGGCAAGGATTATTTTGACAGTTCGCATAGGGATCCTCCTTTTTCAAAACTGATGGTTGTCTTCTTGATGCCGGGAGTGTAAGTAACGGCGCCGGAGCCCAGTTCCTCGGACTGCACGGCGGCGTGTTCACCCAGTTTGAAACCGTACAGGACGGGGCCGTATACGGTTACGCGGGAAATCTGATACTCACCGGAGGCAATCTGCGTGACTACGGCGGTAGAGTAGCGCACGCTGTCGTCTACGGTGGTTTTGAGGGTGTAGTTGCCCGGAAGGGTCTCCAGCACGGAGGCCGGAGCCTCAATGGGCACGTTGTTGTTTTTGGGTGCGCAGCCGGACAGTGCCATGACCGTCAGGGCTGCCAATATGATAGTGTTTCTCATAATCGGATGTCTAGAACATACAAATATATTAAAAAAAAGCGTAACTTGCGCGAAATTATGCAGAATATGGAAAACGGAATCTGGTCTTATCTGAAAATTCTGTTCAAACGATATGTTTACCTGTTTGACGACGTAGATACGGAGGATGCAGCCGAGCGCATCAAAGGAGCCATCTGGTTCCGCGGGCCCAATGTCTGGATCCTTGCATTCGCCATCGTCCTGGCGTCCGTCGGCCTGAATGTCAACTCCACCGCCGTCATCATCGGCGCCATGCTGGTGTCTCCGCTCATGGGCCCTATCATCGGCACGGGCCTGGCACTGGGCACCAACGACATGGACCTCCTCAAATCGGCCGCGAAGAACCTGCTCGTCATGGTGGTGATTTCCCTCCTGGCGTCTACCATCTATTTCATCCTGTCGCCGCTGGCGCTGGTGAATCCTACGGAGCTGGAGGCACGCACCTCCCCTACCATTTACGACGTCCTCATCGCTTTCTTCGGCGGCATGGCCGGCATCCTGGAAAACAGCCGCAAGGAACGCGGCACCGTGCTTTCGGGCGTTGCCATCGCCACCGCCCTCATGCCGCCGCTGTGCACCGCCGGCTACGGTCTGGCGCACGCCAACATGCACTTCTTCCTGGGAGCGCTGTACCTGTTCCTCATCAACAGCGTGTTTATCGCGCTGGCTACCTTCCTCATGGTGCGGTACCTGAATTTCCGCAAAATGACCGACAAAGGGCCGGAAATGACGCGACGCAGCAAACAGGCGGCATCGGCCATCTTCATCCTGTTCCTCATTCCCAGCATCTGGAGTGCCTTCAACCTCATCCGGGAGAACAACTTCGAGAGAAATGTACAGGTATTCCTGGAGAACAACCGCGTCGTGGGGCCTCACTCTTACGTATACGATTTCACGGTGAAAGGGCGGCATGCCACCATTGACATCGCGGGAGACCCGCTTACCGACAGTCTTCGCACAGTGTATCTGGAGAATCTGGCCCACTGTGGCATCAAAGAAAAGAATGTCACCATCCGGGAGCATACGTTTGGCCTTAGCGAAGACCAAATGAGCTCCATGATTAACGAAATCTACTCCAGGACAGACCGGGAACTGGCCCGTAGCGCCGCCATGCTGCAATCCATGCAGCAGAGGCTGGATTCCCTGCAGGCGCAGGTAAACGCCCTCACTTCCCCGGCCGACTCCCTCACGGCCCGGTCCGACTCACTAAACTTGTCAAAGTTTAACAATTAATTTGCATTTAAACAGGTTATGACGTATCTTCGGCCCCCGAAAACTATTCAAGACCTGATAAATGAAACCTTACCTTGCCTTAGTAGCGTTAGTTAGTATTGTAGGCATGTATTCCTGCGTGAGCCGCAGCGCCGGCGCCACCCGGGAGCATATTTCCACCATCGAAGAACTGGTAGACGCCCAGCCCGTCCATCTCCACAACCACGAGTGCTGGTCCGAGGACATCCTCACCGTCTACAACTGCATCAAAAACAACGGCGCTCCCAAAGACGTCATCCACAAAGGAGACACCGTCACCCTGGTTTATGGCCAGGACAGCAGCATGGAACTGATTTACGTTCGAGACACCCTCTACTGCGAGGTGCTGAACTAACTTCTTTTACACCGGATAGCCAGAAGGCACAGGACCAGAAGCGCAGGGAAAACGGAAGCAGCCAGAATACCGCTTTGGATATTGTCTCCGCATAGTCCCACCAGGGAGGGGCCAAACGTGCCGCCGGCATCGCCCGCCAGGGCCAGCAGGGCAAACAAGGCCGTTCCGCCGCCGGGCATCCGGGCCGAAGTCAGGCTGATGGACCCCGGCCACATAATTCCCACAGCAAGACCGCTGATCATACAGCCCGCCAGGGCAATCATGGGAACCGGAACCAGCGAAGCCGTCAAATAGGCGGCGAACGTGAGGATGCCGGCCCACATCATATAGGCAGACAGATCCATATTCTGCCCTTTCTTTCCATACCAGAGACGTCCCAGGCCCATGCAGAAGGCAAAGCCTGCCGGGCCGGCCAGGTCTCCGACAGCCTTCTCTACGCCAAGAGAAGCCTCGGCAAAGGCCGATGTCCACTGCGCCATGGTGCTCTCCGAAGCACCCGCCGCAACCATCAGCAGCAAAAAGAGCCAGAAGGTCCGGTTCCGGAGCAGCTGTCCCATACTCATGCCCTCGGAATCCGGCACGATGGGCTCGATGGGACAAGTGGCAAAATTCACGATGTTATAGAGCGGAACCAGGGCCCAAAGGCAAGTGAGGATGCGCCAGTTGTCCAGCCCAAAAACCGTAAAGAATAGCGTAGAGCCCAGGATTACCCCCACAGCGCCCCATGAGTAGAAAGAGTGGAGGAGGCTCATCATCCCTTCCTTGTTGGGAAAAGGGCATGCCTCGATGATGGGGCTGCACAGCACTTCGATGAGGCCGCTCCCCACGGCATAAACGGCAACGCACAGCAGGATACCCACAAGCGGATGGTGGAAAAGGCCGGGCACAAACGCCAGGCCGATAAGCCCGAGGGCCGATGTCACCTCCGACACAATAATGCTCCTGCGGTAATCAATGTTCTTGAATTTAGCACAGAGAAAGTCTGTCACCAGCTGCACCACATAGAAAACGGCCGGGATAAGGGCCAGGCTCGCAATAGAGATTTGGTATTCACGGTGAAAAGCCATGAAAAGAAGCGGGGTAAAGTTCGCAACAATGGCCTGCGTCACAAAACCCAGATAACACGCCAGCTTCGTTTTTCGATAGTCTTTCATATTCTCAGGCGAAAGTAAGGAGTTGCCGCGAATCCGACAAATCAACAACAATAAAGCAATTAACCATTTACACAATGCCGCCTACCGGAGGACATTGTACAATCAGCTATCTAACAAAGTGCTCAAAATGACATCAAACGAGATTCATTTGAGGCATATATTGAAAAATCAAATGCCCCGAACAATGTTCAGGGGCATTCTGGAGGTACCAAGCGGAATCGAACCGCTGTAGCAGGTTTTGCAGACCTGTGCCTA
>CAMODD010000037.1:0-18455 GCA_946611215.1 uncultured Bacteroidales bacterium | reverse complement strand
ACATAGTTTGTTTTATTTTCCGTATTTTTGCAGTGCAGAAATTAATATTGCGTGGTATGAAGTTTCTTGGGAATATACTCTGGCTTGTCTTTGGTGGCATTATTATCGCCATCATCTATTACATCGTGGGTCTCATGATGTGCATCACGATCATCGGCATTCCTTTTGGCGTACAACTGTTCAAACTGGGCACTTATGCGCTGTGGCCGTTTGGGCGTGACCTGGTGAACGGGCCCAACGAGCCCGGATGTGTTTCCGTGCTGATGAATCTCATTTGGATCCTCTGCGGCTGGTGGGAGATTGCCATTCTGCACTTTACCTTCGGCCTTCTCTTCTGCGTGACTATTGTGGGAATTCCCTGGGGCCTGCAACACTTCAAGATGGCCATTGCGACCGTGTTTCCGTTTGGTAAGACAATCAGACGGGTGTGAGGGTGAAATGGTTGAGGCGTTTTTGCTAATTCGCTTATAATCAGTTAAATGTGAAATCTCCTCCGGGAATAAGTTCCTGGAGGAGATTATGTAAGTGACTGAGGAGTAGGTGGTTAGCGAAAACGTGGGCGAGGGCGTAAGAAGGTTGGGCGCAAATTTTTGCGAAGGAGGGGGTTGGGGTGTTTGCGGTGAACCAAAAGTTTGCTATATTTGAGGTATGAAGACCTTGAAACTCGTACCTTTAGCCCTGGCGGCTGCTCTTTTTGCCGGATGCGGCAAAGATTCGTTGAAAGATAAGAACCCTGTGGAGGTGGAAACCCCCGCGGTGCCGTTCACGCTTACGGCCGTGGAGACGCGCGGCCTTGCCGGTAGCTTTGACTGGACCATTTCGCGCTCCGGAGTGACAGATTCCGTGAATGAGGACATTGACGAGATGTATGTGACCGCCTTCAATTCCGTGGTGGTTACGGTAACACCGGAGGCTGGCAGCAGCGCCGTCTACGATGGATTCAACGTGCGTTCCTCCAACCCGGATGCAGTGAAGGTGACGCCTCTGGACAAGCATTCGTTCGAGATGAAGCGGCCTTTCGGCGCTACGGCGAATGGGGAGGCCGATGTCGAGGTCTGGAACGGTAGCGGCTCTTCGCAGCAGAAGGTCTCGTTCAAAGTGAAGTCGGTGAAGGTGGTTGAGGCTACGCACATGGTGTTCCTGGTGGATGGAAAGGAGGTGCTGGTGCCGGTGCAGGATTCTGAGGAAGCGGCGCAGGCGCACTACGACAGCAACATGGCCGAGCACGTTATCCTGGTTATTCCGGAAAGCGAGAAGACGCCTAATTGGAAAAGGGGACTGGAATATAGTAACGACTGGGACGATATCATTGTCCATGAAATTGTCATCAAGGGCTTTTATCCGGAGAATTCTTCTTACGATTACATTGAGGTCAAACAGCGTACCGGTACTACCCCATTGTGGTTGCAACTACTGCAAGGTCGTGGTTTAGCTTATACCTTCGACAAGTTCAGAGGCTCCATTACAGAGTTTCAAAACCACAATACTTGTTATTTAGCCACGCACGTAGATTGTGTAGGTTTCAGTGTTGGTGTGGAGCCTCCAGCACAATTTGAGATTTCAGCACGGGTCGCCTTCCCAAGATACTGTTTCGCAGCGTATGAATGGGAAGAGTATGTGACTTGGTAGCGAAACGATTCGACAAAAAAGGGGCTGACTAAATAGATTCTTCACTTTGTTCAGAATGACAGTTTCGTGTCATTCCGAGGCTGGTTCGCCTGCCGAAGAATCTACTTTTAGTCAGCCCCTTTCATGTTCTACAACCTTTCGTTATAGAATGGAGTTCATAATCCACTGCGACAAGTGCATGGGATAGTATCCACAGCCACTGATTCCGTTGTACGTGTGCGTTTCACTTCCATCAGGGTGGATGTACATCAGGTCTTTATTGATATATTTTAGCCGCCCTTCGCTATAATTCTTGTAACTCGGGTCCCTTTCACTCCCCGGCGCCCCCAAAAACTCCATCCTGGCCCCGCCATCCGTATTAGGTCCTGTAAAAAGACATTCGTGCCAACCTGGCTCCCACTCTTGGTTACTGTGCTGGTACCAGCAGTCGTCGTGGACCTTGAAAAGCAGGCCACCGCGTTCCATGACTCTTTGCGCATTGGTGTTATGTGCATCTTGAACCGTGCAGCTTCCGGAATGCAAAGCCATGCCGTCCCATTCCCAAGCCCATTCGATGTCGTACTGGCGATTGGTGTGAGTGGTGCGTACGTCGGGCCAGGCGGCGCCAAGGCCGTCGGCGGTGTAGGCGGAGGCATCTCCCAGATAGTCGGTGTACACTTCCATGGTCTGGGACACCATATCGGCTACGCCCCGTGCCACCACGGCACCGTGAAGGAAGAGACGACCGCGGTAGAAGGGCGCGGCCGAGTAGAGTCGCTCGTGCGAATAGCGGTTTTCCACATATCCATACAGGGCGAACGTGCCGGCTTTGTGCTGGGTGCGGGCGAGCGTGACAGAGCTCCACGAAACGGTGTTTCCGGAGCGCGAGAACAGGCCCGAGAGCTCGCTGTTCATGCCGGTATCCCCCTGCAACATGGCCGCTATTCCGTAGTAACTGCTTCCGGCCTGGATGGTCGGGAGCGTGGCAGAGTAGGTATTGGTAGCATATCCTCCCAGCACTTGGTTCAGTACCGAGAAATCCTGAATGTCCTTAGTCGTATTTAAAGTAACGCTGGAGGGAAAGGTGCTGAAGGGGTTCACGGAACGGACGATGGCACGTGCGGGAGAGATACCGGCAGCAGCCGCCTTGGGCGCTACGGAGAGGTAGCCGATGGTAGTCCCAGCCGCATCGGGATAAGAATCGCCGCCCGCCTGGAGCGCCTTGGCGTGCAGGGTAATGGTGCCGTAGCCGGACGGGCAGGAGGCCTCCAGAAGGGGAGACGTTACGCTGGGACGGAAGGCCAGGAGTTCGTCGTAGAGGTCGGCGGCCAGATAGGCGCCGACAGCCGTGGCGGTAGCGGAGGTGACGCGCCGGTTGAGGGTCCCGGAAGCGCCGCTGTAACTGGCACTGATGCTGCTGCCGGAAAGGCCGGTGGTGCCGGTTCTGGCCTCGGCTCCGTCGGGATTGACGTAACACGCCGTGGCGTTCAAACGAAGCTGGGGCGCCGCTACCGTGAACGTAATCTCTTCATCCTGACCGGTTTCCTCGCAGGTAGCAAGGACCGTAACCTCTCCGGCCCCGAGGAAGTTCACCATCTGCGACTGCCGGTTGGCGGCCGCCGAGAGCCGTACGAGCTCGCTCCCGCCCGTTACCGTATACTCCACTGTGGCCGAGGGCTTGTCCAGCTGCGTCGCCACCAGCCGGCCGCGCTGCGCAACGTAGCCCGGCACCCCCGCATCCCACTTGAGCCCAAGAGGCGCACTCACATCGAACGTGACCACATTGGAGGCCACCTTTCCATCGGCCGATATTACCTGCAGGGTGTGCGTGGAGCGGAGGGCGGCCTTGGCCCCGGGCGTGACGGTGAGACGGTCGGCAGAGGGGCTTCCGTCGTACGACCAGCCGATAGCACCATCGGCCTGCCCGGAGAAACCGGCGGCCTGCTTGACCCCGTCCACGTAGAAGTCCCAGCCGTAGGGCCAGTCGTCGATGTCCTTGGCACCGCGCACCCAGCTGGCCCCGCCGTCGCGCGAAAATGAAACGTACACACTTTTAGCGCTGCTTCTCTTGAGCTTTCCTAAACTGTTAATTTCCAAGTGACTGTCTTCGCTGGAGGAAAGTACCAGCCTGCGCCCGTCCGTAATGCCGCCCGCATCGATTGTCCAACCGTCGGCCCTCCACAGAAGGCCGTCCCAGGTGAGGGAAAGCCGCGCCTCAAACAGCGTGTTGCGTTTCACGCTTCCGAGGTAGCCCCGGTACACCACCGTGCCGTCCACGCCGTCGGCCGAGCCGTCCTTGTTTCCCTGGTACTCGATGTACGTAGCCAGATCCGGCCTGGTCTGGCTGTTCTCGGGTACGTACAGCCCTATCTTTACGTGGCTGAGGTCGCTCTCGTCGGCTGTCGTGAAGATGTGGCTGTCAAAGGGCGCGTCAAACAGGTCGGACACTCTGGTAGCCATAGATGACGCGAAGGGCCGAAGCCGGCGGCTGGCCTGCCTCAGATACAGATGCTCCGAGAGCAGGACAGGGGTTGTGCCGCCGGTGAGCCCTTTCTTGTCTATGGTTACTTCCACTTTGGCGAAGAGCCGCCTGAGCGGGATGGAAACCGGCCCCTCTCCGCCCTGCGGCACGACCCGGGCTTTCCCGGCCATGGGAAAACCCGTCCTCAGAAGGTCGGCGCTGGGGGAAAGGAGAAAAGAGAAACGCTCGAAGGCCGGCGGCTCTCCCGGCAAGGCGGGAAGGCTGACGTCGCCCATGTTGGCGAAGACATAGAAGTCGACCGGAACGCCCGCCGGGAAGCGGAAGCTCCCGCTCACCGAAACGCCGTCGGTCGAGCGCAGGAAGGCCTTTTTCCAGAATCCGGATTCGGTGACCCCGTAGATGGTGACGGAGACAAGGCGGGAAAGCGCGGCGTCGTCAAACAGCGCCGACTTGGTGCCCCCGTCGGGCTCGGCCGCCGTGGTGAACGCGACCGTCCGCTCTTCCGGGACAGCCGGCGCCTCGGGGAGGCGCGAGCAGCAGGCCAGGCAGGCCGATGCCACTGCGAGGCACAGGGTTTTTGTCGCAAAACTAGTACTCATAATCGATGTTCTCTTGTTCCCAGGGGATGATCTCCACCCGGAAGTCGGTGGTCTTGAAATTGATGCCGATGAGGATGTCGGGCAGGTTCTTCTCCTGCCACGTGATGCCGCCCATCTCGCGCATGATGCCGCCCAGGTTGTAACTGTGCGCCAGGCCCTCCACCGGGTACAGACCGGGTTTCCCGTAGAGTTCCATCAGGAGCTCTTCGCCTGCCTGCCTTGGGAGGATGAAGCTGAATATGCCTGGGGCCTCTTCCTCCGCTGCGCAGGCGAACGCACCCGCAACCGGTGCTCCGGTGAGGGCATCTATGCCGCGGGTGTTGGACCGGACGACTACCTCGAAGGGGAAGGCCGCCTGTTCCCCCGGGCTCCAGTCTCCTGCATTGAGAAACTGGAGGGTGACGCGGCAGTGCTCCTTGACAAACTCCACGGGAACGGTGAATTCTTCGGGCTCCACGATGCTCAGGAAGGAAAAGCGGAACAGCGGATCAAAACTGCTTCCGCACGGTACCGTCCAGCGGACACCGTCTTCCAGGCGGCAGTGGCGGAATCCCAGCACGCCGGCGCCCCTTACGGCATCGGCCTCCCGGATATCCAGGGAGAAACTACGCCCCTCCAATGCCTGGATGGTGGTGGTGTCACTGCCCAGGCTCAGCTGGTCGGGGTAGCGGCAGGCATTGACATGCACGCGGTCCACCGTCCCGAAGGCCCCTGCATTGAAAATATCAAAGTACAGGAGGCTGGGACAGGCTGTCCGGTCTTCCAGGACGGAATGGCGGCAGGCTACAAAGGCCAGGGCCACAGTCAAAAGGGACAGGATCCGTTTCATGACCGGCCAAGCCTTATCAATACTGGTAGTTGAGCTCGACGGTCTGGTCCCAGGGCAGAACGGTGATGGAAGGCCGCGCCATGCCCGCCGTAGTCTTGGTGTCGTCGGTATCGGTGGTCTTACCCAGCATGGAGATGACCACGTTCACTTTGTACTTCTTGTTGGCTTCCAGGACGGGAAGATCGAAGGTATAGTAGTAATCCTTGTTGGTGAAGGGCTTGTCGTAGTGGTCTGCAGAGGTGGTAACGAGCGCGTGAATCACCAGGCGTGTGGGGCGGGGTTCGAACATGGTAAACGTTCCAAGTTCCTCTGTCGAGGCGTTGGGATAGACATAGAGCGTATGGTTTATACTGAGCGGCTTACCTGTAACGGCGAGACCCGGGTCAAAGGCATCATGGGTGAGTGCAAGCGGCGTAGTATCCAGCTTGAGCTTGTTGTACCAGTTGTCGAGTCTGCTTCTCTGATCACCTGTGAGTGCCATGGAAACCCCATACGGAGCCTTCCCTACTACATTTTTTACATAGATTTCCTTGATGGTGAAGGTGCTCCCTTCCAGTGTAGACCCTGCAAAGCTAGTGGCGACGGTAGCAAGCTGGATGGCCGATACCAGTCTCTTCACGTTAATGGTGCAGGTGGCGGGCGTGGTAGAGCCGGTCTTGTATTCGTTCACAAGGGCCGATGCTTTTCCGCTCATGACGAGCTTGTTGACCGTGTTCTCGGAAAGGTCGGAGAGTCCTTCTTCCAGCGCTTGCTGCGAAGTGAATTTGAGCCGGGGCGCGTTTACGATGGCATACACCACTTTATTGCCAATACCGGTGGTAAGGGAGTAAGAGGTGGCTGATTCCGTTTTGTACACATCGGTTTCCAGCTGACCATTCGAAAACACAAACAGCTGGACAGAATGGATCTTGCTCTCGCTCATGGAGATGTCTGCCACTTTGGTGGCCGGTTCTTCTCCCAGCTGGACAATGAGCTCGCCGGTAGCGGTTTGAGAAAGGTTGGTTTTTTGACACGATGCGGCCGTCAGAAGGACCAGGGCCGCGACAAGAAGGGTTTTATTCATGATTTTGTTGATGTTAATAAGGTTCGTTTCCGTTATCCCGATCCAGGCCGTAGCGCTCTATCAGGACATGGATTTCGGGGTCCAGGTTGCCCCGGAAAAAGAGGGACCGCTCTTCCCGGCAGGCATCCATGAAGCACTGGACGGCCAGCGCATCTTCCTGCCGCCTGGCGTGGAGAAGGGCCAGGAGGTAATTCACCTGCGGGGTGCGGGGCTGCTCTTTCAAAATAACGAGGGCCGATTCGTTGAGATCCAGCGCCAGGCATGCGAGGGCCGTGTTGAGGTCCCGGTAGGGCCGGAGCACGGCCAGTGCAGCCGTATAGTCCCGATTCCGCAGCAGTTCTACGCCCCGCCGGTAAACAGTGTCGGGCTCGGTAGTATGCACCGTATCCTTCACCATGCCCCGCCGGCTCAGGTAGAAGTCAAAAGTGACTCTCCGAAGGCGTGGATAGAGGTTTTGCCTGAGGTGTACGTAGCAGGGCTGTGCTTGCAGGGCTTTCTCCCGTTTTTCCGGAGGAAGCGCCATGACGGCCCGAAAGGCTGTTTTCTGGTTTTCTGTCAAGCAAGTATCGGCTTGTACGAGCTGCTCCAGAAGGGCCCAGTTCTCGCCCCTGCTGCGGGAGAGGAAGCGAAGCGCAGGCGGAGTTTCAGGGGCCGGGCCGATGGCTTCACTGCCGTCTTCCCGCACGCTGATGCGGAATCCTGCACTGCGTGCGGCGGAGTCCCGGTATTGCGCGACGAGCTTGCTGAAATGGCTGGCGACAGACGCCGCCCGCCGTTTTGAAAGCAGCGCATTGGCCTGGATGCTGCCTTCCGGAGAGGCAAACGCTTCGATGACGATGGAGTCGGTGAGGAAGGTTTCGCTTCTTTCCAGCTCAAGGATCTGTTCCCGGATGCGGGCCATTTCCGTGCGGTTGTCGGCAAGGTCGGGCTCCAGCTCCCATCGGCCTGTACGGAAAGCCAGCTCGCAGGCCGTGTGTCCGGTAGCCCGGCGCTCCACCACCTTAGTCACAAAGCGCTCGACGGGGCTGCTGAGGTCCGAGAGCGAACTGATGTAAAAGGCAAGCGGAGGCGTGTCCGGCATGGTGTACAGCTTTTTGTCGTCCTCATAGATAGCGCCCGAGAGCACCACCTCCACCTTTTTGAGGCGGGGACGGGTGCGGAGCGTTTGCACGTACTCGTACTGCAAGTCTTCATTGCTGTGTTCCAGCACGGTGTCCAGCCGCACACCTTCCGTGACAATAGGGGAGTGTACATACTGGGAAAACACCTTGTCGCGTTCTTTCCATTTCTTCTCATGGTAGCGTTTGAGCATTTTCCGGGTATAGTGCAGGAGGGCCGCCTTTTCGTCGGGGCCAAAACTCTCCTTGCCCTGCAGGTTCCGCTCCATCCAGATACGAAGGTTCCTCCAGTCCACAAAGCGGGCCGAGTCCGTGATGATGGAACGAAGATACCGTTCGTACAGCCGGTAGCCCCGGAGCTGGTCTTTCCGGTAGTCGGCTCCGGTGACTACGACCTCCTGTAGGTAGAGGGTGTCGGTTTGCACGTAGATGCGAGGGCAGAGGCGGAGTTGCCACCGGCTGTCCTGCATGGCGGCAGGGACGTGGATGTCGAAGCGGATGTCAACGGAGCCCAGGCGCTCGGCGATGTTGCGGAAGCGGGCTGTAATGACCGCTGCGTCAATGACTTCGTTCGCGACCATCTCGCCAGTTTCCTCGTCCAGGACGGCCTTCATGAGAATAACTTCCCGACCCTCCGGATCACGGTAAGTAATGGTGTCCCGCGTTCCTGTGCGGATGACGCGCCGCTCTTCCTCCAGTTCTCCCTGGGACAGGCCCAGGCTGGCCTGCATCTCCTGCCTGCGCACCTCCCGCAGCTTGAGGCTGCTTCCGCATGCGCTGGCAAGGAGAATAAGGATGAGGCCGATGGTTAACTTTCGCTCTTGCATGGTTCAGAAGATGAGTTGGATGGCAATACGGGCGTCGGGAAGCCAGAAGAACTTTTCGCCGCTTTCCAAGGTGAGCCCGCAAACGGGGCAGGCGTAGCGGGTGTATTTCTTCCAGCCGCCCCAGCCGCCCAGCCCCAGGTCCAGGTTCCACAGGCTGCTGAGCATGACGGAGTATCCGCCCCAGAGTTCCAGTCCCACGGCGTCTCCTTCTTCGGATTCCCTGGAGAGCACTCCGCCGCCGTTATACACGGAATAGCGGAAACCCGTTCCCGCCCACCAGCCGGAATAGACATGCCAGGGCCACCAGCGCGCGCCAGCCCAGTAAGAATTATGGCGCATTTGCATTTGTCGGTCTGGCTGTCCGGCCCGGAAAGTCCATGGATTGAGCTCGGCTCCCGCATGAATGGATACTTGGGGAGAGACCGAGGCCGATGCCTCCACGTTAATCGTCCCGAGTGACAGCCAGTCTACGGCGTTGCTGCCCACGCTATAGCGCTGGGAACGGGCTGGAAGGGTGATGCCGGCCCACAAAAGAATCGGAAGAAGGAAACGTTTCATGGGATGGACAGGGCTAATAGTCGCGTTGCGGCTGCATCTGTTCCCGTTCTTCTTCGCGGGGGATGCGCTCAACGATTCGGGCGGGGATTTCGACGGACATGCGTTCGATGCCATCCTGCGAGACGTACTTGCGCAGGCGCAGGCGTCCTACTACCCTGATCCAGGAGCCTTTCTGGATTTCGCTCAGGTCCTGGATGCCTTTGACGCCGTTCCAGGCCGATACATTAAACCAAGTGGATTCCACGGTGGAATTGCCTTCGCGGTCTACGGCCGATGCTTCGGTTACGACCGAGAAATTACATACGTGGTTCCCGTTGTAAGAGTTTACCTCGGCCCGGCCGACGACTCCTCTCAGTTCGATTCTGTTCAAAAATTCCATTGTCAAGTGTTTAAGTGTTGAACTTTTGGGCGGAATGCGACGCGCGCTGCCGTTCCCGTCCAGTGCAAAGAAAGCGTGTCTTTTCCGGGCAGGCGACAAGAAGAGGGCGGGAAAGTGCAGATTTTTCTGTTTTGGATGGTCGATTATCTGTTTTAGCCGGAGAATCGGCTAAAAAAACAGGCCCCCGGGCATTTTATTGACCGGTGCCTGTTTTGTATGAACTGGCTAAAACGGAAAAATCTTCGTTTTTTTTTAGCCGATGCTTGGAATTGACGTTCCCATCTTCCATTTTTGCCCAAAAACTGTTCATGCTTTACTTTGATGATCAAACAGGCCCGGTTGTCCGCTGTCCCATGTGCGGGAAAGTGGTGACCTCCGGAAGGATAGACCGCCGTTTCTGCAGCGACAGCTGCAAGAACCGGTGGCACAACCGTCTGCGTTATATTGAAAAGGAGAAGCTCAAGGAAGTGAGGAAAGTGATGCGGGTCCTGCACTCCAACCGGGACGTGCTGGAAAAGCTTCTCAAGATGGGGGTGACCAGTGTGGACCGGCTCACGCTCATCCACCTGGGATTCAACCTGTGTTATTTTACATCCTTGCAAAAGGTAAGGCACCGCTGGGTGTACAGTTGTCTGGACATCCAATACGAACTGACCCCCACCCGTATCAAGAACGTCAAGTTCCTGTGGGAGGGGGCCGTAGAAGAGGAGGATGGAAATAACCTTACCGGGCAGCTTTCTTTTCGGGGTCCTTGAACAGGATCCAGAACAGGATGGCCACAACCAGGGCGTAACCGGCGAAAATGTACCATACGGTGGGCCAGTTCTGGACCTGCGGGTTCACGGCATCGGCTACGTGGTACGCCTCTACCACAGCGCCGGCGGCGAGGGTGCCGATGGTGGCGCCAAAGCCGTTGGTCATCATCATGAAGAGGCCCTGTGCGCTGGCACGGATATCGGTCTGGGCGTTCTGCTCCACGTAGAGGGAACCGGAGATGTTGAAGAAGTCGAAGGCGAAGCCGTAGACAATGCAGCTGAGAACGAACAGGAGCACGCCCGGCATGGAGGGGTTACCCAGTCCGAAGAAGGCGAAGCGTCCTACCCAGGCGAACATGGCGATGAGGATGACGTTCTTGATGCCGAACTTTCTCATGGCAAACGGGATGAACAGGATGCAGAGGGTTTCGGAGGCCTGGGAAATGGCGATGAGGGCGTTGGAGTTCTTGACGGCGAAGGTGTTCGCGAGGGCGGGATCGGCGGCGAAACTGCCCAGGAAGGTGTTGGCGTAGCCGTTGGTGATCTGGAGGGATGCGCCCAGCAGGACGGAGAAAATGAAGAAGATGGCGAACTGGGGATCCTTGAACAGGGTGAAGGCTTTGAGGCCAAAGGCATCGGCGAATGTTTCTCCCTTCTTGGTGCTGTCCACGGGGCAGGCCGGCATGGTGAGGGCGTAGGCGGCGAGGACGATGGAGAGGATGCCGGAAGAGAGCAGCTGCGTGTAGCTTTCCTGCATGGCTACCCCCTTGATGTGCAGGAAGTTGGTGAGAAGCATGCTGCAGATGAAGCCGATGGTGCCGAACACGCGGATGGGCGGGAATTCCTTCACGGGGTCCATGCCTTCTTTGGCAAACGCGTTGTAGGAAACGGTGTTGGTGAGGGCGATGGTGGGCATGAAGAAGGCCACGGACAGGCTATAGAGGATAAAGAGCGGGGCAAACTGCACCTGGCTGCCCGAAATCATGCAGTACACGCCGGCTCCGCCCATGAAAAGGCCGGCGAGGCCGTGGCAGAGCGAGAGTACTTTCTGTGCCTCCATGCGTTTGTCGGCCAAAATACCCATGAGGGTGGGCATAAAGATGGACACGATGCCCTGCATGGCGAAGAACCATTTGATCTGGTTGCCAAGGCCGATGCTGAACAGGTAACGTCCCAGGGAAGTGAGATAGGCGCCCCAGACGGCAAACTCAAGGAACATCATGAGAATGAGCTTGAGGGTGATGGGCTTAACTTTGATTTGCATGATATGTTTTGTGTTATTGTTTTTTCTATCATACAAAAGTAATAATTTTTCCGTATTTTTGTATGCTAAATTATATAGATGTCTCGTTTCAAACGCATAGCAACGGATCCTGAGTCGGCCGCCCGGGCGGGCGCCCTTTCCACGGACCATGGGGATATCCTTACCCCTATTTTCATGCCTGTCGGAACCGTGGGCTCCGTCAAGGGCGTGTATCACCGTGACCTCAGGGAAGACGTGAAGGCCCAGATCATCTTGGGAAACACCTATCACCTGTACCTTCGCCCCGGCCTGGATACGCTTTACAAGGCCGGAGGCCTTCATAAGTTCGAACACTGGGACAAGCCCATCCTTACGGACAGCGGCGGTTTCCAGGTTTTTTCCCTGGCGCCCATCCGTAAACTCACGGAGGAAGGATGCAGGTTTTCCTCGCACATCGACGGCAGCAAGCACATCTTTACGCCGGAGAATAACGTGGATACGCAGCGCATCATCGGGGCCGATATCGTGATGGCCCTGGACGAGTGCTGTCCCGGGGATGCCGACTACCGCTATGCGGCCAGGTCCCTGAAACTCACGCAGGGATGGCTGGAGCGCTATGCCCGGCATTTTGACGAGACCGAGCCCCTGTACGGCTACAGCCAGACCATGTTCCCCATTATCCAGGGCTGCGTGTATCCGGAGCTCCGGAAGCAGGCGGTCGAGCATGCCCTCTCGCTGGACAACGACAACCGCGGCGGCTATGCCGTGGGAGGACTGGCCGTAGGGGAGCCCACGGAGAAGATGTACGAGATGCTGGAAGTGACCTGCCCGCTGCTGCCCGAGGACAAACCGCGTTACCTCATGGGCGTAGGAACGCCTGCCAACATCCTGGAAGGCATTGCCCGCGGCATCGACATGTTCGACTGCGTCATGCCCACCCGGAACGGGCGCAATGGCATGCTTTTTACATGGGACGGCATCATGAACATGAGAAACGCAAAGTGGACCGACGACTTTTCCCCGCTGGACCCGCTGGGAACTTCTTTCGTGGACAGCTATTACACCCGGGCCTATATCCACCACCTTTTCATCGCCAAGGAAATGTTTGCCGCCATGGTGGCGTCGGAGCATAACCTGGCATTCTACCTGGACCTCGTGCGGGTGGCCCGCGAACACATTGTGGCCGGCGATTTCCTCTCCTGGAAAAACGCCGTGGCCGTGAGACTCATGCAGCGCCTATGATCAAACGGCTGGACTGGTACATCATCCGCAAGTTCATGGTGACATTCTTCATGTCGCTGCTGTTTCTTGCCGTCCTCATCATCATCTTCGACATCAGTGAGAAGATTGACGATTTCGTGCGCAGGAGCGTTCCTCTCAAGGAAATTGCCTTTGACTACTACATGAACTTCGTGCCGTACTTCTTGAACCAGTACTCCCCGATGTTCGTGTTCCTCACGGTCATTTTCTTCACGTCCAAGATGACCCAGGACTCGGAAGTGGTGGCTATGCTCTCTTCCGGTATCAGTTACCACCGCATCGTGCGCCCCTACATCCTGTCGGCCGCTGTGGTCGCCGTCATCTCGCTGGTAGCCGGCATGTGGATCCTGCCGCGGGCCAATGCCACGCGCGTTGAGTTCGAGCAGAAATACAACCCCTACCGCAAGGTGAAGATGGGGCACGACATGCACTACAAGCTGGAGAACGACGTCTTTGTGTATTTCGAGAGCTTCAGTGCCTATAATAATACGGCCTACAACTTTACCATGGAGGATTTGCACGGCGGACGCATGCATTCCAAGCTCTCGGCCGAGAGCGCCCAGTACGACACCGTTTCTGGCGTGTGGAAGCTGCGCAACTACTTTATCCGGGACTTTGACGAGGGTCTTCAGGACCACATCCGTTCCGGCCGCCAGCTGGATACGGTTTTCAGCATGACCCGGGACGACTTTTTCCGCAACCGCTACACCATCCAGCAGCTCAACCAGCGGGAACTCAACCAGCTCATCCGCACTCAAATATCACGTGGAGATGCGTCCGTTAACATGAGTCTTATCGAGAAGCACAACCGTTTCTCGCTGCCCATATCGGCCTTCATCCTAACCATCATCGGCCTGTCGCTGTGTACCAAGAAGAAGAGGGGAGGCATGGGCATGAACCTGGCAGCCGGTACTGCGCTGGGTTTCTCCTATATCCTCTTCATGCAGTTCAGTGAGATGTTTGTGATTACAGACACCTTGCCGGCGCAGGTGGCCGTATGGCTGCCCAACGTACTCTATGCCATTATTGCAGTTGTACTGTATATAAAAGCTCCCAAATGATTAAAGTTAAGATTGTTAACCATTCTCCGTATCCGTGCCCGGCGTATGCTACTCCGCTGTCGGCCGGAGTGGATCTCAAAGCGAATCTGGAGCAGCCCGTGGTGCTGCAGCCGCTGGGCCGTGCGCTCATCCCCACGGGTCTTTTCATTGCCCTTCCTGCCGGTTATGAGGCGCAGGTGCGTCCCCGCAGTGGACTGGCCCTGAAGCATGGCATCACCGTCCTCAATTCGCCCGGTACCGTGGATGCCGATTACCGGGGAGAGCTCAAGTGCCTCCTCATAAACCTGTCGGATGAGCCGTTTACCATTGAGCCGGGGGAGCGTATCGCGCAGATGGTGGTTGCCCGTCATGAGCAGGTAGAATGGGAGCCGGTGGAAGAGCTGGACGACACCCAGCGCGGAGCCGGCGGTTTTGGCTCAACCGGCCGATAGTCTCCAGGCCTTTTTTGTCATTCTGAGCGAAGCGAAGAATCTATGGAAATCAAAGACTTATACAAGATATACCAGCAGTGCTCCGGTCTTACCACCGACACCCGCACCATCCATAAAGGCCAGTTGTTCGTAGCCTTGAAAGGAGAAAACTTTGACGGCAACGCTTTCGCGCTGCAGGCCCTGGAGGCCGGCGCTTCCTATGCCGTGGTCAGCGACACGTTGGAAGCTTCCGATCCCCGGCTCATCAAAGTGCCGGATACGCTGAAGGCGCTGCAGCAGCTGGCGGCCTATCACCGGCAGCAGTTCGATATTCCGGTCATCGGCCTTACCGGCACCAACGGAAAAACTACCACCAAAGAGATGATTCGCACAGTCCTGGGTGCCAAATACAAAGTGACGGCCACCGAGGGCAATCTGAACAATGACATCGGCGTGCCGCTGTCTGTCCTAAGAATCAACGGTGATACCGAGATTGCCATCATTGAAATGGGTGCGAGCCATCCGGACGACCTCAAGCCGCTCCTGGCTGTCGCCCAGCCTACGCACGGCCTTATTACCAATGTGGGGAAGGCGCATCTGCTGGGTTTTGGCAGTTTCGAAGGTGTGAAGTACGCCAAAGGGCAACTTTACGACTACCTCAAGGCGCATGACGGCGTGGCCTTTGCCAACGCCGATGACGAAACCCTGCAGGAAATGCTCTGGGAGCGGGATCTGGCCATGATTCCGTACGGTCTTGAGGGGGTGACGGTTCTGCCGTCATCGGCCAGTGAACCGTTCCTTCGCCTGCAACTGCCCGACGGTGCCGTTCTGGAGACGCATCTTGTGGGTGCCTACAATGCCTACAATATCCTGGCAGCACTGAAAATTGGCTGGTTCTTCCAGGTCCCCGAGGCCGATGCCAGGGACGCCATTGCTTCATATATTCCTTCCAATAACCGTTCTCAACTGCTTAAGACACAGAAAAATACGGTAATTGTGGATGCTTACAATGCCAATCCTTCTTCCATGGCAGTGGCGCTGGACAACCTGGCGCTGGCCCAGGGGAAAAAGGTGGCGCTGCTTGGAGACATGCGTGAACTGGGAGCCGATGCCGCCTCCGAACACAAGAAGGTGGTAGAACGCCTGAAGGGCGCAGACGCTTTCCTTGTTGGAGAGGAATTTACAAAAGCGGCCGAGGGAACCGGCATCCGCTGCTTTGCCACCTCCGACGAGCTGGCGGCCTATCTCTGTGAGAATCCGCTGGAGGGCTATACCGTTCTGGTGAAAGGATCGCGCGGAACCCGGATGGAAAAAGTTATAGCTTCTCTGTAACCTTCCGGCACAGACAGGCACAGGCGTAGCCTATTCCAAGTCCTACGAGGAAGCCTACGGTGATGTCTCCCAGAAAATGGGCGCCCATCATGACGCGGCTGATGCTCATGCAGGCCGCCCAGATAAAGATAAACCAGCCCCAGATGCGGAAATCGCTCTGGGGTTTGTTCCATTTGAGCCCCAGGTAGGAAACCGTGGCAAAGCCTGCGCTGTTGCCGGCATGCGCGCTGAAGAAGCCGAACTTGTTGAATTCATACATGCCGTAGGGAAGACGCAGGCCGTTACTGTTCATCCAGACGTCGTAGCACGGGCGGAGGCGGCTCACGCCGGCTTTCACCAGGTTGGCAAACTGGTCTATGAATACAACCGTGAGGATGATGGAGACAATGACGGCAAGGCCTTTCTTCCAGCCCAGTTTCCAGAGGGCGTATACCATGAAGAGGCCATAGAAGGGAAACCAGAATTCCACGTGAGACATCATGGCCCAGAAAGAGTCCATCCACACGGGAGATAAGTTGTTGAGCCAAAGTGTAATAACCTTGTCTATCTGTTCAATGCCTTCCATAGTTCTTCCTTGAGTTCGTTAAGACCTGTCTGGGCTACCGACGAGATAAAGACGTGCGGGAGGTCCTTGGGCAGTTTTTTCTCTATTTTGGCAATTTGCTTGTCATCCACGAGGTCGGTTTTGGTGATGGCCAGAACACGGTCTTTCACCAGGAGTTCGGGATTGTATTCCTCCAGTTCATTGAGGAGCACCTTGTAGCCCTTGGTAACGTCCGGCTCGTCGGCTGCCACCATAAAAAGCAGCACGGAATTGCGCTCGATGTGACGCAGGAAGCGCATGCCGATGCCCTTGCCCTCGTGCGCACCCTCGATGATGCCGGGGATATCGGCCATCACGAAGGAACGGTCGTCGTAGTAGCGCACGATGCCCAGATTGGGCTCCAGCGTGGTGAAGGCGTAATTGGCAATCTTGGGTTTGGCCGATGTGATGGCGGCGAGGAGGGTGCTCTTTCCGGCGTTGGGGAAGCCTACGAGGCCTACATCGGCCAGCACTTTGAGCTCCAGGATGAACCAGCCTTCCACGCCTTCCTCACCGGGCTGGGCGTAGCGGGGCGTCTGGTTGGTGGGAGACTTGAAGTGATCGTTGCCCCAACCGCCTCGGCCGCCCTGGCACAGGATGTACTCCTGCCCGGGCTCCACGAGCTCGGTAATCACTTCCTCGGTCTCGGCATCCTTGACTACTACGCCCTGGGGTACTTCCAGGATGATATCGGCCCCGTTCTTGCCGCGCTTGAGGGCCTCGGCGCCGTTGCCGCCGTTCTCTGCGCGCACAACTTTGCGGTAGCGCAGGTGGATGAGGGTCCACAGCTGGGGATTCACGCGGAGGATGATGTGACCGCCCCGGCCGCCATCACCGCCGTCGGGACCGCCCTTGGGAACGTATTTGGCCCTGTGCAGGTGGGCACTGCCAGCACCGCCATGGCCGCTGGCGCAGAAGATGCGTACGTAGTCTATGAAGTTGGATTCTGCCATAATCTTTTCAGTTGAGATGCAAAGTTAACGATTTTCTTCGATTTGCCGAAAGGCCTCTTTTGCGAACTAGTCGTAAACTGCTGATTACCAGCGTTCTAAAAAAATCTCTTTAGGCTGTTCGGCCTAAAGAGAAAAAATTAGAACGCTGATAGACAGCGGATTAGGTGTGGTTCGCCGATTAGAGCGTATCCCAGTACTTGAGAATGGGGTTACGGGCGGCGGTGGTTTCGTCGGGGCGCGAGATTACGGTGTTGTGCGGGGCGCTCTGGAGAAGCGTAGGATCCTCGGCGGCCTCGGCGGCAATCTTGTGCATGACATCGATAAAGGCATCGATGGTTTCCTTGCTCTCGGTTTCCGTGGGCTCGATCATGAGAGACTGGTGGAACAGGAGCGGGAAGTAGATGGTGGGAGCGTGGAAGCCGTAGTCCAGGAGGCGCTTGGCCACATCCAGGGTGGTGGCGCCATGCACGTCGTCGTGGCCGCCGTCATTGATGAGGCCGTCAAACACGAATTCGTGCTTGCATACACCTTCGATGGGGAGCTTGTATACATCCTTCAGGCATTCCTTGATATAGTTTGCGCTAAGTACCGAGTACTGACCCACTTCCTTCAGATGTTCCTTGCCGATGGAAAGGATATAGGCATAGGCGCGGAGGATGACGCCGAAGTTGCCGTGGAAACCGGACACCTTGATTTGAGAGAGGCCCTTGGCCACTTCTTCGGTCATGCCCACCGGGCCGCTGCCGGGACCGCCTCCGCCGTGCGGCGTGGAGAAGGTCTTGTGCAGGTTCAGGTGCATGATGTCAAAGCCCATGTCTCCGGGACGTACGACACCCAGCATGGGGTTCATGTTGGCGCCGTCGTAGTACAGAAGGCCACCGCAGCCGTGTACCAGGGAGGCAATCTCCAGAATCTGGGTCTCGAACAGGCCCAGGGTGTTGGGATTGGTCATCATGATACCGGCGATCTCATCGTTCAGCAAAGGCTTAAGTGCTTCAACGTCGATGCGGCCGTTCTCCAGGGACTTCACTTCAACAACCTCGAGGCCGCAGACGGCGGCCGATGCCGGGTTGGTGCCATGGGCGCTGTCCGGTACGATGACCTTGGTGCGCTTGAGGTCTCCGCGCAGCATGTGATAGGTACGCATGAGCATGAGGCCCGTGAGCTCACCATGTGCGCCGGCGCAGGGTTCGAAAGTGAAAGTATGCATTCCGGTAATCTCTGCAAGTGCTGCATTCATAGCCTCATACACTTTGCAGGCACCTTGTGTAAGGCGAGCGGGCATGAGGGGATGCAGACCGGCAAAACCGGGCAGGGCACACACCTCTTCGTTGATCTTTGGGTTGTACTTCATGGTGCAGGAGCCCAGCGGATAGAAGCCGGTATCCACGCCGA
>CAMODD010000036.1:0-18930 GCA_946611215.1 uncultured Bacteroidales bacterium | reverse complement strand
TTGCGGCGTTCATCTGCCTGGTCCTTGCAGTTTTTTTCGTGTTTTTGAAATAAAAATTTGGAGAATCAGATTTTTTACGTACCTTTGCACTCCCAACCGCTGGGTTCGTATAACGGTTAGTACTCGAGATTCTCAATCTCGCAATAGGAGTTCGATTCTCCTACCCAGTACCAAAAACGCTGCCTCCTCAAGAGACAGCGTTTGCTTTTATAATGTGCTTCGCCCTTCTTCCTTCATCTTGGCGTCTACCTTGTCTTTTTCTGCCATGAGTAGTTCCAGCAGCCAGTCCTTTTGCTCCTCTGAAATGCCCAGGTCCCGGCAGGCGCTCTCATAGCGGCCGATGATGGCCTCCTGGTAGCGGTGATACTGCATGGAACGCCGGATCTCTTCCTCAATGGTCTCGTGCTCCACCTCATAGCTCTGCTTGTAGTAATCCTTATAGGTTTCCTCCGACACTAACTTGAGGCAGTAGTAGAACAGCCCGCTGGTGAGGATGATAACCCCCGCAATGCCCACAATGAGGGGAATTTTCTGAATGAGCCCCAGCATGGCGGGAATACCGCCAAGAATGAAAATGAAAAGGGCGTAGAGCTCGTGCTTATGCCGCTTGAAGATCTTCGGTCTCATAGCTGAAGAGTATTGAATTGACGTTTCTGTAACAGTTTAATGCGAAGCGCGTTCTCGGCTTCCTTGGCATTGAGGGCCGCCTGGAAGGCCCGGCGTTCCATGAGCTGTGCTTCGTTGGCTGCGCGCAGTTGGTGCAGATTGTCGTTCAGGCGCCACTGCTGTACCAGCATGAAGACAAAAACCAGAAGGAACATCACCAGAAAGCCGCCCATCAGGGCCATGTTGTTCTGCAGTCTCAGCTGCTGGGCTTCCTCGCGCAGCTGCGCGTTGTTCATCTCGGCATCCAGGATGGCCAGGTCCTCGTTCTGTACCTTAATATATACGGAGTCTTTCTCCTCCATGAGTTGCGAGAGCTCCTTGTACGCCCCCGAGTAGTCTCCCATCTCTGCATAGAGAAGGTGTTTCTGCTCACGGCGCGCGTGGGCGCTTTGCATGCCATCGGCCTCTCGCAACGCGTCAATGAACTGTCCGCGGGAGCGAAGGTAAGTGATATCCAGCGCATTGCGCGTATCTCCGTCGGTCTGGATGGTATACAGCGGGTCTTTGAGCAGTTCCTGATAGGTTTCCCAGAAAGCCGGATAGTCACCCTCCGCATGGAACAGGACGGCACGCGTCATCTGCGCCTTGATGCGGATGGCCGGGAAGAAAGACTCGTACTCCTGCGCCCGCTTGCAGTAAGCATAGGCCTCGCTGAACCGCTTCATGCTCACGTTTTCCTGCGCCAGAAGGATGTATAGGTTGGGCAGCTCCTGCTCGGAATTCGAGTCCTGGCAGTAATGCACCGCCTTTTCCAGGTTTTTTATCGCCAGTGCGTGGTTGTCGCGATAGCTGTGGATAAGGCCGATGATGCGGTACGCGTACATGCGCCCCTCGGGTTTGCGTTCGGCCGATGCCAGCCGCTCCATGGCCCGCGCTTCCAGCATGGCGTCGGAAACGTAGCCCATGCGCGCCAGGTATTCGCTGTACTCATGCAGGGTGGCGAAGTAAAAGTCCCGGAGGTCCCGCCTGTCGGCCAGGATTCCCTTCACCTCGGCCGCCGCCGCACTCATTCTTTCGCGGTCTCCCTGCACAAAGCGCACGGGAATCTCCAGCGAAAGCGCCAGGCACTTGTAGCGGAAGTTATTTTTCTGGACACCCGCCTCATACAGGGAATCGGCCAGCTCCAGGTTGTCCAGGCTGTACTGCTGCATGCGGCCGTATGCGTAGCGCAGGAACGTTTCCTGGTCTACGCGCAGGCGGTTCACAATCTGCGCCCGGGCACCCAGGCACAGCAGTAACGCCATGATAGAGATAAGCAATCGTCGCATTATGCGCGTTTTTTGCCTTCTACAATGGACATCTGCGTCACCACGCAGGTGAGCAGCTTCTCCATGATGATGGGCTTCATGATAAAGTCGTTGGCCCCGGCGTTAAAGCCCTTGATCACGTCCTCGTTGGAGTTGAGCGCCGACAAAATCACAATCTGGATGTCGGAGGTGGACGGATTCTCCCTCAGGCGCCGGATTACCTCAAATCCGTCTATCCCAGGCATCATAAGGTCCAGCAGGATGAGGTCCGGCTTTTGTTTTGCCACCTCGTCCAGGGCTTCCTGTCCGCCCGATGCCGTACGCATCTTGAAGTTGAAGCGGGACAGCATTTTCTGAACCAGGACCAGATTCAGAGGAATGTCGTCTACTGCCAGCACATTGTATTTGGAGTAGTCGTGCTCTTGAGCGTAAATAGGTACCATAAGCATGCGTTTTACTTAATGTGAGCGGCCCACACCTTGGGTGTGTAGCCGGTTATGCGTTTAAAGGTGCTGTTGAAGGAAGAGGCGCTCAAAAACCCGCAGGCCTTGGCAATGTCTTCCTGGTTGGCATCGGGATGTTTGCGAATGTACTGCTCCGCATAGTCTACGCGCAGGATGTTCAGGACCTCGGGGAACCCCAGGTTGTAATTCTGGTTCACCATGCGGGAAATATAGGTTTTGTTGGTGTGCAGGCGTTCGGCGACGTCGGTAAGCGTAATGCTGGGCTGCAGGAACAGCTGCTCGTCCAGCATCAGGCGCTGAAAACGGGCCAGCAGGTCCCCCTCTTCTCCGCCGGATGCTTGCGTATTGCCCATGATGGTGGCAGTCAGCGTATTCCCCTTTCCCTTGTTGCCGATGTTTCGGCCGGGATTCTCGGCGCCCGCCTGCACCTCCAGGCGCGAAAGCAGCTGGGTGAGGGCCTCGCCCCGCAGCATGGGGACCATGTCCATGATGACATCGGCCGCATGCTGCGCCGCGTTGTCCCGGTTGTAGTTGAAGCGGAAACAGGTGGAAACGTCTGGCAGGGAAACAAATTCCCGCGTCCCGAACATCCCCAGGAAGAAAAACAGGAATTCGAGGGCCGATACCCCTATAATAAGGGAATTGGTGAGTATGGGAAGCCTCAGGAGCAGGGGATGCAGGAAGATCTTGGCCCCCAGTCCCATGAGGATGACTGCCACAAGGGTTAGTTGGAGCTCCAGCAGCCTGGCCCGGCGTTTATGAACGAGAAAATCCCGCAGATGCGCCAGCTTGTAGCGAATGCCGATGCCGACGTAAACGATGTATCCCGCAATAAAGATGAACTCCAGCATCATTACAATGCGGAATATGATGAACGACCATATATAGTACGCTCTCTCCATACCTGTGAGGGACAGCATTCCCACTTTTTCTGCCGTGATGATGCGGCCAAGAAGAGCCTCGGTCCCCTTGATGCCCAGTGCACCCGTCAGGATGAGGTTGGCCGTAAAGAGCATCACCGGGAAAATAATCCAGACCATCTGGATAGAACGATGCCGGTAGCCCTTCCAAAGATGGGAGAAATACAGGCATGTGAGCGGGATGAGGGCAGGCGCCATGAACTGCATCAGAAGGAGAGCAGCCCATTTGGCTTCTGCTATCTCGGCCAGCACAAGATCTCCCAGCGTGGTAATGGTGACCGTCAGGATGAGCAGCTGTAGAATGCGGTACGTGGGACTCTTCCGGGCCATGAGCAAATGCATGGCGGCCCAGAAAAGGGACACGAGTCCCGGCAGCATATAGAGGGAAACCAGTTTCATCAAACGTTAAAAGTTCTCGTTGTTCTCGTAAATCTTGGTCTCCCAGTCTCCGATACCGGCGGTAAAGCTGATGGCGCGGTAAATGGAAGCCAAATCCATGCCCAGATGGAAAGTGTACTGCTTGCCGGGCGCCATGTTGTTCCCGGGGAGAATGCCGTAGAAAGGATATTTGAGCACCTGTCCCTCCAGCGGGCCGTAGGTCTCTCCGTTGAGCGTGAAGCCGTCTACGTCAAAAACAGCCTCGATGTACTGCTTCCCCATCACAATGCGGTCTGGGATCGCATAGAAGCGGTGGCTGCGGGCCATATCATCTACCAGGGCGTCGCTTCCTACGAAACGTTCGTTGGAAGGGCCCACGCCAACGGGCGCGTTCCCCTCGAACACCGTTACCTCGCGGTAGTATCCCTGGTAAGTCCAGTCTCCGCGTCCCAGGACAATGTCGTTGAGATATACTCCGGCCGATGCCATCTGGTGCGCGATGAGCTTGCGCAGGCGAATGTGGCCTTGCATCTGTTTGTCGGCCGTTACGTCGCAGACGCGAAAGCCGATGTCATTGGTGATGTGGCTGAAGGTGAGCGGCAGCGTATTCAGTTGGCGGATGCTCGTTTCTACCGTTTGGGAAACCAGGGGCCCCGCTTCTGTCTCTGCCGACTGGAAGGGGATGGAGTAGGCGTGGTGGGTGGCATCCTCGAACGTCACGTTCTTCACGTGGGGGTAGTACGCGCTAAAAAGAACCGGCGTGGGAATATCCCACAGTCCCTTGTCCAAATAGTAGCTATAGCGGCCGTCCTGGCTGTGGACGGGATCGTTGTTCAGGAGAAGGTCTCCAGTCTCTTCTTCCACTACAATGAGGGAGAAGGGCCGGCGGGTATCCATAGTAGCCATGAGATCTGCGGCGTCTACCAGGTCACCTTTGGTTGCACCCTCTCGCATGACAGTGATGTCAAAGTCTATCTTATGCAGGGAACCGGCGCTAGCCGGGGCTGGCGCTTCACTCATCTTTACGCAGCCGCAAGACAGGGCGGCAAGGAGAAATGACGAGGCTGTGAAGAAGTTTCTCATAAATATGTTCGATTACATGACAAAAATAATAAAAAAATTGGATTGACAAGACTCAATTTTTGGATTTAACAAATTTTTATATGAATTACGAAGTTTTGAAACTTTCCAAAACGTAAATTTAGTAATTTGGAAATTTGGTCCGGTGTCAAATTTGAAAAACGCGCTTAACTGCATTTATGCGCTAAAAATTTTAATTCTGAAACATTTTTATGTTGCTAAAATCCATCTTTGACGAGTTGATGAATTGTAAAAATATGCTGTAAGTGACTGAAAATCCTTTTGAAATAATATTTTCCGTTTATACCTTTGCAATCGTTTTTCAGGAATGAAAAACCTGAACTGTAGTTAGTAGCACTTTGGCTCGCTTACTGAATATGAGACTTCGTCCCACGGCCGTGTTAACATTGGTTGTGGCTTTGTGCTGCTTGCTATCCGACACCGCTTTTTTATTACGCGCGCAGGAGCGCGAGACGCGTACGCGTATAAGCGTCCTATTTCCCATCAACCGATATGTCCTGCTCCGGGACTACGCCGACAACGCCAGCGCCCTGGACGCGCTGGACCGTCAGCTCCTCGAAGACAACCCCGCCGGCATCAACCTGGTGGTCATCATCTCCGCCGCTTCTCCGGAAGGTCCCACCACTTTTAACGAGATGCTTTCGCAGCGTCGTGGTGAGGCGCTGCGCAGCTACATTCTGGCCCAGCGTCCCGACCTTGAGGACAAGATCGAACTCCGCAGCGTGGGTGAAGCCTGGGTGGAGCTGCATATCGTAGACCTGGGCCTGTCAAGGGCAGAGCGTGAGAAAGCGCTCCGCTCCCGTTCCGACTGGCGCAGCATTTCCCGTAAGAAGCTGCCTCTGCTGCGCTATGCATACCTGGACATCACTCGTGCCGCGCTTCCTTCTCAGGTGCTGGACATGCCCACCCTCGGCCTGCCGGTACAGCAACTTACCGTCCCTGCCGTTCCCACTCAGGAAGTGAGGCGCGCCCTGCATCCGGTCCTGGGTGTAAGTACCAATCTCCTCTACGACCTCACCTACGTCCCCCACTACGGTCTCACCTCCATTCCCAGCTTCAGTCTGGAGTATTATCCCAGGCGGGGCCATTGGACCGTGGGCGCAGACGTAGAGTGGCCCATGTGGCGGCACTATGACAGCCACCGCTTCCTGCAGGTGAACAACATCACGCTCTGGACCCGGAGATATTTCAAGCCCACCGACGGCCGTTTTGGCGGAGCCTATCTCCTCCTGAACGCCAACGTGGCCCGCTACGGAATCGGCTGGGATGCCAAGGGCTGGGAAGGTGAAGGAATCGGCGCTTCGCTGGGTGCCGGTTACAAGCTCAATCTGGGGAAGCGCCTTTTTCTGGACTTCGGCCTGGCTCTCGGCGCCTTCTATTCCCCCTACGACCCTTACGTGTACGGCTTTGACAGCACCGGACGCTATTACTACGACTACAACGGAGACGTGGACAAGTTCGTCGCCCGCTCCAAGCGCCTCATGTGGATGGGCCCCACCCGGGCGTATATTTCCCTGGGCATAGACCTCTTTAACCGGAAGAGAAGATAAAGAATGAAGCACTTACGGCTCATATTGCTGCTTATGATGGTGACGCTCCTTGCAGGGTGCGCCATTGAGCCGCCGCTTTATCTGAGAAAGCCGGTTACCACCAAGCTGGTGCTCTCCACCAAGGTGAACGTGAATGTGATGTGGCAGATAGACTGGCAAACCCGCTGGGACTTTGCCTGGAACACCACCGTGCTGGGCCCGCTGGGTTATACGGAACCCGCCAGCATGCGCCTGCATATCTACACGCTGGATGAGATGGGCCAGCCCGGTGCCCATGCGGTGCACAACTTCATGGGAAGGTCGGCCACCATGGATGTCTTTGTGGGTACGCACAACCTGCTGTTCCACAACAATGACTCCGAGTCGCTCCTTTTCAAGGCCGATGGAGACCTGGAGCCGCTGCACAGCTACACGCGTACCATCTCGTCGGGCCTCAAGGGTTCCAGCCCGGTGTACACCACCGCGCAGAAGGCCATGGGCTTCACCAAGGCCGATGAACCCAGGGAGGAGCCTGTCGCCCTCATGCCCGACGGCCTGTTCGTGCTCTTTGACAAGGGGCGTGTCATTACCGACAACCCCGACGATTACGAGTACGAGGACGGCCGGTATGTGCTCAAGATTACCGGTGAACTGTATCCGGCCACCTATATATACTTATTCCAGATCAAGCTCATCAACAACAATGGACGTGTGGTGGGCAGTAGCGGCGGTGCGGCTGTGACCGGCATGGCGCAGGGCGTGAACATGTGGACGATGGAGAGCCATGAGGAGACGGTGAGTGTGCCCATGGACGTGTACATGGACCGTTCCCGGGATATGATGGGCGCCAGGGTGCTGACCTTCGGACTGCCGGGCTGCAATCCGTACGATGCTGCCAGCGTTGCGGCTGCAAGGAAGATGAAGCACTATCTGGTGCTGAATATTTCCTACTCCAATGGCAGCTGGAGGAATGCCCGGTTCGATGTGACCGACCAGGTGAATGCCCTGCCGCTTGGCGGCGTGATTGAACTGGATGTGGATGTGGATGACATTCCGCCGGAGAGCGGTACTACCGGAAGCGGTGGCGGTTTTGACGCACTGGTTTCCGAGTGGAGCGAGAGAACGGGTGCCACGACAATCAGAAACTAAAAGAAAACTATTTATTCCAGCTATTTTTAACACACTAAAAACTTTTATGCGTATGAAAAAAATCATTCTGATCGCCGCAGTGGCCATCGCCGCTGCCGCTTGCAGCAAGACCTTCGACACGAATCTTGCTACTGAAAAGGCCATTGGTTTCAGCACCTGGAACGAGACCATGACTAAGGCTTCCAAGGACGCTTTCGCAACTGATGATGTTATCGAGGTGTTCGGCCATAAAGGCACCGGTGTCAGTGCGGTAGACGTCTTCGAAGCTCAGGAAGTTACGAAGCAGTCGGATGGCACTTGGAAGTATTCCCCGCTTCGTTTCTGGGATACACATTTTGATAGTTATACTTTCTATGGTGTATATCCTAAGGATGTTCTCGCTGCTGGTTCTTATGCCGCAGACGGAAAGTTTGTTACCGGTAATATCACTTTTGACGGTGTCAATGAAAAACTGTTGGTAGCTCAGGAGAAAACTGTTGCTCAAGCTGCTTATGGTGAAGTTCCGCTTCTGTTTAAGCACACCAACTCTCTTATTGATATCAAGGTGAAGAAGCACAGCGATATTACTGATGCAAAAGTGGTTGTTAACAGCATCGCCCTTTCTGGAATTAAAATTAATGGTTCTTTTGAAGTAGATAGCTATAATACTGACAAGAATCCTGTTGGTGCTACTGTAAGCACTGTAGCCGGCCTTGGTTGGACTCCCGGCAGTAATGTTAATGCCGATGCCGCTCCTTATAAAAAGACGGATGCTACGACCTTGACCTATGGCGCGGGCGTAGGTGTAGCCAATGCTTCTAATTTGATTGAAAGTCTGGTTGTAATGCCTCAGGCTTTTACTGCCACTGCTGGCCCTGCAATAACCATTAACTATTCTGTTATCTCCGGATCTGCCACAGATGGTGACCTGGAGACCATCACTTATACTCCGGGTGCTTTCTATATCGGTGCTTTCGATATTACCGATCCTGACCCTAGCCCCAAAGACAACGAGGATGCTAAGATTACTGCTTGGATGCCGGGTGTTCACTATACGTACTATATCACCATCAATAGCAATGTAATCACCTTCTCCGCTACGATTGATGGTTGGGATGACGCAACTAACGCTCTGCACTACATCGTAAAGTAAAACCCTAAATGTCTAACCGCATCATACGCATAGCAGCTGCGCTCGCATGCTACAGCCTCATCTGGGGCTGCAGCATGCAGCTCGATCGCCCGGCGGAGCCTGAAGCCATTGGCTTCAGCGCCGGGCAGTCGCTGCTGCGCGAAGATGCAACCAAGTCTACCCTCCTGAAGGACGACTTCTCCGAGGACGACTTTTTCTTCGTATACGCTTCCAAAACCATCTCCAGCCAGCGCAGCACCGTATTCCGTGGCGACTCCGTCTCCGTAGACGGCAGCAACCACTGGGACTACGCCCCGCACCGCTTCTGGGACTTTAACTCGGAGCGTTACGACTTCCTGGCCTTCTCCGGCCCTTCCAAATCCTCCACCATCAGCTGCAACCCTGCAGCTGGCAGCGCCCTCTCCGCCCAGGTCTACTACGACCCTGTAGACGCACAGTACGACCTCATGGCGGCCTGCAAGCGCCGGATTGTCACAAGCGGCCAGACAGACCCTGTGGACCTGCTGTTCTATCACATGCTCAGCGCCGTGAGCGTAACCATCATCAACGATTCGCCCTCGGCCGTTCCCATTACCCTGAACAGCTACAAGTTCCAAAACCTGTGTACACAGGGCACTGCTACCGTTTCGCAGAATGACGACACTCCGGTCATCCCCGGCGTCTGGAACGACATGTCCTACAACACCAACCTGGTGCTGGGACATGACTTTGGCGGAAATGTCATTGTCAACGGCGGCGGAACCCGCGTTCCGTCCCCCAGGGCCGACCTCATGATCCCGCAGGAATTCGGGCTGTCCCTCACCTACATTCCCCGTCTGGTGCTGGACTATTCCTACAAGGAAGCCCCCGATGCCGAGCCCACCCGCGTGGTGACCGGTATCCGTCTGGAGGAAATCAAGGCTGTGGCCGACGACCAGTACATTGTGAAGTGGCTGCCCGGTGTACGCTATACCTACGAGGTCCACATCCGTATGGGTGGTGGTCTCCGTGTGAGCGTAACAGAGGCTCCCTGGGAAGAAATCCATGCAGAAACGCCTGGTGTATCCATCAAGTAGAGGTTAAGTAGAGGTACTTAAACAAAGTGAAAAGACTTCTTTCATATTTCTACCTTGTGGCTGCAGCTTGTCTGTTGCCGGGCGTTTCGTGCACTAGGGAGGAGGTGCCGGGTACTCCCGGGACCATCACCATCTCCCTGGAAACGCTGGAAATGGAAACCAAGGCAGGGGAGGGGTCCCTCCTCATTGCCGTGGCGAACTACAGTGGCACCGTAGTGGCCAAGTACCCCGCTACGGGAGAACTTATTGCGGAATCCACCGTAGAATTCCATAACATCAACCCCGGTACGTACACGGTGTATGCCGTGAAAGACGCCGATGCAGCTACGGCTACGGCCTTTTCGGGCGCTGCGACGGCATCGGCCCTCGACAATATCACCCTCTCCTCCTTCTCCGCGGAGGCCATCCCCATGGCGGCCAAGGGAAGCGTGTCGGTGAATGCCGGTGGTAACGGTCAGGTGAACCTGGCCCTCGAGCGCGTCTGCGCCCGCGTGAGCCTTTCCTTCCTCAATGAGACGGGAGAGGCCATCTCGGTCTCCAACTGCTCTGTCACCCTGGAAAAGATGAATCCGGCTGGAGGATACCTCATCGGCCGTGATGCCGACTACATCAGCGGCGTCACCCCTCCCGACCTTGTTCTCTCGCATGTCGGTGCGGTTGCCATTGACAACCTTCAGAGCAGCGACTATGCCAATTTGTCGGCCCTGGTGTTCCCCAGCAAGGCGCCGGCGCACAGGCCCGGCTACCGCTACCTGTGCACCATCAGCTTTACCGTGGGCGGCGAGGAGTATGAATTCACGGACCTTCCGGTGCACGACCGCCGCTCGGCCGATATCCAGGCTGTCTCACGCAACCAGCACCTCATGATCGAGACGCGTATCGGCAAGAAAATTGAAGACAAATTCCTGGTCTCCTTCCACTTCGAAGTGAATGACTGGGTGTACGAAGAACCCTCGTTTGTTTGGTTCCACTGATATGAAGCTGTTTAGAAGTATCTTTTGCCTTGTGGTGCTTCTGGTGGCGGTATCCTGCCACCGGGAAGTGAACGTGGATCCGGCAGGCTCGCGCGTGCCGGACGGGCAGCCCGTGACCCTGAAGATCGGGTTCGGCGGCCCTTCCATGCTCAAGGTGGATATCGGAACCAAGGCCGAGGCCAGCCGGGCCGATGAAGCTTACGTGCACGACCTCTACGTGATGATCTTCGACGAGGACGGAAACCGCTTCTATGACCGTTACTTTACCTATGAGCACAAGACAGCCCAGCTCTCAGCTCTGGAAGCGAATCCGAACGAAGGCTGGTGGGTGGAGAACTCGGAATACGATTCCGACAACCAGGTTTACACCACGACGCGCGGCGTGGTGAAAATTGCCACGGTATCGCGCCAGAACTGCACGCTGGTGGTGCTGGCCAATATCTCCAACTCCATCTCTACGCTGGACGGAAAGGCCGATGCCCTGGACTGCCTCACGCAGATTACCACTCTGGACCTTCTGAGCCGCGTGAAAGTGACCCTGCGGCAGGAGGTCGTGAACCGCACGGACCTTTTCATGATGCTGGGTATGACAGGTGCGACGGTAGATACCGGCTCATCCATCTGGGGCCATATCGACGACGGCGGCAATCCTGTCTATGACGGCACCAAGGTGCAGCTGAACACCCTGGAGGCGAAGGTGAAGTTCTACGTGTCCTTCGATGCGGCCGACGACGGAAAGACCTACATCAATCCCGACGCCAGCCAGGCCGATCACTGGCAGGTGTACAATGTGCCCTCCAGCTCCTATCTGGTTCCCCGCGCCGAGGATCCCGAAAATGTGAATTACTTCTCCACGGAGGAAGCCTATTTCGAAGGGGTCCACAGGGATGAAAATGACAAGCTGTGGAATGTCTTCTCTTTCTACATGCTGGAAAACCGCCAGTCCTCCAAGCGCAGGGCCAGCATCGAGTCCCTTGATACGCCCAACTACTATTTCCGCGAAAAGCAGGACAAGAGTACCGACACCGTTCATAGCACCCCGGAAGAGAGTTTCGTGGTGAACGGAGACTGGACCTATGCGCCCGCCAAGGGCACTTATGTGAAGTTTGATACGGTGCTGGGCTTCACGCAGGACGGTATCGAGTCCCTGGGCGGAACCGGCTATGACAAGAATGCCCTGTCGGCCGAGGTGCGTTACACCGTGCATCTGGGGAATTTTGCCTCCAGCAAGGGCGTCTCGCACAACTTTGACAATTACGATGTGGCCCGCGGCCACGCCTATTCCTATTACATCACCATCCAGAACGCCGAGAGCGTTTACATTGAGGTGGCCGGCGAGAACGGCAACCCCAACAACATCCGGGAAGACGAGCCCGGACAGGAAGGCTCCCTGATGCTCGCTACCACAGACCTCGTGAACTGCGATGCCCACTACGAGTATCACTGCATGACCTTCTACTACGACCAAGACCTGGATCCCAGCCTGCTGTCCTGGTATGTGAAAACGCCCTTCGGTGAAGGTGCCGCCCACTATGACGACCGGAATAATGAGTGGGTGTCCACGTTCAAGGATGACAAATGGGTGATGTTCAGCCTCAACAACGTGGTGGGCGGAGATTACTCCGAACTGCGGCAGGCATACCCCGGTATCGGCGCTTATGACCCCTCCTGGACTCCGGCTTCCCCGGGTCCCCGGCCACTTCTGCTGGATATCCGCCAGCTGGTGAGCTATATCTTTGACCAGACCAAGAAGAAAAATGATAGGCAGGCCAATGACTTTGTGGGGGACGGAGAAGAGGCCAAGATTCGCGTGACGGCCTTTGTGGATGAGTTTTACTATGAGAGCGACCCGCTGGTTGGGAACGGAAAACCCGAGCCCGACCTTTGGCGAAAGTTCGTGAACGCAAAGCCCCGCGAACTGCATATCCTGTCCAAGGCCCGCTTCAGTGAGGACCGCCAGAGTACGCTGGTTACTTCTTCCCATGCCATTATCCAGCAGTCTATCCAGTCCTTCTACAACGTGTACTCACCCCTGCTTTCCTCCCTGTGGGGAACCGAGCACCGGGACGAGATGTCTTACGCCAACCGCGTCAAGAAGAACCCCGACGAAGCTGACTATGTCTGGAGCTGGTGGCCTTCCGGGAGAAGTCTCCCTTCGGGAGGAGACACCAAGGACGAGGAAAATGGCCGTATCAACACCGCCACGCTGTGGGGCCTCAACAGCGGCATACCCCAGCACTGGGCCGATGCCAATGACGATTCCTATACGGGTTACCTGTACTACAACGTGCTCAACGTGGTGCCCGAACTCAAGGATGTCAACAAGTACATGGCCTATTCCTGCCTTACCCGCAACCGCGACAACAATGGTAACGGCGTCATAGACCCTGAGGAACTGCGCTGGTATACGGCTTCCGTGAACCAACTCATCGGCATGTGGGTGGGCTCCGAATCCCTTTCCAAGGCGGTGCGCCTGTATCAGCCGCTGGACGCTTCCAACAAGACGGATGGTCTTCAGTGGCGCTCCTGGGTGGTTTCCAGTACGGCGTCCAAGAATGGTTTTTCAGACCCTGTCGTAATCCGTGCCGAGGAAACGGCTACCCGCTCCAACTACAACTTCTTTGACTGGGCCGGTTTTTCTGCCACCCAGCGTGATATGGTATCATCTGTACGGTGCGTCCGCAATGTGGGTACCTATCAGGACGGCGGCGAGACGAAGGATGTAACGCGCGCGCCCTACGATTTCATGGTGGACCAGTACTATGATTTCCCGGCGGGGGCCGACAACGACGGAAATGTCCTTCCCAACGCGGACGGAACCTATACCATCCGCTTTACCAACCTGAACCCCAAGTCCATCCGCGAATATACGGAGACGGATCTCCCTTATCACGACGAATCGTCGGCCCATAACCAGGTTTATCTGGAACTGAACATCCAGAGCCGTGAGACGGCCATGGACAGCGGTAACTTTGGTGATGAGGAAGAGATCAACAAGAACATTACCCGCCTGGGTTACAACGATTATTGTCCCGAAGGATACCGGCTGCCCAGCATGACCGAGCTCCTCGTCATGCGTGCCCTGCAGCCTTCCGGCTATTGGAGAGGGAATACCGTCTATCCCTGCCGTACGTATTTCTCCCGTGGTAAACTGGGCGGAAACGTGACGGAAACGGAAAAGAAAAAGGTGGGTTGGGGCTATACCTCTACGGAAGACCGTCTGCACCTGCTCGATGCGGGTACTGCTCTTACGGGCATTCGCTGCGTGCGGGACCGCAACCGTACCGGTGATATTACGGGTAAAGTGACGGTAGACGGTGGCGAACGCCTCATGGCCGGAACGCAGGCTACCGTGAACCTGAACTTTACGTCGCTGGGATCGGCTATCACCGATATCTCCCTGGCCCTGATTTACGTGGACGCCAACGGCCTCGAGAGCGCCCGTCCCATCAGCATTTCGCCCGAGGCGGAGCTGGGCAGCACCAGTGTCCGCTCAGAAGGAACCTGGAATGTGCCTTCCGTCCCTATCCTGGGCCGCATGTCGGTGCGCGCGACCGTGCGTAACGCCGCGGGTGTGGTCCGTGTCTTCGAGACGCCGGTAAAACTGCTCTCCGAGGTGTTTACTTCCGTGCGCCTGCTCCACTGTGAGTATAGTGAGACGCAGGAGAATCCGGCGTTCCCCGTTCAGTTTACCGCGGCTTCGCCGTCGGCCGAACGTCCTCTGAAGAAGGTGACCCTCATTGTCATCGCCCCCAACGGTGACCTCGAAAAGATAGATCCCCCTATGGGCGGGGACAGGCACTATTTGAGTAAAATCCATTCCTTTACCTATACGCCGCAGTCTTTGCAGACGGGTACTTACACCTTCCAGGTGGAGGCCATTACCAGCGACGTGGATGGATACGATGAGGTGGCTACCCGCTCCTCGGTGGCGACCATGGAGGTGCTCCGGCACGACTACTGGCCCAATCCCGTGGATCCCGATGTGGAGTGGAACACGTCCGACGACGTGACGGGTCTCTGGGATAAGCAGAGAATCACGAATCTCAATTTTGTCGGCGGGGACTTTATCGAAGCCAACATGGATATCTCGAACTGTACCTATAAGGAAGTGCTGAATGATAACGGAGGTCGTAATGACAACCTGACGCTGGGCAAGGATTGCCTTCTGAGCGTGGGCCTTACCGATACTGACTACAATACTAACATCAAGGTGCCGTATGTGCTGCATTTCTATTATCCGGCGCACGAAGGAAATGCCAGCAGCGGACAGGACTGGCTCCGTCCTACCTGGGCCAATGCCAGCGGAAATGGCAGTTACGGTGTGAACTACTTCTGGTTCAACGGTGGAGAAGGTACCGGATTCGCCCCGCAGAGCAATCATTATAAGCCGATTATCAGTGCCATGCAGCACTTCAGGATGGATAACGAAGGCGTGTGGTGGAATAACCAGAAGCTGGAATGGAGCCGATGGGGAGGCAATACTTCTGCGGTCTCTTCATCTTTCGATATGCTCCGCAGTTCTTCCACCCTGTATGTGGGTTCCACGCAGGGCCTTCACCATTCCCGTGCGGGCTACATGTTTGTCAGGGTGGTGCATAACAGCGCTACGGAGAATGCTGCCGGCGGCGGTGTCAACCTGGGCGACGGTCCTGGATTTGGAGGAAATTTGTAATGAGAAGACAGATTCTTGTTTGGGCATCGGCCCTGGTGGCTCTCTTTTCCTGCTCCCGGAAGGAGCAGGCTCCGGAGGTGTCGTTCCATACCATCCCGTACAGCGTCTGGGTGAGTGAAGCACCGGACTCCCGCGCGACGCTCTCCGGCGGAAACTATGTGTTTGAGGCGGAGGACCGTCTCTATGTCTCCGGTATCGGCGAGAACGCGGAGAAGCTTTACGGCTTCATGAACCTGGTGAGCGGGGTGGGGGAGACATCGGCCCACTACGAAGGTTCCCTCTACTGTGCCGATGACTTTACGCCGTCGGCCTCTACGCCCGTGACGCTGGCCCTGGTGGGCCCGGAGGATTGTCTGTACCATCCGGCGGGCGGAAAGCTGGGAAGCCCGGTTTATCCGGTGAATGGCTACGCAGAGTCTCTTGCCGATGCCGTGGAAAAGTTCAGCTGCTTTACGGGATCGGGCGCTTTTGGCGACGAGACGTTTAACCTTTCGCAGCAGACGGCGTTCCTTACCCTTAACTTGAAAATAAATCCGGCCGAGGCTCCGGTGGGCTCTTCGGTTTCCATCAGCCTTACCAACGGGGGAGACGCCTCGCCCATGTGGCAGGTGACAAGGACGGTGGAATCGGCCGGCCAGGTGTCGCAGTGCATTCCGTTTGAAGGCGGCGCCGTTACGCTGGACCATGCAAAGATTACGGCTGTGTGGGGGGATAACCAGCAGTACAGCCGTGAGTTTACCGATGTCTGCGCCGACAGGAGCAAGACGCTGGCCCGGAACAATTACTACAATCTTACCCGGCTTACCATTGAATTTAAGGGCTTCCGCATTGTGGCTTCTCAGGGCAGTACTACCGTTACGTTCAATTACTGCGGAGACGGGATCCAGTACAGCGATGATCTGGGCTTTTCCTGGCACGATTACGATGCCGTTGCGCCCCTTACGCTGTCGCATGCCGGAGACATGCTCTTCTTCCAGGGCAGGAAAGCCAGTTATGACAATTCGAACGGCTCTACACCCCTGTTCAATGCCGATAAGCTTTGCTACATTGCAGGAAATATCATGAGCCTTCTCCCCGACGAAAATGTGCTGCCGGAGTATGCTTTCTGCAGGGCGTTTTCCCGGTCTAACGGAGACCAGAATCCTCCCGTTGTAGACTGGGTGGATATCAATCCCGAAGATCCGCTGCTTCTTCCGGTTACTACCCTCAATTACGGCTGCTATTATGAGATGTTCCGTAGGTGCACCAGCCTTCACTGGGCACCGGACCTGATGGCGGAGGATATGCTGGATGTGCGGCAGGGCCCCGGCAATGGCCAGCGGGCAAGAGGCCCTTATTACGGCATCTTCCGTCAGTGCTCTTCCCTGCAGCGCATTGTCCTTAACGGTACGGCATTCAAGGGTGGCGAAGAATATGACATGGCTCATTATGACAGAGACCTGATGAAGTACACCTTTGATAAGTGGATGTATCAGTCTTCCAATACCGGAACCATCTATGCCCATCCCGACATGGTTACCTACTGGCAGAATGCCAGGAGCAGTGGCGGGTGGTATTCTAATGAGGCGCAGTTTGCGACCATCGGCACCGGCTGGACGGTGGTGAGCATGGAAAATCTTTAATTACAGCTTGTCGTAGGCGGTGAGGGCCTGCGTGAAGCGCTGCTGGACATCTGAGAGGATGTACAGTCCGTCGGCGTTTTCTTTGAGCCCCTTGAGCCGGATGCGGACGCCGGCCGGAGGGTTGTCGAAGGAGAGGGCGGTCTCGGCCCGCAGCTGCGCAGCTGTGGCGTAGATGAGGAGGATATCGGCATACTGCACCTTGTCCGCGCCGGTGAACGTCTCGAAGATGAGCTTGCAGCCGATGGGCGTTTTCTTTTCCACGGAGCCCGGAAGGTCCGGGATCTCGGCCTCCAGGGCGGCGAGGACGCTTCCTACGTTGGAGTCGTGGCCGCAGAGGAAGGAGAAGATGCGGCTCTCGTTCTGCATTTCTCCCAGGATGAGCTGCAGGAGGGGATGGGCTACGTTTACAGAAACGGAGGGGGCGGTGAATAATACGTCTCCATACCATTCTTTCACGGAGGAAACCGTTACCCAGTCCTCGAAGGTGAGGTCTTTCCCAAAGCCGGCTTTCTTATCGTCGGGCTCTTCGTAGTACTGCAGGGAAAGGGCGTCGGAGATGGTGCAGGCCATCTTGAGGCCGCCCGACATGGACGGCTCGGCGTTCAGTTTGAAGCTCACGGCCGAGGGAAACTGCGAGAAGGAGGTGGTGTCCGGGTAGGCAGGGGAGTGCTCGATGTCAATGATGTCCTCCAGAAGGGCGTAGGCGCCGGCCATGCGTGCGTTGAGGTCTCCAAATTGTTCTGCAATCTCCTGCTGGGCCCTGGTGACAAAACTGTCCGAAATCTTGGTGATCTGCGGGGTGAAGACCGGGTCCATGGTGTCAAACTGCACGTTCATTTCCACGCGGGGGTGCTGGCCCGGGAGGAGGGCATCGGCAAAACTCCTGGCGGTGAGCTGGCAGCGCTGCTTGGCGTTGGCGTAAAAGCGGAAGGCGTAACTGTCCCCGGAGTACTGGGAGAGGAAGCCTTTCTTGCCTGCCCACTCATGGAAGAACGCGCCCATTTTTGCCTCCAGGCGTTCTCCTTTTGCGGTGAGGGTACTGGGCTGTCCTTCCCACTGGAACCACTGGAATTCGGGGTTCGTAAGGCGGGTTAAGACAGAGCTTTTACTTACGAGGGGGGAGCGGATGTTGTGCCGGCTCAGGATAATCATCTGGTCCAGGGCATAGCGCTCTTCAAAACCGTCCGGGCGGGTGACCCATTCTGTTTTTTCTTGAGGCTGCGGCACCGGATGATGACCGGGCTGGCAGGAAAAGAGTACTACAAGTGCTGCTGCAAGGATGTAGATTCTGTTTTTCATCGTTTAAGGCTTACTTTTGTGGCTGCAAAGATACGGAATTCGCCGCAATTATGAAATTTTTTCGCTCGCTTGTTTCGCCCCCGCTGGGGCTTGTGTGGCGTTGTTGTGTCGCGAACCCATAATACTATTGCTCGTCAATGTCTATTGCTTTCCGGAAGCCTTCGAGAGCGTTGCGGCGGTTACGTCCGGGTTCCTGAGTCCATCCCGGGAATCCGACCTTCTTGTAGTCGAACATTTACAAAATCACTCATGTCCGAACCCTATTAAAACGCCCCCCCCGGCAAGGCCTCTTTCCTAATGTAGCGTGGCGCTTAAACAGATGAATACTAAAGGATTAGCACAACTGACGGGTATGAAACGCATACCCGTCAGTTGTGCTAACATGCTGATTATTGACGGATTAAGCGCCACGGCTACCATTGTGGGGAGTTGCGAAAAAGCCCACTTGCGCACCGATGGCGCAGGTTCCATTTTAGGGCCAAAACCTGCGCCACCGGAGCAACGCAGAAGGCCGATTCGCGGCGCAGGATGACTGCTTTCCTTTTACTTCTCAGCATTATTTTGTATATTTGTAAGTGTTTAGGCAAATAGTTTACTTATGAAAAACTTCAGTTTTCTCGCAATGCTTCCTGCCATTGCACTTCTGCTGGGAATGACCGGCTGCAAGAAAGAGTCTTCCATCAATGTCCAGGAGCTGGAGCAGAGCCTTGTAGGCGTAT
>CAMODD010000035.1:0-18990 GCA_946611215.1 uncultured Bacteroidales bacterium | reverse complement strand
CAAGGCGTCGGAAACATGGTTGTCACCGTATGAGAGAACAAAAAAATTACTATCTTTGCAAATACGCAAATCAGATCATTTATGTTACCTCAAGCCAAAGAAATCGTTGACGCCCAGGCTGCCAAGATGCAGGGCGCAGTGGAATATCTGGAAGAAGACCTCAAGAACTACCGTGTCGGCAAGGCTTCCCCCACCATCCTCAATCCTGTTGTAGTAGACTACTATGGAACGCCCACTCCCATCAACCAGGTAGCTTCCGTTACCACGCCGGATGCCAAGACCATCGCCATCCAGCCTTGGGAGCGCTCCCTCATCGCCAAGATCGAGAAGGCTATCCTGGATGCCAACGTTGGCCTCACCCCTTCCAACAACGGAGAGATTATCCGCTGCATGGTTCCCCCGCTCACGGAGGAGCGCCGCAAGGAACTCATCAAGAAGGCCAAGGCTCAGGGCGAGACTTCCAAGGTAACCATCCGCAACGCCCGCCGTGACGGTATCGAACTCCTCAAGAAGGCCCAGAAGAACGACGGCCTCTCCGAGGACGGCGAGAAGGAAGGCGAGGACGAGCTCCAGAAGGTCACGGACAAGTACGTAAAGAAGGTGGACGAACTCATCGCCGCCAAGGAGAAGGATATTCTCACCGTTTAAGGCCCTTTCGCATGCGCGTCGCCATACAAGGATTCAAGGGCTGCTTTCACGAACAGGCAGCCCGTCTTTTTTATGATGCACCCCTGGATATCCTGGAATGCAATACCTTCGAGGACCTGTACCGGGCTCTGGATGAAGGCAAGGCAGACGCTGCTGTGATGGCTATCGAGAATACCGTGAGCGGAGGACTGCTTCACAACTTTGAGCTGCTCCGCACCCGTAATCGCAAAGTGAAGGGGGAGGTTTACATCCAGATCGGCCAGAACCTGATGGCCCTTCCGGGACAGCGCCTCCAGGACATCCGCGAAGTGCGCACGCACTACATGGCCATCAACCAGACACGTCCCTGGTTCGAGGCCAACGCCCCCTGGATCCGTCTCATCGAGAGCGAAGACACCGCCAAGAGCGCCCGTGACATTGCCCTCGGCGGAGAAAAGGGCGTGGGTGCCGTGGCCGGAGAACTGGCCGCACAGCTCTACGGGCTGGACATTCTGGCTCCGCACATTGAGACTTACAGGCAAAACTTCACCCGCTTCCTTGTTATTGACGAGGGACTCAAGGTTCCCGAAAAGGAGATAGACAAGGCGCTTCTGTGCTTTACGCTGCCGCACAAACCCGGTTCGCTGGCCCAGATCCTCACCATCCTGTCTTTCTACGAGATGAATCTCACGCGTATCCAGTCGCTGCCCATTCCCGGCAGGCAGTGGCAGTATTTCTTCTATGCCGACATCAAGTTTTCTTCCCCGGAGCGCTATCGCCAGGCCCTTTCGGCCGTGCGGCCGCTCATCGAAGACTTACATATTTTAGGTGAATATAAATCTGCATTATGATCATCGAACCAGCAAAACGAACGCTCTCCGTCAAGGAGTATTACTTCTCCATCAAGAACAAGGAAATCGCTCGCCTTTCCGCAGAGCGTGTGGCCAAGGGTGAAGATCCTGTGATTAATCTGGGCATCGGCTCTCCCGACGGCTCTCCTTCTCCCGAGGCCATTGAGGCCCTGGCCCAGTGCGCGCACCGCACCGGTGTACACGGCTATCAGAGCTATGTGGGCATCCCCGAACTCCGTCATGCCATTGCCGCCTGGTACGAGCGCTGGTATGGCGTGCAGCTGGACCCCGCCAGCGAGATCCAGCCGCTCATGGGTTCCAAGGAAGGCATCCTGCTTCTCTCCCTCACGTTCCTCAACAAGGGTGACAAAGTGCTTGTTCCCAACCCGGGCTATCCCACCTACACATCGGCCACCCTCATGTGCGAAGCGGAGGTAGTGAAGTACGACCTTCTGGAAGAGAACGGCTGGTACCCCGACTTCGACCAGCTGGAGTCCATGGACCTCAGCGGGGTCAAGCTCATGTGGGCCAACTATCCCAACATGCCCACCGGAGCACCTGCACGCAGGGATGTATTCGAGAAGCTGGTAGCCTTCGCCCGCAAGCACGGCATCCTCCTTATCAACGACAACCCTTACGGATTCGTGCTCAATGAGCCCCAGTCCATCCTCACCGTTCCCGGCGCCCGCGAGGTGTGCATGGAGATGAACTCCCTGTCCAAGAGCCACAACATGGCCGGCTGGCGTGTGGGTATGCTGGTGGGTGACGCTGCCGTCATCAAGGAAGTCCTCAAGGTAAAGTCCCAGATGGATTCCGGCATGTTCCGCGGTATCCAGGAGGCTGCCGTAGTGGCCCTCAACTCAGGCGACGAGTGGTACAAGGCGCTCAACAAAGAGTATGCTGCCCGCCGCGAGGTTGCCTGCAAGATCATGGACGTGCTGGGCTGCCAGTACGACAACAACGCCGGTGGCCTGTACGTATGGGGCCATGTCCCTTCCGGAGAGGCCGTGGACTGGAGCGACAAGTTCCTCTACGAGGCCGGTGTGTTCCTCACCCCCGGTTTCATCTTCGGCAGCAACGGCGCCAAGTACCTGCGCATCTCCCTTTGCGCCAATGTACCCACGCTTACGAAGGCGCTTGAAAAAATTAGCGTGATTTGTAAGTAATTTATAGTTAACGAATTACAAGATTTCTCCCCCGAAAAATCGCAGGGGAGAAATCTTATAAAAGACACAGGATGAGCGAGTTACACATCACGGTTGGAGTTATCGGCCTTGGCCTTATCGGCGGCTCCCTGGCGCTGGATCTCAGGCGCAGGGGCTTCGCGTCCCGTACGCTTGGCGTGGAGAAGGATTCCGTTGCGGCACAGGCGGCCCTCACCATCGGCCTGGTCGATGAAGTGACAGACCTCGACACCTGCGTGAAGGAGGCCGATATCATTGTGGTGGCCGTTCCCGTGGGTGCGGCCGTGAAGCTGGTAACGCAAATTCTCGATAAGATCGGTGACAACCAGATTGTCATTGACGTGTGCTCTACCAAGGAGCAGATTTGCCGGGATACGCAGTATCACCCGCGCCGCAGCCGTTTTGTGAGCACGCATCCCATGGCCGGTACCGAGTACAGCGGCCCCTGGGCGGCCCAGCCCGGCCTCTTTGACGGCCGTGCCTGCATCTTCTGCGACAGTGAGGAAAGTGCTCCTGAGGCCGTCCGAAAGATTGAGGAAATGTATGCGGTACTCAACATGCGCCCCCTGTACATGCGCGCTGCCCAGCACGATGTGCACACGGCCTATGTGTCCCACATTTCTCACGTCACCTCCTTCGCCCTGGCCCTCACCGTGCTGGATAAGGAGAAGGATGAGAAACACATCTTCGACCTGGCCAGCGGCGGCTTTTCCAGTACCGTGCGCCTTGCCAAGTCCAATGCCGACATGTGGGTCCCCATCCTCACCCAGAACCACGACAACGTGCTGCAGGTGATGGACACTTATATAGAAAAAATGAAAGCTTTCCGCGAAGCTGTAGCTTCTTACGACGAAGACAAGATCAGGGAACTCATTACAGAAGCCAACAAGATCAAGAAGATTCTTCGCTAACACTCAGAAAGACAAAACTATGGCACACGAATTAGATATCATCCCCGGAACCGAATGGGGCTTTTTCACCCTTCCGCGTCCCATGTGCATTGCCGGTCCCTGCTCTGCCGAGACCGAGGAGCAGGTGATGGAAACGGCTAAGGGTCTCAATGACTTTGGCATCCATGTTTACCGCGCCGGCATCTGGAAGCCGCGTACACACCCGGGCTCCTTTGAGGGCGTGGGTACGCAGGGCCTGAGGTGGCTCCGCCGCGTGAAGCAGGAACTGGGCATGAAAGTGTGCACCGAGGTTGCCTCCGAAAAGCATGTGCTGGAGTGCATCAAGTACGGGGTGGACATCGTTTGGGTGGGAGCCCGCACATCGGCCAATCCCTTCCTCATGCAGGAGATTGCCGATGCCCTCGAAGGCACCGACATCCCCGTTCTGGTGAAGAATCCCGTGAACCCGGACCTGGACCTGTGGATTGGCGCCCTGGAGCGCCTGAACCGCGCCGGCCTCAGGAAGCTGGGCGTGATTCACCGCGGGTTCTCCACATCGGCCAGCATCCCGTACCGCAACGATCCGGGCTGGAAGATTGCCATCGAGCTGCGTACCCGCTACCCCCAGATGACCTTCTTTGCCGACCCTTCCCACATGGCCGGTGACCGTAAGTACCTTCTGGAGTTGTCTCAGCGGGCCATGGACCTGGGCCTGGACGGCCTCATGGTAGAAAGTCACTGCAACCCGGACTGCGCCTGGTCCGACGCCAAACAGCAGCTCACTCCCCAGAACCTCCAGACACTCCTGGAGAGCCTTGTCATCCGTGAGAACACCTCCGAGAACGAGGCCTACAAGGAGGGGATCGACGCCCTTCGCGCCCGCATCGACGTCATCGACGAAAACCTCCTTAAACTCCTGAAGGACCGCATGGGCGTGAGCCAGGCCATCGGCCAGTACAAGAAGGAGCATAACGTGGCCATCCTCCAGGCAGGCCGATGGGAGCAGGTGCTCTCCGACATGGTGGAGCGGGGCGCTGCGCTGGGGATATCGGCCGATGCCATCACGGCCATCATGACCGCCATCCACGACGAATCCGTGCGCGTGCAGAACCGCGTGCTGGAAAGTTAAATTAAACGAGAAGCTATGATTTATAAGCTGGTATTGGCCCTTCGGAACCTGATGTACGACAAGGGCTGGAAGAAATCCCATGAAGCCCACGTTCCCACCATCTGCGTGGGAAACATTACCGTTGGCGGTACGGGAAAGACGCCCCATACGGAAATGATCCTGAGGAAGCTGCTGGGAAGTGACAGCTGGGGTTCCCGCCAGCTGGCCGTCCTTTCGCGCGGATACAAGCGCAAGAGCCATGGCTTCCAGGTGGCCGGGACAGATGCATCGGCCCGCCAGATGGGAGACGAACCCCTGCAGATGGCCCGCAAGTTCCCCATGGTGACCGTGGCGGTGGACAAGAACCGCATTCATGGATGCGAGCAGCTCAGCGGCGTGGACCTCATCATCCTGGACGATGCCTTCCAGTACCGCCGCCTCCGTCCCACGCTGAACATTGTGCTCGTAGATTACAACCGCCCCATCTTCGAAGACCGCCTCATGCCCTGGGGACATCTGAGAGACCTTCCTTCGCAGCTGAGGCGCGCCCAGGTAGTCATCGTATCCAAGAGCCCGGCCGAGCTTGACCAGGTAGAGCGGGGAGAATGGCGCAGCCGCCTTAACCTCCGGGAAGATCAGGAGCTGTATTTCACCACCGTGAGCTACTGTCCTCCGGAGCCCGTTTTCCCGGAGGCCGACCCCCACTATATTTACTCCAAACGGCTGGTGCTGGTCTCCGGCATCGCCAACAATGCGCAGCTGAGGATGTACATCTCGGACACCTATAAGATGGTGGAGAAACTCGAGTTCCCGGACCACCATCGCTTCACCTCCTCCGACATCCGCAGCATCGCCGCTGCCGTGAAGGCCAACCCTACCGCCTGCCTCATGACAACAGAAAAAGACGCCCAGCGCCTGCGGGATTGTAAGAATATCCCCGAAGATGTGCGTAAGCGTCTTTTCTATCTGCCTATCGAGGCAACGTTCCTCACGCCGGAGGAAGATGCAGCGTTTACGGAAACGCTGATGAAATCCATTACATCGAAAGAACGTTAAGGACAGAGATCAGTTCCTTGTTGATGGGCTTGTCCATCTTGATGGCACGGGAGATGGGCACGTAGACGATTTCGTCGTTCTTGATGCCGATCATCACGTTGCGCTGGCCTTCCAGGAGAGCCTCGATGGCGGCGTATCCCATGCGGGATGCCAGGATGCGGTCGTAAGCGGTGGGTGAACCGCCGCGCTGCAGGTGGCCCAGGATGGTAACGCGGGCGTCAAACTGGGGGTACTCCTTCTTGATACGGTCGGCGTAGTAAAAAGCACCGCCTACACCGTCTTTCTGGGCTTCGCTCACCAGCACGATGGCGCTGTTCTTGCTCTTGCGCTTGCCCCGTTCAATGAACTCGGCCAGCTGGTCCACGTCGGTTTTGCCTTCGGGGATGATGGCGGCCTCGGCACCGGAAGCGATGGCGCTGTTTTGGGCCAGGAAGCCGGCATCGCGGCCCATGACTTCAATAAAGAATATGCGGTCGTGGGAGTTGGCGGTGTCGCGGATCTTGTCCACGCAGTCCACGATGGTGTTGAGGGCCGTGTCGTACCCGATGGTGGAGTCCGTGCCATAGAGGTCGTTGTCGATGGTTCCGGGCAGGCCGATGATAGGAAGGTCATACTCACGGGCAAAGAGCTGGGCTCCGGTGAGGGAGCCGTTGCCGCCGATGACCACCAGGGCGTCGATGCCGGCCTCCACCATGTTTTCGTAGGCCTTCTTGCGGCCCTCGGGGGTGAGGAATGCCGTGCAGCGGGCCGTCTTGAGGATGGTACCGCCGCGCTGGATGGTGTTGGAAACGCTGGAGGAAGTGAATTTGACGAATTCTTTCTCGATGAGGCCGAAGTAACCGCGCATGACGCCGATGACGTTGATGTCGTGGGCGCGGGCGCTGCGCGTGACGGCACGGATGGCGGCGTTCATGCCCGGGGCGTCACCGCCCGAGGTAAGTACGCCGATGGTATTGATTTTCCTTTCCATAGACTTATTAAAATTTTTGCAAATATACTACTTTTTGGGGGATTATCATCAAGTGGAAGGGGATTACAGTCCGTACACGCCTTCCACTTCGGGGGTTTCCTCACCCCAGCGCTGGGCTACGTAGTCCAGGGTGGTCATGATTTCCTCCGGATCTTTGGAAGTGACGAGTTTGATGCGGGTATCTTTGAAGTCCCGGAGTCCTTTGAAGTAGCAACTGAGGTGGCGACGCATCTCGTACACGCCGGTAACGGGTCCTTTCAAATCCAGTGAGAGCTGGAAATGGCGTTTGGCAAGGGCCACGCGGTCTTTCACGCTCATGGGTGGAAGCTCCTCGCCGGTGTCCAGGAGGTGCCGGATTTCGGTGAAGATCCAGGGATGTCCAAAGCTGGCACGGCCCACCATGATGCCGTCTACGCCGTAGCGCTCAAAAGCTTCCTTCGCTTTCTGTGCACTGTTGATGTCTCCATTACCTATTATAGGTATGTGCATGCGGGGGTTCTCTTTCACGGCGCCGATGAGGGTCCAGTCGGCCTCGCCCTTGTACATCTGGCAGCGGGTGCGGCCATGGATGGTGAGGGCGGCAATGCCCACATCCTGCAGGCGCTCGGCTAGTTCCACTATGATTTTGGACTGGTCGTCCCAGCCAAGACGGGTCTTGACGGTTACGGGCTTGTCCGGAACGGCTTTGACAATGGCTTCGGTGATGGCGACCAGCTTATCGGGTTCTCTCATCATGCCGCTGCCTGCGCCCCTGCCGGCAATCTTGGAGACAGGGCAGCCGAAATTGATATCCACGATATCGGCCCCGTGACCACCAGCCAGTTCGGCGGCTTTGTCGGCCATCCTGGCGGCGTCCACCATGGCATCGGGAAGGCTGCCGTAGATTTGCACGGCTACGGGAGACTCTTCCTCCAGCGTGCGCATCTTGGCAATGGTCTTGCTCACGTCCCGCACCAGGCCGTCGGAGCTGACAAACTCCGTAGTCACCATGGCCGCGCCCGCTTCCCGGCAAAGGATGCGGAAACTGGCATCTGTGACATCCTCCATGGGCGCTAGGGTCACCGGCCTCATCCCTAAATCTATGTTTCCGATTTTCATGGCGCAAAGGTAGTGCTTTTTCACTTACGAACAAAAGCAGGATTTGCCGGGAATTATGCTTAGTTTTTCCTGAAGATAGCTCTATTGAGAGGCCCTGCTGTTTTAGCAGGGCTTTTTTCATTTTTGGGATTTTTGCGGACGAGATTTCGTGGTAAACTGTACAGTTTGTACGTGTTGATTGATAATTTATTCCCTGGTTCTAATTATGAATTATTGCATTATTAGTGTATAATAATAATAAATAATAATTGCTAAAATGTTTTTGCATTTGAAAATTAAATACTATCTTTGCGCCCCGGTTATAATGCTAAACCGAAACACTTTTATATTAACCAATCATTTATCCAATGTGTAACAACAGCTTACGTAAGGTTTGCCTCGTGGTTGCATCTTTGTTCTGCTTCTCGGCACTGGTTTTTGGCCAGAGCGGCAGCCGTATCATTACCGGTACGGTGGTGGATCAGAACAATGAACCGCTCATCGGGGCAGGTGTAGTCGTTGAAGGCCAGAGTACCATCGGTACCATTACTGACGTCAGCGGAAACTACTCACTGACCGTTCCCGAGGATGCCAAACAGCTCCGCTATTCCTATATTGGAATGGTGGACCAGCTCATTGACATCGAGGGACGCACGGTAATCAATGTCACTTTGACCGAGGACGCCACCGTCCTTGAAGGCGTGGTAGTAACCGCCCTCGGTATCAAGCGCGCGGAAAAAGCCGTTACCTACAATGTCCAGAAACTGGACGAGAAAGTCTTCGTCACCCGCGAAGCCAACCTGGTGAACTCCCTCTCCGGCAAGATCGCCGGCGTGCAGATCAATGAAACAGCCGCCGGCGCCGGTTCCGAGACCAAGGTGGTCATGCGCGGTGCCAAGTCCATCAGCGGCAACAACAACGCCCTGTATGTACTGGACGGCATTCCGCTTCCCACTCTTAGCACCACCAAGCCCGGAGACTCCTGGAGCATCTATTCCGGTTCCGGCCTTTCCGGTGACGGTATGTCCATGCTCAACTCCGAGGACATTGCCGATATGAGCGCCCTCGTAGGTGCATCGGCCGCCGCCCTCTACGGTTACAAGGCTGCCAACGGTATCCTCATGCTCACCTCCCGTACCGGTGAGGAAGGCTTCCATGTGAGTTATTCCAACAACACAACCTTCTCCTCCCCGCTGATGCTTCCGGCCCGCCAGACCAGCTACGGCGCCAAGGCCGGCGCTTACGCTTCCTGGGGCTCCAAACTGGAGTCTGCTCCCACCTGGAACATCCGTGATTTCTTCCAGACCGGCTACAACTCTGCCCATTCCGTGAGCGTATCGGCCGGCAAGGAGCACTCCTCCACCTACCTGAGCGCTGGTTATTCCGACGCCCGCGGCATTGTTCCCAACAACAACTACAACCGCTTCAACGCTACCTTCCGCCACACGGCCGACTACCTGAACAATAAGCTGCACATGAGCGTGCTGGGTATGTTCGTGCGTGTGAACGAGCAGAACATGCTCTCCGGCGGCCTGTACCACAACCCGCTGGTGCCGCTCTACCTCATGAGCCCCAGCGACAACCTGTATGCCTATACCGTTTACGAGCGCTACGATGCAGCCCGTAACTTCCCGGTCCAGTACTGGAACACCAACCAGCTGTCCATGCAGAACCCCTTCTGGACCATCAACCGCAACATGTTCACGGCCCAGAAGAACCGTTTCATCCTGGGCGGTTCCGTTTCCTATGACGTGACCGACTGGCTGGACGTCCAGGCCCGCGTGCGTACCGACCATAACGGCACCATCGCCGAGGAAAAGCACTATGCTTCCTCCAACGGTCTGTTCGCCGGCAAGTACGGCCGCTACAAGTACAGCGACCAGAAGACCACCCAGACTTACGGTGATGTACTTGTGAACTTCCACAAGAACTTTGGCGAAAACGCCCTGGTGTCCCTGAATGCTACCCTTGGCGCTTCCATCGAAGACTACTTCTACCGCGGAACCACTCTGGGCGGTGACCTGCTGGGCGTAGCCAACCTGTTCACTTTCACCAACATGGAAACCGGGAAGGCCCAGTCCAAGGACACCTTCCGCGACCAGACGCAGTCCGTTTTCGGCACCCTCAACGTAGGTTACAAGAACTTCCTTTTCCTGGAAGCGACCGCCCGCGAGGACTGGTCTTCCCAGATGGCATCGGACGGTAAGGTGAAGCCCTTCTTCTATCCTTCCGTAGGTGCCTCCTGGCTCATCACCGAGATGCTGGAGAAAAAGTCCGACATCATCCCCTATGCCAAGGTGCGTGCTTCGTACGCCGAGGTAGGTAACCCTGTCAACCGCTTCATCCTCAACGAAACCTACGCCGTGGTAGGCGGTATCCCCAACCTGAATACCTGGTTCCCCGCCCCCGACTTCCAGCCCGAGCGCACGCGCTCCTGGGAAGTGGGTGCCGATGTGCGCCTGTTCAAGGGCCTGGTCCAGCTGGCCGGAACCTACTACCACTCCTCCACCTACAACCAGGTCTTCACTCCCACCAACACCTCCATCAGCGGCTCCAGCGTGTTCTACGTGAATGCCGGCCAGGTGGACAACTCCGGTGTTGAGCTCTCCGCCCAGTTCTCCAAGGACTTCTTCAAGGACTTCAACTGGACCACCAACCTCATCTGGACCAAGAACACCAACAAGGTGGTGAAGATGCTGGACTACACCATGGGCAGCGAGCATTACGTGAGCACCCGCGAGAACGTGGGCGGAACCTCCGCCGCCACCATGTGGCTCATCGAAGGCCGTCCCGTGGGCGAAATGTACGTCTCCGGCCTGGCCACCAATGCCGATGGCACCCCGTACGTAACGCCTTCCGACAAGGGCGGCGTCATGTACAAGGCCCCCAACGACGGCACGCCCGACACCATGTGGTATGCCGGCAACGTGAACCCCGACTGGACGGGTTCCTGGCGCAACCAGTTTAGCTGGAAGGGCCTGAACCTGGCCTTCATGTTCACCATGCGCAAGGGCGGTGTGGGCGTTTCCCTCACCGAGGCTGCCATGGATGGCTTCGGCGTCACCGAAAAGACCCTCCAGGGCCGCGAAGAGGGCTTCAACTTTGCCCCCGCCGACATCTTTGGCAACGCCCGCAACTACTACCAGGTGAGCGGCCAGGACTACTGGCAGACCATTGCCAGCCCTACCGGCACCGACGCCTTGGGCGCCTACTATGTCTATGACATGACCAACATCCGCCTGGCCGAGCTCTCCCTGGGATACGACATCCCTGTGAGCAAGGCCGTGAAGTGGATCGAAAGCCTGAACGTCTCCCTGGTGGGCCGCAACCTGGCCCTCCTTTACTGCAAGGCCCCCTTCGACCCCGAGCAGGTATCGAACGCCGGTAACTACGGCGCCGGAATCGACCTGTTCATGGCTCCCTCTACCCGTAACATCGGCTTCTCCGTGAAGGTGAAGTTCGGTAAGAAGAACAATAAATAATGGAGGATACAGCAATGAAAAAGACCATCCTTCCTGTTTTGATCCTGATGGTGAGCCTGGTGTCCTGCACCAAGTCTTTCACCGACCGCAATACCAATCCCGAGCAGGCCACCAAGGAGATGCTCGAGCACGATAATCTTCGCACCGGCTCCTACGTGGCCCAGATGATTGCCAACGTGCTTCCTTCCTACCAGAGAGGTGAGGAGGAGTACGGCTCTGCCTCCTACCAGGTAGTCCAGGGCCTCACCGGAAACATTTTCTCCAACTACGAGGCCGCTTCCAACAGCGGTTTCCACCAGACCAACGAGTACAATCTGGTGGCCGATGGCTGGACCAAGGCCCTCTTCGAGGATGCCTACATCCGTGCCATCGCTCCCTGGACGCAGCTGAATGCCCTGCGTGCGGCCAGCCCTTACGATGCCGCTTTCGGCGACATCCTCAAGGTGGCTTCCCTGCATCGCGTCACCGACGCCTACGGCCCCATTCCCTACACCCAGCTGGGAACCGGCGCCATCCACCTTTCCTATGACAAGCAGCAGGAAGTGTATGCCGCCATGTTCGAAGACCTGGATAGCGGAATCGCCGCTCTCGAAGACCTCCTCGGAAAGGGTGTCTCCGCTTACCTTGCCGACTACGACAATGTCTTCTACGGCGACGTGGAAAAATGGATTCAGTTTGCGAACACGCTCCGTCTCCGCCTGGCTCTCCGCGTAGCTTATGCCAACGAGGAACTGTACAAGGCTCAGGCTGCCAAGGCCCTTTCCTGCGCCGAAGGCTTCCTGGAGGTGGACGCCGCCCTGCATCCGGGTTCCGGCGCCTGGGAATATCCCATCTATGTCATTGAGTACAACTTCAATGACGGTGATGCCAAACCCGGTGCCACCATCGTAACTTACATGAACAGTTACAACGACCCCCGTCGCAGCGCTTACTTCACCACCGGCTCCGACGGCCAGTATCACGGCGTACGCATGGGAGCGGTCATCAGCGACGACTACGCCAAGTCTTCCCTTCTGTCCCGCATCAACTGCACCAACAACGATCCCCTTATGTGGATGAGCGGTGCCGAGAGCTTCTTCCTCCGCGCCGAGCATGCCCTCCGCGAAGGAAACGATGCCGCTGCCGGTCAGCTCTATGAGGCCGGTATCAAGAAGAGCTTCGAGCTCAGAGGCGTGGGCGTGGGCTCCTACCTGAGCACCACCACCGGTGTGGGCAGCTTCACCGATGCCGTTACGGCCGGCAACAGCTACAGCACCAACCTTACCGACGTGTCGGTTGCCTGGAGCAGCCAGAGCAGCTTCGAAGGTCACCTGGAGCAGATTATCACCCAGAAGTACATCGCCGGTTTCCCTGAGGGAATGGAGGCCTGGGCCGAATTCCGCCGCACCGGCTACCCCAAGGTGATTCCTACGCTCACCAACAGCTCTGGCGGTACCATCGACACCGACAAGCAGATTCGTCGTCTCATCTATCCTGCCTCCGAGTTCCAGGCCAACAATGCGGCCGTGACCGAGGCCATTACCCTTCTGGACAGCGAAGCCAAGAGCGGCGCCGGCGACAACGGCGGCACCCAGCTCTGGTGGGATAAAAAGTAACCCTTACAGCAATGAAAAAGACAATCTATATACTGATGATGGGCGCCGCGCTGGTTCTCTCTTCCTGTAACAAGGACGTGAAGCCCATCTCCGTAGAGCGCACCTCCGGCATTCATACGGTGGAACCCTGGGCTACCTATATCCAGGGTACCGGTACCGTGAATGCCATTGGTGACGAGACCTACTACCAGAACCTGCGCGAGTGGAAGAAGGCTGCCTTCGACAAGGACGGCATCGCCGCTCGCAGCATCTCCTATATCTTCTTCGCCGACTACGGCTCCATGGCCTTCCGTTTTGCCGATATCCCCGACTCCGTGGATGTGATCAACCTCTGGGGCGGCGTTCCCAAGTTCGGCTCCCTGGACTACCAGGAAATGAAGGCCTGCCAGCAGGTGAAGGGCATGAAACTCGTGGGCTGCCGCATCACCCGTCTTCTGGAGAACAACTCCTGGGTGATGGAGGCCGAGGTTCCTTCCTTCATGAAGGCCTACGAAAAGTACAAGTACGACAACATGGGCCGCGTCATCTCCGGCAAGATGACCGAGCAGGAGCTGGAATCGGCCGCCCGTGACGCCGGCTCGGCTGCCTGTGCCGCCGATGCCGCCGCCCACAAGACCGTGGACGAGAACGGCAACTACCCCGAGTGGGTCATCTATGCCGCCAAGCCCATCCTGGACGAGATTGAGAAGTACGGTCTGGACGGCTACGACCTGGACTACGAGCCCATGGGCAACGGAGAGCCGTTTAGCGACGGCACCTGCTTTGCTACCTTCGTGAAGTACCTGGCCCAGTTCATCGGCCCCAAGTCGGCCAACCCTGAGACCCTCCTTATCATTGACCGCAACTCCGGTGCCGGATCGGCCGACTTCGCTCCCCTTTGCAACTTCTGGGTTTATCAGAAGTACGGCGGACTGGGCGGAGCCAGCCAGGCCACCCAGAGTGACTTCGGCTCCAACCTCAACCGCGAAAACGGCTGGGTCCCCGCCCAGATTATCGTTACCGAGAATGTGGGTGACACATACGGCAATGGCTGCGGCGTCCTGGAGCAGATGGCCGGTTTCCAGCCTTCCACCTGCGGCCAGCAGTATGGCCACAAGGGCGGTTTCGCCTCCTTCCACGGCCAGCGCGACTGGCGCCTGGAGGCAGAGGGTGCCGAGAAAGGCAAGAAACTGCGCTACCAGCACCACATCATGGGCATCCGTGCCCAGCAAAAGGTAGAATACTATAAAGGAGAATAAAGAGTATGAAAAAGTTTATCATAGCGCTGGCCGCCCTTTCCATGATGGCCTCCTGCCAGAAGAGCATCCTCTACTCCGAGCATCTGTATGACAATGGCGTCGTCGCCTTCCGTGCCTCCTCGACCGGAGAAATGTCGGCCTTCCTGGAAGAGTCCGGCCCCGTTACCTTCACGCTGGCTTCTTCTGTGAAGGTGGACAAGGACGTGACTGTTTCCTTTGAGCCGGTCCGCGACTCCGCCGCCGTGCTGGGCGCCTTCAACAAGGCCAACGGCACCAATTACTGGATGCTTCCGGAGTCCAATTATACCCTTGATACCAAGACGGCCGTCATCAAGGCCGGTACGGCCGTTTCCCTGCCCGTGAGCATGAACGTGAACATTGACGGATTCAAGAACGGCGTCATCTACTGCCTGCCGCTCAAGATTACCGGCTCCGACTCCACGCTGGGCAGCATCCCCGGACAGGAGTATGCCTATGTCGTGATCCGCGGCTATGTGTATGCATCGGCCGCCAACCTGCCCGGCGGTTCCTACTTCGAGATGCCCACCACCGTCAACGATCCCCGTCTGCAGCTGGAGGTTTGCACCATGGAAATCCGCGTGAAAGCCAACAGCTGGGCCGGCTCCAATCCGTTCATTTCCTCCCTCATCGGCGTGGAAGAGAACTTCCTGCTGCGTTTTGGCGACATCTCCTGCGACCCCAACCAGCTCCAGCTGGCCGGTCAGGGTGTGTCCATCACCTCCAAGGCTCACTTTGACACCGGCAAGTGGTATCACATTGCCGTTGTGGCCGATGGCGTGAAGCAGACCTGCGACCTGTACGTCAACGGTGTGCTGGACAGCTCCACTCCCATGGGTGGCAAGGGTATCAACCTGGGTAAGGTGTACAACTCCAAGTTCGCGATCGGCATGTCCGAGAAAGGCCGATACCTGAACGGCCAGGTGAGCGAAGCCCGCGTATGGGGCCGTCTCCTGAGCCCCACCGAGCTCATCAACGGCCAGTGCTCCATCGCAGACCCTGTGAAGGAAGCCCAGGAGAACAAGCTCCTCGGTTACTGGAAGCTGGATGACGAGAACCGCGGCAAGGACCTCACCGGAAACGGTTTTGACGGTTATGCCCACGGCAGCGTCACTTACACTCCCGCCAACATCCGTTGCCCCGAATAATGGATAAAAGCCGTATCATAACGCTGCTCCTTGGTCTGGGCCTCGCTACTACTGTGGGGGCCCAGGCGCAGGAGGGCCGTCTGCTCCGCTTCGAAAACGCGGAACAGGCCGTGGATACGGTGCGCTTTGACAGCGGTGCCATTACGCTCCGTTACCCTTTTGAGAATGTTTCCGGGAAAAGCGTCACCGTGCTGGAGATTCACTCGGGCTGCGGCTGTTTTACCGGCGAGGTGAACAGGCGTGTGCTTGCACCCGGCGCCAGGGCCGTCCTCACGGCGGTCTTTGACCCCAGGAGCCTGTATGGTTCCCAGACACGCCACCTTACGGTTGTGAGCTCCGACGGTGAAAATACCGTGCTCAGCTCCATATCCGTCAAGGGATATGTGCTGCGCGATGCTTCCGAAGGCGAGATCCGCTATGCCGAGAATCTGGGCTGCGGCCTCCGTACCGACACTTCCGTCAATGTCCTTTCCAGGGACGGCTTCGGAGACTATGTGTTCTCCATCCCGCTCTACAATGACACGGACAGGGAAGTGAAGGTTGAGGTACGGGCCTCCTCCTCCCGCGTGAAGCTCTACGCCCCCCAGACGCTGGCTCCGCACTCCCGCGAAGACCTTCGCGGAGAGTACAATGCGCTGTGGAAGCGCCGGGGGAGTGCCGTGACGGAAACACTGACCATCAGCGTTGACGGAGCTCCCGTAGCTCCGCTCCAAATCAAAGGAACAATTGAATAGACATTAAAACTATATGAAAAAGATGATTTTTGCCACCCTGGTGGCAGTCATGGGCCTCTATTCCTGCAGCAAGACCGAGCTGGCCAATACCTCCAACCCGCTCCCTATGCCGGAAAACGTGGCCGCAAAGGTTCAGGGGCTGGAAATCACTCCCAAGACCAACTACGTGGTAGTGGGGGAGGAAGTGTCCCTCACGGCCGCCTTCAAGCCGGAAGATGCCCAGGCCGGAACCATAACCTGGAAGTCCTCCGACGAGACTGTGGCTACTGTCGATGCCGGCGGTAAGGTGACTACTCTCGCAAAGGGTGTGGCCAGCATTACCGCTTCCGTGGACGGCGTATCGGCCAGCGCCCTCGTGAATGTATTCGCCGAGCGCGTTCCCGCTACCGAGATAGTGCTCAATAAGACGGAGGTGTCGCTCCTTGTGGGCCGCGCCGCCAATATTAAATCTTCCCTTCTCCCGGAGAACACCACCGACGCCCGCAAGCTGGAGTGGACCTCTTCCGATGAAAAGGTGGCCGTGGTGAGCTATGGTTATATCCAGGCCGTGGGCATGGGCGAAGCCACCATCACTGCCCGGCAGGACGATCTCACCGCTACCGTCAAGGTGACGGTGGCCGACAAGATTAAGCTGGTGGACCGCGCCGATGCCTGGACGGTTACCGATACGCCCAAGTGGGACAAGAACTGGCAGGGTAAGATTACCGGCTCCCACGAAGAGGTTTCCGTCGCTGGCTTTGACGGCGAGTTCGCTTATTTTGGCATTGTGGAGGCCTCCAAGTTTGATGGTGTGGAAGCCATTTCCAACGCCGTGTACGAGCAGGTAACGGAAAAGCAGGATGCCGGACAGAGCCCGGAAGGCCTTTTCCAGAAGGGAGAGCAGTTCTCTGCGAACTATTCCGAGAAAGGCGAGGCTGTAGCCTACCTCCTTGCTTACGACGAAGAGTTTGAGTTTACCGGCGAATACGTTGTTTACAACTTCACCGCTCGCGAGCCCGATCCCGTACACGCTACCGGTATCAAGTTTACCCAGGGCTGGTACGATGACGAAATCCCGGAAATCACCCTGAAGGAAGGCAAGAGCCTGAGCTATTTCAGCGCCAAACTCCTCCCGGATGACTGCACCGATACGGGCAGCATCAGCTTCAAGTCCTCGGATGAGTCTGTGGTGAAGCTCAGCTTGTACTATGAATCTTACTATACTGTTACCGCCGTTGCAGAAGGTGAAGCAGATATCATCGCTACCTTCAATAATATCGAAGCCTCCATCCATGTGACCGTAACCGGTAACAACATTACTCTGACCGACCATTCCGCTACGTGGGCAGCGACCAAGGAAGTGACTGAGCGGTGGGGCTACACCATTGTCAACATTACCGTCACCGCCTGCGACGCAGCCTCGTTCTATGCTACAGCTACCGATGAGAAGCCTCAGGGAACTACGCTCAAGAGCACGCTCGCTGCCATGGCCGATGCTGCGCCTTCGTACAACATCCAGAGCGAGGTACCCGCTACTTTCCAAAGCTGGGGCGGCCCGGACGGCCGCTATATCGTCATCCTGGGATACAATGGCGAAGATTTCTCCGGCGACTATGCCATCATCGACACCGAAGGCGGCACCACTCCCACGCCCGATCCGGGTACAGGTGGAGTGAGCGTGAACTTTGACGCCCAGGGCCAGTACCTGCAGAATACCTTTGGCGACAGCGATGCCGTGCAGGACGAGGTGACGCTGGAAGGCTGGTTCAAGCCTTCTTCCCTCACCGGCGGCGGAGACAATATCCGCGTCCTCTGGGGAACGGAAGGCATCTTCCTCCTCCGCTACGAAGGCAGCCAGCTTAACCTGGTCTATGGCGGTACCAAGAAGGCCAATGGTGAATACAACGAAAAGAAGGTCACCTATGCTACCAATATGTCTACCGGCGAGTGGCACCACATTGCCGCTACTTACAAGCGTGCTGAAAAAGCCCGCCTGTATGTAGACGGCGTGGAAGTGGCCTCCAACGACGCTGAAGACCATGCCATCGAGCTTAACGGCGTGGGCGCCAAGTGGGATCTGCCGTTCTCCTTCATCATCGGCGCGGCCGGCCAGCCCAAGCGCAACTTCCTGGGCTCTATGGCTTACCTGCGCGTCTGGAATGTGGCCCGCACGGCCACGGAGATTGCTTCCAATATGAACGTGGCAAGCCCCGACGACGACAACTTCAACCTCCTGGCTGCCTGGAATTTCACCGAGGGAAGCGGCAACAATATTGCCGACTCTGCCTATGGCGTTTATCCGCTCACGGCCAACAGCAACCTGAGCTGGTCCAGTGATGCCCTGCCCTTCTAATATTTGGTAATCTCCCAAAAAATAACTACCTTTGCGGTCCCTCTCATTGTAGGGGGATCGCAATTTTTATGTTAAACCATTAATAATCAAGACAGTGGACACACTTAGCTACAAAACAGTTTCCCTGAACAAGGCAACTGTGAACAAGGAGTGGCTCGTCATTGATGCAACCGACCTCGTGCTCGGTCGCCTGGCTTCCCGCGTCGCCCTGGTGCTGCGTGGCAAGAACAAGCCCGGCTACACCCCGCATGTGGACTGTGGTGACAACGTCATCATCGTAAATGCCGAAAAGATCCGTCTCACCGGCAAGAAGATGACCGACCGCGTTTACACCCGCTACACCGGCTATCCCGGTGGCCAGCGCTTCACCACCCCGCACGAGATCCTTGCAAAAAGACCCGCCGAACTCATCCGTCGGTCTGTGAAGGGCATGCTCCCGAAGACCCGTCTTGGTGACAAGCTCATCAACAACCTGTACGTTTATGCAGGTCCCGAGCATCCGCACCAGGCCCAGAATCCCAAACCCATTAAGTTTAACGAAATCTAAACAGAGCACATGGAACAGAAACACGCCCTTGGAAGACGTAAATCAGCCGTCGCTCGTGTTTATGTGGTACCCGGCAGTGGCAAGTTCGTCATCAACGACCGCCCCATGGAAGAGTACTTCAAGGAGGACACCC
>CAMODD010000034.1:0-19308 GCA_946611215.1 uncultured Bacteroidales bacterium | reverse complement strand
ACCGAGCGGAAGGGAGGCAGGGGCAGGCCGTTGTCGGTGACGACGTTGGCGCCGGCGGGCCAGTTGTGCCAGGCGTAGCGCACGGCGACGGGGGCGGGGACGGCCTCGGAGGTCACGAAGATGTCGTTGGTGTTCCAGTCAATCCAGGCCGATGCCGGATGCCACACGTGGTCCTCGCCGGCAAGCTCGAAGCCGCCCAGGACCAGTTTCTCATGGGGGCCGTGGATGCGCCAGCAGTTGCCGGTGGTGGTAACCCCGTCAAAACTCACGCGGGCGATGGCGCCGTCAAAGGCCACGCTCTTGTACGTGGGCGTCACAGGAAGATCCCGGAAACCGTAATCATTGGCAAGGGCCAGCCAGGCCAGGCGCTCCCCCACCTCCTTCTTATAGGGCGGATGGATGCAGTCCTTATGGCCGATGTCGGTAGTGGACGCAATGCCGCTGTGCGCGAGCATGGAAGGAATGCGGTACTGGTTCTCCACCAGGACGGGAAGCTTGGTACCGTCCGGTTCATCGTAGGAATAGGGTGCAATCTGCACCAGATAGTAAGGCATGTCGGGGTTTCCCCACAGCCTGCGCCATTCATTCACCATGGAAACGGTAATAAGAGGATAATCCTTCGGATTGTCCAGGTTGGCCTCTCCCTGATACCAGATAAAGCCGCGGGCCGGGTAATGCCGCAGCGGATAGATCATGCCATTGAACAGCTGCCCGGTAGTCACCTCTTCCCAGTGCAGCGTCTTGGAAAAAGCCACGTCAATGCCCGGCGTCTTCTCCAGCGCATCCACGCTGAGCCATGCCTCAATGGGCGTCCCGCCCCAGTCCGTCACCAGAAGGCCCACGGGCACATCCGGCATAAACTGCGACAGCGTCTTGCCAAAGTGGTAGGCCGTGGCGCTGAAGTGGCGCGCCGCCGCGGGCGTAGAGCACTGCCAGGATCCAGAGCAGTCTTCCTGCAACGTATCGGAATTGTTCCGCTCCACGGTGTACATACGCACGAGCGGCGTGGAGGCCGCGTCGCGGATGGTCTCATACGCATTGGCCACGCGCTGGTGGTCCCAGCCGCCCAGCGGCATCTGCATGTTGGACTGGCCGCTGCATACCCATACCTCTCCGATGAGAAGGTCGGTGAGGACAATTTCCTCCTTGCCGGAGCGCACCACCAGCTGCTGGGGAACGACCGAAGCTTCCCGCGTGGGGACATCGGCCCGCCACGTTCCGTCGGGCAGCACCCGGGCCGTTACGGACTTTTTTTGCCAGGAGGCCGATACCTGCACCGTAGCGCCGGGCTTACCCCAACCCGTAACCGGCACCACAGCCTCCTGCTGCAGCACCGCATGGCTGGTAAAAAGATGATGGAGCCTGAGCTCCTGTGCATTCAAGGAAAATGTTGCCAGCAAAGCTGCCAGCAACAAACAGAAACGTGTTATTCTCATATAGGCAGTCGGTTATTCTTTTGCAAAGATAGCAAAAGATTGGGAAGGTAGTTCAAAACAGCTTCCCGAAACGGCCTGGCTTTCCAAAACAGCAGTACGGAAAGTCTGAAGCGTATACCCCTCCGTCTCCACGGGCAGGGTAAGCGCAACCGTATGGTCCCGCGACCCGAAGTTCACCAGCGCCACGCTGTAAGAGCCGTCCGGAAGCTGCGCCGCCACGGCCGCCACGCCGGACGGAAGCGCTCCGGAAAGTTTGAGGATACGGCTCCCGCGCGGGAAATGCCGGCACATCAGGCTCCAGGTATAATACCAGGGCCGGACGTCTTCCTGTGACGGATCCCCGAATACCTCGGTGCCCAGGATGTTCCACATGCCCCATAGCTTGATGTCCTCCGTTTTCCCCGAGTCTCCGCTACTGTGCATGGCGTCGTCCAGCATCCACGCGGCAGCGCCCGAGAAGCCCGCATTCATCACGCTCATCAGGAGAAGCGGCATGTCCAGGGCATAAAAATCGTCATACACCAGCATGTTGCAGTCCCCTCCCTTCGTGAAGGGATGCCCCTCCACGCGCTTCCAGTATTCCTTCGCCAGAGCCGCATCGGCCGGGTCGGAGAAATACTTGTAGCCGGCCTCTCCCAGGATGATGGGCGCATCCCCAGCAATGGCCTTGAGCTCCCGGAGCGTCTTTTCAAACTCCCCGCTCCGCACGAGGCGCTGTCCGGGATAGGCGTGCATGTCGTAGATGCCCACCTGGGGCACCGTCTCCACCGTCTCCCGCAGCCATCCTTCGGCATCGTAGGCCGATGCCCCGTTGCGGTAGCCGATCACCGCGTCGGGACCGGCAATGCGGACATCGGCGAGGGCGGGATAGAGGGACATCTCGGCCTGAAAATCCCCCACCATTCCCTTCCAGAAGGCGAAGTCCCCGTTCGGGGAAGCCCAGTCTCCGTCGGGCTCGTTGAAGATAACGAAGTACTTGATGCAGGTAAAGCCGTTCTCCCCCACCAGATAGTTCAGATGCCGCACGGAAGCTTTCACCCACGCCGGAGAATCCTTCATCTCCCAGGTGGGCGGGTTGTACTCTCCGTACACCACCAGGATGTCGTTTTCCTGGCAATAACCCAGCAGTTTTTTCAAATAAGCGGCGTTGCGGTTGTCGTCAAAGCCTTCTCCGTCAAAGTACGTGAAGGGGCTGTTGATCATGCAGCGCACATACTGCGGCTTCATGAAATCCAGCCGCTCAAACAGCTTGTTCCAGTCCTCTTCGCTCACCTCGGAGCCCCAGGAAAGGGCCTCGTCGTAGGGGTCCCATTCCACGCCGTTTCCCAGGTAGCAGGGATTGATGACTTCGTCTGTAACAGTAAGGCTTACAGGACGGGAACAGCCTGCCGCGGTGAGCAGCAGGCTATAAAATGCAAGGGTGATGAGTCTTCTCATTGGACCGTTATGCCATCTACAGGGTTATACATCTTGGGAAGGTCGTTGCAGAAGAACGTATCGGAACGCTTGTACATTTCCTTGAAGCTCTCCACGGAAACATGTCCGGGGAAAACGGAGAAATAGTGGCTGCCGCTTTCTGTTGGATCATACTTGTTGCGCCAGGTAACAAGGAGGCTCATCTTGCGGCCCGCCATGGGAGCCGCAATGTTGGTAATCCAGTAATCGGCCACCTTGAAGCCCTCCACGCCGGTTTCGGTAACGCCGGCCGGCTTTTTCTTTTTGGCAGAAAGAGCCGACAGCACCTTGAGATTGTTCACAAACACATTGTTGTTGATGCCCTGGTAGCAGTCCATCCCAATGAAATCCACATAATCGTCTCCGGGCCAGCGGAAGAGGAAGTCGCTCTCAGTGCGGGCACCGTCCATCTGGGGCGAGATGGCATAGATGAAATTGTGCACGCCGGCTGCCTTCATGTAGTCTACGAAATACCGCCACAGGCCGATAAACTCCTGCTCTGTGGTGCAGGACTTGCCCCACCAGCTCCAGGTCTGGGTGTGCTCATGGAAGGGGCGGATGATGATGGGAATGAGCTTTCCATCGGCTCCCTTCAGGCCCTTGGCAATGGCGGCCAGCTTGTCCAGCCAGCCGTTGAAAGTGGCCTGCGTGGCGCTGCCCTCCGTGAGAATCTCGGCCACCACCTGATTGTCTGAGTTGTCCCAGGCATCTCCTTTCCCGGCCTTGGGATTATTGAGGTGCATGCAGGCCGTTATGACCATGCCCCGGTTGTAGGCCTGCTTCATGAGCTTGATGCGGAGAGCGTTGTCCTCCACCTCCTTGGTGGAGCGCTGGTCCATCATGGAAGCAAAGTCCAGGGCATACACGCCCGGATAGTCCCCGCACACGGCCTTTGTATCGGAACCGCCCTCATCTCCATACCACTTGCGGCCATACATGAGGTCGTCGTGGTGTCCGAACATCCAGCCCTTTTCGCGGATGTTCCACAGGTTGGCATACAAGGCCTTTGTCTCGGCCGTGGCGGCAGCATCGGCCAGTGTCAATGTCACGGGATCGGGCTTTGCAGGCTCGGGATTCTGTTTGTTTCCGCCACAGTTCCAAAGAAGCGGAAGCGCCAGAGCGGCGGCTAAAACGATACTTTTCATTTACTTTACAATTACGTTGTAGGCCATCTTGTACATATCCGGCAAATCCTCCGAGAAGAACGTGTCGGGACGCGCATAGAGGGTACGGAAACTTTCCTCGGAAGGGTGTCCGGGATACACGGAGTAGTACACCTTTCCGCTTTCCGTAGGGTCGTACTTGTTGCTCCAGGTAACCAGCATGCTCATCTTGCGGCCGGCCATGGGTGCAGCAATGTTCGTAGTCCAGTAGTCGGGGTTCTGGAAACCTTCCACGCCAATCTCAGTGACGCCGCAGGGCTTGCGCTTAGCCTCCGAGACTTTCCCCAGGAGCTTGAGGTTATTCAGGAACACCGTATTGTTGATGCCAATATAGCAATCCATTCCCAGAAAATCAACATATTCGTCTCCGGGCCAGCGGATAAGGAAATCGCTTTCACCGGAGGCCTTCACGTTGATGGCGGGCGAAATGGCATAGAGGAAATTATGCACGCCGCGGGCCTTCATGCCATCTACGAGGAACCTCCACAGGGCCACATACTCGGCAGGCGTGGTGCAGGTACTGCCCCACCAGCTCCACTCGTGTCCGTGCTCATGGAAAGGACGCAGGATGACGGGAATCTGGACGCCGTCACTCCCCTTCAGGCTCTTTGCCAGGGAGGCCAGGTTGTCCAGCCAGCCGTTAAACTTGACGTTGGTGGCACTGCCCTCCTTGAGGATTTCGGCCGCCACCTTATTACTGGAATTGTCCCAGGAATCCCCGCCCGTGAGCGGGTTATTGAGGTGCATGCACGCCATTACCACCATGCCGCGGTCGTACGCTTCCCGGATGGTGCGCAGCTTGTGGGGGTTCTCCTCCAGCGTCTGGAGCGCCACGGTACGGCCATCCATGAAGGAAGCCACATCCACGGCATAGATGCCGGGATAATCCCCGCAAACAGCTTTTGTATCCGAGCCGCCCTCGGTGAACTGCCACTTGCGGCCGTTCAGGAGATCGTTCTGATGGCCGAAGATCCAGCCTTTCTCCCGGATGGCCCAGAGGTTGGAGTACAGCGCACGGGTCTCGGGGGTAGCATCCTTGTCTACAATGGAAAGCACTACCGGCTCTTCGTCCGGACTGACAGGCCCCGCAGGACCGTCCCCCTTGCAACCACTGCAAAGGGGAACGGCTGCGAGCGCCACAAGTAGCATGAAATAATAGCGACGCATTGACTGATTACTCGTTAGGTACCTGCTTGGCGAAAATCATCACATAGAGAAGCGGGCTGTTCACGAAGCGGTCGTAGTCGGACCACTGATAAGCCGTATTCGTGGAAGGAGCATCGGCCAGTTGCATTGCAAGGGCCATGCAGCCTTCGGGAACCACCAGCGCCGACTTTTCGAGGAACACATAGCTTCCAGGAAGGAGCAGCGGAACGGTATAGCTCACCGTCTTGCTCTTCTTGAAGGTGACGGTACCACCTTCGGATTCGGCCGTGTCCTCGGGATTGTAGGTATAGGTGGTCTCGCTATGCGGCAGCCAGCCATACCACTGCGAACAGTCAATGGGAGGATTTACGGCCACACCGGCTTTCTTACCCACATAGAGGTAATCCCAGTAGGCACCGTCGGCTCCGGGTCCATAGAACATGGTACCGCTCAGGGAGCCTTCGGCAGAGGGCGTGAAGGTGAGGATGTTGTCCTTCTCCTTGGCATAGTTTCCGTTCCAGCACCAGGACTTGGCGGTAGACTGGTCTTTGGTAATAGCGCCTACGGCGCCGCCATAGACCCACTGCTCCTTCACCTTCCAGTCGCCGGCAAGGGCAAAGACCGGAGCGGGTGCCGGAGGTTCCACGGTATTCTTTCCCTCGGTTCCCTCGGTCTTCGAAGCATCGGGAATCTCGGCTACGGGCTCTACGGCAATCATGAACAGGCGCGGACGCTTGACAAACTTGTCGTAGTCGCTGTAGATGTTGGTCCAGTCGTCCACGCCGGAAAGCTTGAAGACAAACGCCATGTTGGGAACAGTAGCCTTCACGTCACGGGAGTCGTCCTTGTAGATCTGGTATTCACCGGCCGGATAGATCTCACCGGTGGTCACATTGCCGTTTGCATCCCGGAAAGAGATGGTACCGTTCACATAATCGCGCACCCAGGTGCTCTCGCCCACGGGAATCTGACGATAGAACTTGTGAAGGTCAATGTCCGTGTCCCCTTCCTTGTTCTGGGCTGCCTTGAACAGACAGTTCCAGTGCTTGCCGTTGGCGCCGCCGTAGTGGATGCACTTGCCGGTGGTATTGCCGTCGGCCATGATCTCATCCAGGGTGAACTCCAGGTAGTCGTCATACTCGGCCTCGGGGCCGAAGCCTTCGGCGGAATACCAGCACCAGCTCTTGGTGGAAGGATCCATGAGCGCGCCGCCGCCCCATTCGGGACCGGTACCGCCCCAGATCCGGGTGGTCTGGAAGGCATAGGCGCCCAGGAGGGTCTCGGTGAACTCGGTCATCTCGACGGTATAGGCACGGGCCTTTCCGGTGGCCGATGTCACCGTAATCACCGGAGCTGCGCCCGTAAAGTCCAGGGTGCTGCCGCGCTGGACGGAAGAAGTGGCCTTGTAGGAAAGCTCCAGGGTTTCCACGACAACCTTGGACATGTCGCTCACCAGGTTGGTAGCCAGCTGGACGGTGACGGTACCGGTGGTAGCATCTACATCCTTCACCTTGGCCAGGCCGGCCTGTCCGGCGAACTTGATGTCCAGGATGCGCCGGTCGTTGTTCCAGCTGCCCTCCTCAACATCGGCCCAGGGCTTCTTGGTGCAGGCGCTCAGTAACACAAGAGCGCCCATGGCGATGAAAAGTATATTGCGTTTCATGGTTACTTGATATTAGGGTTAAGGTCGGTCTCGATGGACGGGATGGGATAGAAGAGAACGTCCTCCTCACTGGTGATACCCTGACTCACCAGGGCCTGCACGGTGTGCAGCTGTCCGGTACGGCGCATGTCGTAGGTAATGTTGCCCTCGAAGGCAAGCTCGGTGATACGCTCCCGGATCACTGCCTTGCGGAAGGTGGCCTTGTCAAGACCTGCGGGGAGATCTCCCAGACCGGCGCGGTTACGGATGGCGTTCACCAGCGCATAGGCCTTGTCGGTGGGGCCGGCGGCCTCGGCATAGGTGAGGGCGATGTCGGAGTAGCGCATGAGGAAAGGCTTGGTGGAAGTCTTGTCACCCACGAAATCAGGGTCGATGTACTTGCGGCAGAACGGATAGGTGAGCTTCCCGGGATAGGAGGCCGATACGTTTCCGTCGGCATCGTACACTTCCTTGCAGATGAGCCAGTCCTTGCGGAGGTCTCCCGCCTCGTACATGTTGTCGTAGAAGCCGATGTTGGTCCGGTACTCGCTCCAGCCGTCGTGCGTAGGGATGAAGCTGTCGGCGTCTCCCTGCTTGAGGTACACGGTACCGCCGGCGATGTACGGGATGTACATCTTGGAAATCTTGGAATACTGGCCCTCGTTCTCACCGGTGCGGTCCATGCTCATGATGAAGATGTGCTCGGGGCCGTCGGGATAGCGGACGTCGTAGATGTGCATGAGGTCGGGATCCAGGCCATAGGTGGTCTGCTCGGGATTGTCCACCACGGCGCCGGCATACTGGGCAGCCTTTGCGTAGTATTCGTCCACGTCAAAGCTCATGTCCTTGTACTGGGGCACCTGATACTCCTTGGCCGATGCCAGGTAGAGGTAGGCCTTGGCCAGCAGGCCCTCCGCGGCAGCCTTGTCCACGCGGCCGGGTTCGGGCTTGGCGTAGTAAGGAAGCAGGCGTTCGGCCTCCTTGAGGTCTGCAAAGATGTAACCCCACAGCTCATCCAGGGATTCGGCCAGGCCGGCGGCGGTGTCGTCGATGGAGGAAACCACCTTCATGTGCACGGGCACGCGGCCGAAGTTACGGGCCAGGTTGAAATAGGAATACGCGCGCATGAAGTAGGCCTCACCGGTGAAACGGTTCTTCAGGGCCTCGTCAATCTTCATGGCGGGCACGTTCTCGATGACGGCGTTGGCGCGGTTGATGGTGATATAGGAGAACTTGAAGAAGTTACCCAGCGTCACGTTGCTGCGGAAGTTGTTCTGGCTCCAGGAGTCCAGGTCCTTGGTGCTCTGGGTAGCGTCTCCCTTCGGGTCCAGCTCGTCGGTATTCATACCGCCGAGGAACACGATGGCGCGGGAGTACTCGATGTAGTTGATGGCATCGTAGATGTACATGGTGGCCGCTTGTGCATCGGCCTCCGTCTTATAGAAACTGCCCTCGGAGTAGAAGCCATAGGGCTTCTCGTCCAGGTTGCAGGCAGCCAGGCAAAGTGCTGCGAGTATGAAAGCGAATTTGTTTTTCATGGCTGCAGGGAATTAAAAGTTAAAGTCAATACCGAAGGTCCATCTTCTCAGGCGCGGGTATCCGCCGCTATAGATGCCGTTGGCACCCACTTCGGGGTCGTAACCCTTGAATTTGGTGAAGGTGAACGCATTGTCAACGTTCATGTAAAGGCGGATGCTCTCCAGGAACTTGGTTGCTTTCCGCAGCGGGAAGGTATAGCCCACGGCGATGGTCTGGACACGCACGAAGGTGCCGTCCTCCACCCACCAGTCACTGAACTTGGTCTGGCGGTCGTCGCGGAGCTTGGGATAGCGGTTGGAAGGATTGTCCGTCGTCCAGCGCATGGGAATGTTGGAAGGCTGGCCGAAGGCCTGCGTGTTGATGACGTCATTGCCGAACACGCCGTTGAAGAAGATGCTGGCGTCCAGGTTCTTCCACTTCACTTCCAGGTTGAGGGAAGCCAGGAAGTTGGGGTTGGGATCTCCGATGATGGTGCGGTCCTTTTCGTCCACGGTACCGCTGCCGTCCAGGTCTACATAGCGGAACTCACCGGGCTCGGCGTCGTTGCCGGTAAGGCCGGCGGTGAGGCCATCTTCCAGGCTCTGGACAATGCCGTCCACCTTGTAGCCGTAGAACACGTTCATAGGCTGGCCGATGGCAAGGATATTGGTGTAGCCGCGGAACTGGCCCAGGCTGTTGCCGTAGTACTCATACTGCATGTCGGTGTTGGGGTCTGTCATAAGGCCGGCCTCAACGGCGTTTCCAAGGCTCGCCACGCTGTTGCGGTTGCGGGTGAACATGAGGGTGGCGCCCACCTTCCAGTCACGGTCGCTGTACAGGATGCCGTCCAGGGTGAGCTCGATACCGGTGTTGCGGATGGTACCGTCATTCACCCACATGCGGTCGTAACCGGAGGAAGGGGCGATATTGCGCTCACGCAGCAGGTCGTTGGTGACCTTGTTGTACCAGTCCAGGGTCATGTTGAGGCGGTTGCCGAACAGGCTCACGTCCAAACCCACGTCTACCTGCGAGGTGGTCTCCCACTTGAGGTTGGTATTGGCGATACCGCTCCAGACAGCGTAGATGCCGCCCTCACCGGTATAACCGCTCTGGTAGCCGGGGCCGATGGCCATCTGCCACGCTCCGTTATAATAGTACTTGTGCTGGCCAAAACGGCTCAGGGTCTGGTAAGGGTTGATTCCCTGGTTACCGGAGATACCGTAGGAGGCGCGCAGTTTGAGGACATCCAGCCACTCCACATCCTTGAGGAAGCTCTCGTTGTGGGCGTTCCAGCTCACGGCTCCCGACGGGAAGTAGGCCCACTTGTTACCGGCGCCGAACTTGGAGGAACCGTCGGCACGGAAGGTAAAGGTGGCCAGGTAGCGGTTGTCGTAACCGTAATTGAGACGCATGAGACCGGAGACCAGCTGGCTTTCCGACAGTCCGTTGGAGATGCGGTAGCGCTCGGGGTTGCCGGCCTGCAGGTTCTCGTTGCCCAGGGTCTCGTTCACGAAGTCCACGCCCGTCATGCTGGAAGAACGTGCACGGTAGTGCTCGTAGGAGTAACCGACCATGGCGGTCACGTGGTGCTTCTTGGCAAAAGTCTTGTCATAAGTGCCGTACACATCCACCACAATGTTGTCGTCCTTGCCGTTATTGATCTGGCCGTAACCGTTGTTGAAGGCACCAGTCTCGGAGTACTTGTTGGGGTTGTAGATGTCCTGGATGCTCTCGCCATGCTTGAGGTTGAACTGGCTGGTGAGCGTGAAACCGTCGAAGATCTTCCAGTCAATACCGGCATTGGCGACGACGCTGGTGCCTTCGGTGGTATTCTTGGAGAGTTCCTTCAGGGCAATGGGATGATAGTAGTCGCTGGCGCTGTACAGCCAGTAGTTGCCTTCCTCGTCGTAGACCGGGAAAATGGGGTTGCGGCTGTAGGAACGGCCGGGATTGTAGTTGCGCTTGCTGTAGGTGATATTGGCACCGGCCTTGAGGATGAAGTTCTTGAACAGCTTGTGGTCAATATTGAACTTGCCGCCGAACTTGCGGTACCAGTCGTTCACATAGACACCGTTGTTGTGGTAGTAGTTGGCGCTGGCAAGGAAAGATGTCTTTTCGTTGGAGCTGCGCACCTGCACGGTGATATTGTTGGAGACGGGGAGCTTGCGGAGCACCAGGTCCTCCCAACGGGTGTTGGTGGTCCAGGTGGTCTGCAGTTCCTGGATGGAAGGATAGTAAACACCGTTGGCGTTCACGGCGCCCACATACTGGGGCGTGAGACCGGCGTTCACCTTGGCTTCGTTCTGGGTGATGGCCATAAGGACGGGATCTCTCCAGAGGTCCAGTTCGGAGGTCATCTGGGACAGGGTGGTCTGCTGGCGCACGCTGATGGTGGTCTTGCCGGCAGCTGCCTTGTTGGTGGTGATGAGGATGACGCCGTTGGCACCGCGGGATCCGTAGATGGCCGATGCCGATGCATCCTTGAGCACCTCCATGGAAACAATGTCCTGCGGGTTAATCTGGGAGAGGTTTCCGGCATCGCCGAAGGGGAAACCGTCCACCACCAGGAGCGGGGCATTGGAACCGTTTACCGAAGAGTTACCACGTACGCGAACGACGGACGAAGCGCCCGGCTCCTGCGAGTTGTTGGTAATCTGCACACCGGCGATACGGCCCTGCATCAGGCTTTCAATGGAGTTGGCGGGAACGTTGGTGATGCCCTCGGTCTTGACGGAAGCGACACTGCCCGTGAGGTCGCTCTTTTTCATCTGACCGTAACCGACCACCACAATTTCTTCCAGGATTTCACTGTCCTCGGACAGGATGATGTTCACCACGGAGCGGCCGCTGACAGCCTCCTCCACAGAGGTGTAGCCGATGAACGATGCCGAGAGAACGGCATCGGGTGCCACCTGGGTGAGCGTGAAGTTTCCGTCACCGTCGGCCGAAGTACCGTTAACGGTCCCGACCACGATAACCGATGCGCCCGCGACGGGGGCCCCGGTGGGGTCCGTCACCTTACCGCGAACGGTAAGCTTCGTCTGAGCGAATCCGACGACGGACACTGCTGCCAGCAGCACCGCCGCAAAGAAGGATTTAAGATGTAGGCTCATAACGCGAATGATTGGTTATTAGTTGGAAAAATTTTTAACAGTGTTATACTTTTTTGAAATTATTAAGATACTTTAATAACTCATCAAGCTTGCAGGTGGCCACGCCCACGTGCTTGTCGGCGGCCCCGTAATACACGTACAGCGTCCCATCCACCACCACGTTTCCGGTGGGGAACACGCAGCCGTTGTAGAACCCCTGCGTCTCATAGGGAAGCTCCGGCTCCAGGATGGGCTCCGGCGTGCGGGAGAGCACCACCGTAGGGTCATCGGCCTTCAGAAGGAGCGCGCCCACGCTGTACTGGGCCAGGCCGCCGTCGGCCACGCCATGGTAGAGCATGAGCCAGCCTTCGTCCGTGAGGATGGGAGGCGTGCTGCCGCCGATTTTCTCCTCCCAGGAGTTCGGGCGGCCCGTCAGAAGGAGCGTGGAGGGCTTGTCCTCCCAGGCCAGGAGGTCGTCGGAGAACTTGATCCATATGGAAGGCTCGGACACGCCGTAGGGAGCGCCCACCCAGTCTTTGGGCCGATGCAGCATCACAAACTTTCCGCCCACTTTCTCCGGAAACAGGATGACGTCGCGGTCGTCCAGGACGGGCGAGGTGAGGCGGCCCAGCCGGCGGAAGCTGCGGAAGTCTTTTGTCATGGCAAGGCCCGTGTTACCCAGGCTCTTAGCCCACGCCTTGGGGGCAAACCCGTCGCAGGCAGGAAGACGGACGACATCGTGCGGGAAAGTCCAGTAGCGGCCCGGCGCATACGGACGGTATGCATACGTAATATAGAAGGTATCCCCCAGTTTCACGATGCGGGGATCTTCCACGCAGCCGCTGTCGGGGCCGTCCTCGCTGGGGCCGAAGACCGGCTCCCGGGAAACGCGGGTAAAGTGGAAACCGTCCGTGCTCGTAGCCAGTCCGAAGCGGATTACGTGGTCTTCGTCGTCCCCGGCGGCGCGGTACAGCATGTAGAACGTCCCGCCATCATAGATGACGCCGGGATTGCAGGTGACCAGATTCTCCCACGGGCTATCGTCCAGGGGAGACAGAATGGGATTTCCTTGATACTTATGAAGCTTCATAGGTTAAGAAAACAGAACCAGGATAGCGGCGCAGCCTGCGAGGAGGCAGCCGCCCCAGAAACGGTAATTGCGATACAGAGGCCCTTTCCGAAGGGCAGCTCCCTCTTCGCGGAACGCCTTGAAGGAGAAGGTGGTATCCGTAAGCTTACCGGCCTCCGGACGGGGGAACGCCAGGGACGACAGGTAGATGACCACCATGCTGAACACCAGGAGGAAAGGTATGATGAGAAGGAAGTGCATGTCCCCGAAGATCTGATGCCTCCACAGGAGCATCACAACGGCCATCGCAAGACCGCTGAGAAGGCCGATGAAAGCGCCGTTGCCGTTCACCCGCTTGGAGAAGATGCCCAGGAGGAAGGCGGCCACCACCGGCGGAGCAATGTAGGAGAGCATCTCCTGGTAGTACTTCAGGAGAGACCCGAATTTGCCGATGTTCGGAGCCCACAGGGCGGCGATGACAATGATGACGATGGAGGTGATCTTTCCAATCCACACCAGCTTCCGGGAATCTGTTCCCGGCCGGGCCTGGGCATAGAAGTCCATGGTAAAGAGGGTGGAAGTGGAATTGAGGATGGCACTGAGGGTGGAGGTAAGAGCGGCCAGGAGGGCGCTCAGCATAATGCCCAGAAGGCCCGTGGGCAGGAGCTTGAGGACCAGCGTGGGATAAATCATGTCGGGGCGTTCCATGCCCGGGAAAAGATGGCGGGCGATGACGCCGGGGAACACGATGATAAACAGCGTAACAAGGGTAAGGAAACCGGTGAACATCACGCCCTTGCGGCCTTCGTCAACGCTGCGGGCGCTCAGGACGCGCTGCACCAGCGTCTGGTTGTTGGCCCAGAAGTAAATGCCGGAAACAGGCATGCCCACAATGAGGCCCAGCCAGGGCGTTGCGGGGTCTGACAGCGGCCGGATGAGCTTCACCGACATGTCTCCGGAAGCGAAGAGGGACGAGAGGTAGTCCACGCCGCCGTTTGCAAAGCACGCGAAGGTAAGGATGACAGACCCCACGATGAGGATGACCGCCTGGATGAGCTCCGCGTTGATGGCCGATGACAGGCCGCCGGGGATGGTGTAGGAGGCGGCGAGGAGGGCGAAGACAAGGATGATGAGCTGAAGGTCTGCCGCAGGGAACACCAGCTTGATGATGAGGGCGGCGGCATACAGGGCGCCTGCGGCGTCCAGGAAAATGTTGCCGATGATGCAGATGGCGCTGAAATAGTAGCGCGAGCGCTTGTCAAAACGCTTCTCAAGGAACTCGGGGATGGTGAAGATGCCCGACTTGATATACAGCGGAAGCAGGAAGGTGGCGAAGAAAACCATCACCACCACACCGGTGAGGTTGTAGTTGAAGACCGCCACTCCCGTGTCGTAGGCATCTCCGCACTGGCCGATGAGGGTGGTGGAGGAAATGCTGGCGGCAAACAGGGACAGGCCCACAATCCACCAGGGCATGGAACGGCCGGCCAGGAAATACGAGCCCGCGTCGGAACTCTTACCGTGGCGGAGGCCCCACCAGATAATAAATATAAGGTAAAGGACGACAATTGAGATATCGATCCAGCCGATGGATATAGCTCCCATAGTGTCAACAGGTTATAGTTTTACACTTGCAAAGATAAGGGAGAAACGGAAAGAATTGTTATATATCCATGTTAATTGAGTATATTTTTTTGAAATAATGATTTTCATTTTAAAAAAGTTTTGCATCTTTGTGCCATGCAACAGGAGATTGTACCTATCCATAAGGAGGATCTCTTCATCATCCTCAACCACCCGAACGCCAAGTTCGACTACCCGGTGCATTACCACCCGGAGTACGAGATCAACCTAGTGATGGGCTGCACGGGCACCCGGGTCGTGGGGGATTCCGAAGAGACCTTCGGCCCCACAGACCTTGTGATGGTGGGTCCTTCCCTGCCGCATGCCTGGAAATCGAAGGACGTCACCAACCACGTCATCACCATCCAGTTCTCCCAGGAGCTGTCGCAGTATCCCATGCTCTCGAAGCGCATCTTCGCGCCCATCCGCCAGCTGCTGCAGGATGCCGAGAACGGGCTCAGCTTCGAGGGGCCCGAGCAGGAATCCATCAAGGAACAGATCATCTCCCTCACCCGCATGCAGGGCTTCCAGTCGGTGACGGCCTTCCTGAACATCCTCAGCACCATGGCCAACGCCAACCGCAAGCGCCTGGTGTCGGGCCTTTTTGAGAGCGACCTGGGTTCCAGCACCAAGAGCCGCCGTATCGCCAAGGTGTGCGAGTACATAGACCAGAACCTGGACAAGGACCTCTCCCTCGCCGAGGTCGCAGCCCTCGTGAACATGTCGGAATCGGCCTTCTCCCATTTCTTCAAAAAGCGCACGGGGCTCTCCTATATTAATTATGTAAACAACCAGCGCATCGCCAAGGCCTGCACGCTTCTGTCCGACACCACCCTCAGCGCATCGGAGATCTGCTACGACTGCGGATTCAACAACAAATCCAACTTCATCCGCATCTTCCGCAAGAAAAAGAACATGACGCCCATCGAATACCGTAAGTTCATCGGGCAGATGCTCATCAAATACTAACCCTTCCCGGTCATGAAGATTGCAGTTTACAGCGGAACGTTCAATCCCCTGCACAAAGGGCACCTTGCCATTATGCGGCACCTCACGGAGGAGGCCGGGTTTGATGCAGTGTATCTCATTGTCACGCCCATGAACCCGTTCAAGGAAGGCAAGAAACAGCCTTCCGGGGAGGAGCGGTACCAGGCGGCGCAAAAAGCCGTGGAAAGGCACCCCGAGCTCAAAGTGAAAGTGCTGGACATAGAGCTCAGAATGCCTCCGCCCCAGTACACGGTCAAAACGCTGGACACCCTCCGCGAAAAAGAGCCGCAGAATGAGTTCACGCTTGTCATCGGGGCCGATAATCTGGCTGCCTTCCAGCGCTGGAAAGACTATGACCGCATTCTCAAAGACTACGGCGTTGCGGTCTTTCCCCGAAAAGGCTACCACCGCGGCCATGACAAGGCCCGCCTCCTCAGGGAAGACCCCACCTTCCGCATCGGCCTTCTGAGAGCCCCCCTCGTCACCATTTCCTCCACTCGCATCCGCGAAGGGATGGCGGCCGGAAAAGACATGAGCTATTGGTTCATGTAGGAATATTTCGTACATTTGTAGACTATGTCTGGAAAAGTTCTCATATTCTCGGCCCCGTCCGGTTCCGGTAAAAGCACCATCGTCAATCATATCCTGTCCCTCCACCCGGAGATTGAGTTCTCCGTCAGCGCCACCTCGCGCCCGCCGCGCGGCGCCGAGCAGGATGGTGTGGAATATCTCTTCTACCCGGCCGATGTCTTCCGCGCCCTGGTCGCCGCAGACAAATTCGTAGAATATGAGGAAGTGTACCCGGACCGCTTCTACGGCACCCTCAAGAGCGAAGTCAACCGCATCTGGGCCAAAGGCCACGTCATCATCTTCGACGTAGACGTCAAGGGAGGCGTGTCGCTCAAGAAGTACTTCGGAGACGCCGCCCTTTCCGTCTTCATCCAGGCCCCTTCGGTGGAAGAGCTCCGCAAACGGCTCATCGGCCGGGCCACCGACTCCATGGAAGCCATCGAAACGCGCGTAGCCAAGGCCGCCGAGGAAATGACCTACGCCCCCAAGTTTGACAAAGTCCTTGTCAACGACGACCTCACCACCGCCTACCGCGAGGCCGAGAATCTGGTAGATACATTCTTAAACAGTTAATATGAAACGAATCCTTCTTGCAACTGTGCTGCTGGCCCTTACGGCCGGCGGTGCATCGGCTACGTCTGCCCGTGAGGAAGTGCGCCTCCTGCGCTTCCCTGCCACCAATGGCAAGGACGTAGTCTTCTCCTACGCCGGAGACCTTTGGACCGTGCCCGTAACGGGCGGCGAGGCTCATCGGCTCACTTCCCACATTGGTTTTGAAGGTTTTGCCCACTATTCCCCCGACGGCAAGACCATCGCCTTCACCGCCGAGTACGACGGCAACCGCGAGGTGTACCGCATCCCCGCCACCGGCGGCGAGCCCGTGCGCCTCACCTACACCGCCACCAATCCGCGTGACGACATGGGAGACCGCATGGGCCCCAACAACATGGTCATGGCCTGGAAGCCCGACGGCAGCGGCATCGTGTACCGCAACCGCACCGAGGACGGCTTCAGCGGCCTTCTCTGGACCATATCGGCCGATGGCGGCATGCCCGTCCGCATCCCCCTGCCGGAAGGCGGCTTCTGCTCCTACTCCCCCGACGGAAGCCTCCTCGCCTACAACCGCGTGATGCGCGAGTTCCGTACTTGGAAATACTACCGCGGCGGAATGGCCGACGACATCTGGATTTACGACGCCAAGGCCGGAAAGGTTGAGAATGTCTCGAACAATGACGCCCAGGACGTCTTCCCCATGTGGGTAGGCAAGGAAATCTTCTATGCCTCCGACCGCGATATGATCATGAACCTGTTCGCCTACAATACGGAGACCGGCGTCACCCGAAAGGTCACGAATTTCACCGAGTACGACGTCAAGTTCCCCTCCACCGACGGCCGCACCATCGTCTTCGAAAATGGCGGCTGGCTCTATCGGCTGGAGCCCGCCACGGGCGTCTGCAGCAAGATTCCCGTCTATATCGGGGCCGATGACATCTACGGCCGAACAGTCCGCCGCAGCCTCTCCTCCGACGACATCACCAGCTTCAGCGCCGCTCCCGACGGCTCCCGCATGGCCGTCACCGCCCGCGGCGAGGTCTTTGACGTGCCCGTCGGAAAGGGCGTCACCCGGAACCTTACCCGCAGCTCCGGCTCCAATGACCGCGACGCCGAGTGGAGTCCAAACGGCCAGTGGATTGCCTGGATCGGAGACGCCACCGGCGAGACCGAGATCTACCTCTATAATGTAAAGGACGGCAGCGTAAAGCAGCTCACCAGCGGGGCCGATACCTATATCCGCGGCATCCAGTGGGCCCCCGACAGCAAACACATCTACTATACGGACCGCAAGAACCGCTTCGTGGAAGTGGATCCCGTGAGCGGCGCCACGAAAGTGATTATGCAGAACCCGGACGGAGAGTTCTTCGATGTGGAAATCTCCCCGGACAGCGAGTGGATCACCTACACCCGCATGGCCGCCAACGAATTTGACATTGTGTATCTGCGAAACCTGGCAACCGGCACAGAGTATCCCGTGACAGACCGCTGGTACAACAGCGACAGCCCCGTGTTCAGCGCCGACGGCGAATACCTCATCTTCTCCAGCGACCGGGACCTGTCCCCCGTTTACAGCCGCATTGAGTGGAACTACGCCTATCAGGACATGCGGGGAACCTACCTGGCCCTTCTGAAAAAAGACACGCCTTCCCCGCTCATCGCCTCCGACAAGGTGGTGAAACTGGAGGAAGAAACGGCACCCGCCGTGAAACCCTCCGGCAAGAAGAAGGCCTCCCCGAAGCCGGCCCCGAAGGTATCCTCCGTGGATCCCGATGGCATCGGCGAACGCATCATCAAGATTCCCGGCGTAAAGGGATACAGCTTCTACTGCAATGACGGCAAACTCTGGCATGTGGGCCGCGGCGGCACCCGCGTGTTTGACTTCGCCACCGGCGAGGACAGCGACTGCTCCGACGCCTCCATGTACCCTGTCACCGGCACCAAGACGGCTGTCTGGTACAAGGGGAATGACCTGTTCGTCGCTCCCATCGGCCCTAAAGCCAGCCTCAGCGACAAGGCAGACCTGGCCCACATGGCTACCACCATCGACTACTCCGGGGAATGGGCCCAGCTCTACGACGAAGTGTGGCGTGCCTTCCGCGACGGATATTACCTCGAGAACATGCACGGCCGCGACTGGAAGGCCGTCAAGGCAAAATACGAAGTGCTCATCCCCTACGCCAAGACGCGGCTGGATGTGAACTACATCATCGGCGAGATGATTGGCGAGGTGGCCAGCGGCCACTGCTATGTGTCGCCCGGCGAGTATCCCAAGCCCGAGAAAGTGGACATGGGCCTTCTGGGCGCCGAGTTCTCCAAGGTGGAGGGCGGCTTCCGCATTGACCGGATCCTGGAGGGCGCCACGTATCGGCCCGAGCTCCGTTCCCCGCTCACCGAGCCCGGCCTGGGCGTGAAGGAGGGAGACGTTGTCACCGCCATCGACGGGGTTTCCCTGGCCGATGTGGACAACCTCTACAAGCTGCTCATCGGCAAGGCCGACGTCCTCACGGAGCTCACCGTGGGCGGCCGCAAGATTGTGGTGAAGCCCATTGCCGATGAAGGACCGCTGCAGCACTATGCATGGGTGCAGAAGAACATCCGCACGGTGGAGAAGCTCTCCGGCGGCCGCGTGGGCTACATCTACATCCCCGACATGGGTCCCGAAGGCCTCAACGAATGGGCCCGCTACTACTATCCCCAGCTGGACAAGGAGGCGCTCATCATCGACGACCGTGCCAACGGCGGTGGAAACATTTCGCCGATGATCATCGAGCGGCTGCAGCGCAAGGTGTACCGCATGACCATGCGCCGGGGCTCCTCGCATGTGGGGACCATCCCGGAAGGGACGCACACCGGTCCCAAGGTGCTCCTCATCAACAAGTACTCGGCCTCCGACGGAGACCTCTTCCCCTGGAGCTTCAAGGCCAACAAACTGGGCACGGTGATCGGCACCCGCACATGGGGCGGCATCGTGGGCATCAGCGGTTCCCTGCCCTATGTGGACGGCACCGACGTACGCGTTCCGTTCTTCACCAACTACGACGCCGCCACCGGC
>CAMODD010000033.1:0-19783 GCA_946611215.1 uncultured Bacteroidales bacterium | reverse complement strand
GCGGAGATGCGCAAAAACACGACAAAATGCGCATCCAGAAATGCTCCAGCACGCGAAGATGTGCAAAAACACGGCAAAATGCGCATCCAGAAATGCTCCAGCACGCGGAGATGTGCAAAAAGGCCCCAAAACGCGCATCCAGCGGTGCTGGAACCGTTCTGGGACCGTGCTTGGGCCGTTCTTGGGCCGTTACTGAGCCGTTTTGTGGCCGTTTGTGGTGTCTCCGCCGCTCCTACTTGATCTTCGCGTCGCAGTACCAGCACCGGAGCGTGCCGTTATCGCTGCGGCGGAACTTGTGCGGAGCGTGCTCGTTGTTGCAGATGCACTTGGCATTGGTGCAGCGGAGCGTGGCGTCGTAGACGGGCTCTTCGGAGGCAGGCATGTCGTGTGCAGGGTCGTCTTTCCACTCCAGCAGCTTGGTGATGAGGGCCATGCGGACAAACTTGCCGTTCTCTACCTGGCGGAAGTAAGCGGCGCGGGGGTCTGCATCTACCTCCGTAAGAATCTCGTTCACACGGGGCAGCGGGTGCAGGACGGCCATCTCTTTCTTGGCCAGGGCCATCTTGGCGCAGTCCAACACGAAGCTGTCTTTCACGCGGTCGAACTCTTCCAGGTCCAGGAAACGCTCCTGCTGTACGCGCGTCATGTAGAGCACGTCCAGCTCCGGCATCACCTCTTCCATGGTGCTCACTTCCTTGTACTGGATGCCCAGCTTGTCACACACATCCTGCTTGATGTAGTCCGGAAGCTTGAGCTCGTCGGGAGCGATGAGGATGACCTTGATGTCCTTGAAGCGGGACAGGGCCTTGATGAGGGAGTGCACGGTGCGGCCAAACTTGAGGTCTCCGCAGAAGCCGATGGTGATGCCGTCAATGTGGCCCAGCTCCCTCTTAATGGTAAGAAGGTCCGTCAGCGTCTGGGTGGGATGGCTGTGGGAGCCGTCACCGGCATTGATGATGGGCACGCGCGACACTTCGGAGGCGTAGAGCTGGGCGCCCTCGATGTGATGGCGCATGGCAATGACATCGGCAAAACAGCCTACCACACGGACGGTGTCCTGCACGGTCTCTCCCTTGCTCACGGAGCTGCTCTTGGCGTCGGAGAAGCCCAGGACGTTGCCGCCCAGTTCCATCATGGCCGACGTAAAGCTAAGGCGGGTGCGGGTGCTGGGCTCATAGAAAAGCGTGGCCAGTTTGCGGTAACGCTGGGAGTCCTGATACTTTTCGCGATGTTCGATGATATCCTGAGCCAGGGTGATGATCTGGTCCAGCTCCTCCTTGGAGAGGTCCATCGGGTCGATAAGGTGCTTCATATCAAAGTGCTATTGGTTAATCCAGGTTTCGTCTGAGGGATTGTTGCGGAAGGCAAGGATGCGCTCTTTCCACTCCGGGGCAATGTAGTTTTCCTCTGCGGCTACTTCTACAAGTACGTCCAGGTTGCAAAGGGAGTGGTTCTCCGTTCCGGCGGCGGCAATGCGCTCCAGACCCTTTTTCATGCCGTAGGTGAAAATGCTCACGATGCCAAGGACACAGGCCCCGGCTTCCCGGAGGGCCTCCACCACCTCGATGGCGCTGCCGCCCGTGGAGATGAGGTCTTCGATGACCACTACTTTGGTGCCGGGCTCCATCTTGCCCTCGATGCGGTTGGTGCGGCCGTGGGTCTTGGCTTCACCGCGAACGTAACCCATGGGAAGGCCCAGGATGGTAGCGGTAATGGCGGCGTGGGCGATGCCGGCCGTGGAGGTGCCCATAAGCATCTCGCAATCAGGGTAGTACTGCTTTACCAGGGAGGCCAGACCGGCTTCTACCTTCTCTCGCACGGAGGGAGCGGAGAGCGTGAGGCGGTTGTCACAGTAAATAGGGCTTTTGATGCCGCTGGCCCAGGTAAACGGCTGCTCGGGGCGCAGGAATACCGCGCCGATGGAAAGGAGCTCTTTGGCAATGGTTCGTTCCATATTCTTATTCTGCAAATTCTTTCATACAACGCTCGTAGGCGGCCACAGGGTCTTCTGCGGCGGTGATGGGGCGGCCAACCACAATGTAGTCCGAGCCGATTTCCCGGGCGCGGGCGGGGGTGGTGATGCGCACCTGGTCATCGGCCGCAGCATCGGCAAAGCGAATGCCCGGGGTGACGGTGAGGAAGGCTTCGCCGCAGGCCTGCTTCACCATGGCGGCTTCCAGCGGAGAGCAGACGACGCCGTCGAGGCCCGCTTCACGCGCGTTCTGCGCATAGCGGACGATGGTCTCACCGATGCCCGCTCCGATGAGCAGTTCCTTCTGCATGGTCTCCTCGGAGGTGGACGTCAGCTGCGTCACGGCGATGAGTAAGGGGCGGGTGCCATCGGCCCGGGTGAGTCCTTCGAGGGCGGCCTTCATCATGGCCACCGTGCCGGCGGCGTGGACGTTCACCATGTCCACGTCCAGCGCGCTGAGCACTTTCATGGCTTTGCGGACGGTGTTGGGGATGTCGTGCAGCTTGAGGTCCAGGAAGATGCGGTGGCCGCGGGCCTTGATCTCGCGCACGATGTCGGGGCCGGCGCCGTAAAACAGCTCCATGCCAATCTTCACGAAGGGTTTGCGGCTACCCTGGAAGCGGTCCAGGAAAGCGAGGGTGCTTTCCCGGTCGGGGAAGTCACAGGCTATGATGACGTCTTTTTTCATACGGTTCCTATAATGTCTTTGAGGTTTTCAATGCGGAGTTCCTCCATGAGGGAGGGAAGCGCCTCGATGATTTCGGGGCAGGCGAAGGGGTTGCGGAGGTTCTCTGCGCCCACCTGGACGGCGGTGGCACCGGCCATCATCATTTCCACGACGTCGCGGGCCGATGTCACTCCGCCGCAGCCCATCACGGGAATGCGGCAGGCGTGGGAGACCTGATAGACCATGCGGAGGGCGATGGGGAAGACGGCTGCGCCGGAGAATCCGCCCATCGTGTTTGCGAGGACGGGCCTGCGGCGGGCGATGTCGATGCGCATCCCGAGGAAGGTGTTCACCAGCGTGAGACCATCGGCCCCGGCATCCTCGCATGCGCGGGCGATTTCCACGATGTCGGTGACGTTGGGGCTGAGCTTGATGAAGACGGGCTTGTGCGTGGCGACGGCCTTTACCGCAGCGGTCACTTCGGCGGCGGCATGGGCCGATGTCCCGAACGCCAGGCCGCCTCCGTGCACATTGGGGCAGGAGACGTTGACTTCGATGAGATCGATGCCTTCGCTGGCGTCGGCCTTCTCGCAGCACTCGCGGTACTCGTCCACGGAGAAACCGCTGATGTTGGCAACGATGCAGCCGTTATAGATTTTGCGAAGGGCGGGGACTTTTTCGTTCACGAGGACGTCGATGCCGGGGTTCTGCAGGCCCACGGAGTTGATCATGCCGCTGCGGCACTCGGCGATGCGGGGCGTGGGGTTGCCGTAACGGGCTTCGCGGGTGGTCCCCTTGAGGGAGATGCCGCCCAGCACGTTGAGGTCCATGTCGGGGGCCAGTTCCAGGCCAAAGCCGAAGGTGCCGCTGGCCGGAATGACGGGGTTCTTAAGGTGCAGCCCGCCAAGATTGATGGAGAGGTCTTTTACCATTGGATGTCCTCCTTGCTGAATACGGGGCCGTCCATGCAGACGCGGCGGGGGCCCTTGGGGGTTTCGATGCTGCAGCCGTAGCAGAAGCCGGCGCCGCAGCCCATGCGCTCTTCGAGGGAGGCTTCTCCCGGGCCTTCAAGGGCGCTGCATACGGCCTTCATCATAACCATGGGACCGCAGGTGTAGAAGAAATCGTACGGCGGTTTGAGGGCGCTGATGGCGTCGGTGACAAAGCCTTTGGTGCCCACGGAGCCGTCCAGGGTGGCAATGGCGACGTGGTCACAGAGGACTTCGTATTCCTTCTGCAGTACGATTTCGTCTTTCTTGTTGAAGCCCAGGATGGCGGTGACTTCCTTGCCCTGCGCCTTGAGCTCCCTGGCCAGGTAGTAAAGCGGAGCTGCACCAAGGCCTCCGGCTACAAGAAGGGCTTTGGCCTGGCAGGCGTCGGGATTGAATCCTCTTCCGAGGCCGGTGAGTACGCTCACCTCCGTGCCTTCTGCCAGCTTGGAGAGCTTGCGGGTGCCTTCGCCTACGGTTTTATAGAGGATGGTGATGCTGGTTTCAGATGCGTCGCAGATGGAAAAGGGCCGGCGCAGGTAGTAGCCGGGAATGTCCAGATGGACGAACTCTCCCTTTATGCAGCCGTCTCCGGAGAGCACCAGCCGGTAGGTGTCTGCAGCGATGAGCTGGTTTTGGGCGATGATATAAGTCTTTTTATCCATTGTACACGATTTTCCCGTCTTTGACGGTTTTGAGCACTTTGCCGTACACTTCCCACCCGTCGAAGGGCGTGGAGTGACCCATGGAGGCAAAGCGGGTGCTGTCAATGACAAAGGGCGTGTCCAGGTCTATTATAACGCGGTCCTTCGGGGCTTCCGGCAGGCCGAAGATGCGGCGGGGCGCTTCTGAGAGGGCTTCTACGAGTCTTTCGAGCGGCACGCGGCCGGTTTTGACAAGGCGCGTGTAGAGCACCGGGAAGGCGGTTTCGAGGCCGACGATTCCGTTGGCGCTGCCTGCGAAGCCTTTACTTTTTTCCTCGGCCGAGTGGGGTGCGTGGTCGGTGGCGATGGCGTCGATGGTTCCGTCCAGGAGGCCTTCGATGAGGGCTTCGCGGTCTTCGGCGGTGCGGATGGGCGGGTTCATCTTGAACCGGCCGTGGTCCTCGATGTCGTCGAGGCACAGCGTAAGGTAGTGGGGGGCTGTCTCGCAGGTGACTTTTACTCCGGCAGCCTTGGCCTCCCGGATGAGGCTGAGGCTCTTGCGGGAGGAGATGTGGCATACGTGATAGCGGCAGCCGGTCTGGGCGCACAGCTCCAGGTCCCGCTCAATGGGGCCCCACTCGCTGCGGGGATCTTCTCCGGGGAGGGAATTGTCTTCGCAGTGCGCGGCCAGGATGACGCCTTCACGGGCGGCGGCTTCCATGGCCTTTCGCATCATTTCCCGGCTCTGGACACCGCTGCCGTCGTCGGAAAACGCTACGCAGTGGCCCTTGAGGGCACGGAAGTCTACCAGTTCCAGGCCCTTTCGCTCCCGGGTGATGGAAGCGTAGGGGAGTACGCCGATGACCGCGTCCCGATCGATGGCAGCCTGTTCAATGGCCAAGTGTTCGAGGGTGTCCGGCACGGGATCCAGGTTGGGCATGGCGCAAACGAGGGTGTAACCGCCCCTTGCCGCTGCCAGGGATCCGGTTCGGATGGTCTCCTTCCAGGTTTGGCCCGGCTCGCGGAAATGTACGTGCAAGTCGCAGAAAGCGGGTAAGTCAACTACCATAACATTAAAAAAAAGACAACCATAAATGGCTGCCTATAGATAATAATAACTGTCAAGTGAAAAAGAGGCGCTTATGGACGGTTTTTCTCATGACGATTCTGTTTGTACAAAGGTATGGCTTTTTGCGGGAATTTCAAAACAAATTATGTGGGATTTTACTTCACGCACGCAGGGCAGATGCCTTTTACCAGGTAGCTCACACTCTCCGGGACATACTCTTCCGGAACGGTGACAGGCGGGACCGGGACTTCATGCAGGCAAAAGGTTCGGTGGCATTTGATGCAGTAGAAGTGTACGTGGACGTCATCGTCCTCGTCGTCGTGATGACTCAGGCACAGTTCGTAGCGCACACCTTCTCCTGCGTCTTCCAGGGCATGGACCAGGTGTGCCTCCCGGAAAGCAGTCAGGGCGCGGAACACATTGCTTTTGTCGATGGTCTCCAGGCGGTCTTCCAGTTCTGTCATGGACAGCGGCCGGCCGGCTTCCTCCAGGGCCTGGGCAATGAGCAGGCGGTTGGCCGTCACTTTTACTCCATGCTGGGCGAAGAGTTCTTCCAGCTTGCTCATAGCAGCTCCTCCAGAAGGGCCTTGCAGTGGCCGGGCAGGATAATGTGGTGATTGCCGATGGGATTCGTAAGGAAGTACCGTGCATCCTCGGGCTGCAGTTGCAGTACCACCTGCGTGCGGCACAGGTTGTCTTCGTACTGATTGTAAAGAAGTTCGCCCTCGGCGGCAAAGTGGCGGTTTAACTTACCATCTACCTTGAACACGGTAACGGGCCCCTCGGGCAGATTCCCATGGATACCCACGCCAATTCCACTTTCAAAATGCGTATCGTACTGCCAGGACGTTACCATATTGAAAGGTACGGTGCAGTGGGCGAATAGCATCTCCCCGGTTTCCACATCTATGCGGGAAGGATTGGCCTGGAAGCCCGTCACGCCTGTTAGCGCCTGCGCAATCATCATGGACAGAAGGGCAGGCACGTCTCCTTCGCAGGAGGCCGGAATGCCATCGGCATTGAAGGACGCCAGTGCCAGGCAGCCGGTGTTGCCCACGGCCGTGAGAAGGTCGAAGCACCGAAGGGTGAAAGCACCCAGCTCATAGCGCGCCACCAGTTTTTCGAGCGCATGGTAAACTTGCGTGGCGCCAGGGTACGATCGGCGCACATTATCGGCCATCGGCTCACCTGATGGCGCGTCCTCAGCGGGCGCTTTGGCAATTTCCTGCAGCAGTTCCTCCATGGAAATCTCCACCAGGCGGGCGCCCAGCTTGTCCGTCACGGCCATAGGGTCTGCATGGCTGGCGATGAGCCAGTCGGAGGGCTGGCCGATGACGCCGATGCGCGTCCCCTTCAATTTTTTACGGGCCGATGCTACTGTCTCCAGCGTATGCACCCGCTCCTGAAGGTACTCCGGACTGCCGTGCAGCACCTCTCCCTTCAGGCCCTGCTGGCGCAGGTAAGAAAGGATTTCCAGCGATGCAGCCAGCGAGTTGGACTTCCCGGACGTGAGCAGGTAATAGCGCTCTATGCCCCTTGAAAGCATCTCGGGCAGGAGGCCTTTGAAGATGCCCTCGGCCCCGCCGGTACGTACATAGATGAGGTCCAGCTCGTGTGAGCCAAAGTCGGAGAAATCGGCCCCCTTGAACTCGTAGCCTCCCTCCGGGAATACGCCCTGAAGGAACTGGTCGCTGAGCCTTGCCACAGACTGCTCGTCGTGCAGGCCGGAAGTGATGGTATAAACAGCTATCATAACAAAAAAGGGAAAGCTGATTACATCGCACCGCTACAACCACCTACCCTTGCTGCATTCCTGCCCTGGGGGAGTTCGGAGGGAGCTGGTCGTGTAAGACTTTCCCAGCACAAAGGTAGACATTTTTTTTGATATGGCAATAGTGATGAGCCGGCAGCGGCGTGCTTGAGCATTTCTAGATGCGCATTTTTGGCGTTTTTGCACATCTCCGCGTGCTCGAGCATTTCTAGATGCGCACTTTGGGGCGTTTTTGTGCATCTCCGCGTGCTGGCGTATTTGCATATTTGTCGGAAATACACTAATTTAGCACGATTTTATACCCTAAACTGCTATGAAAAAGACCGCACTTGCATCTGTGATCTTCCTTCTTTGTCTTTGTTTGACAGGGATGGAAATGTGTGCGGTAGCGCAGTCAAAGCAGCCATCTCCTTCCGTTAGCCTATATACTAACCTTGCGTATGACGCCGCCCTGGTGCCCAATGTGGGTGTGCAGGTGGGGCTTCCCCAGGGCTGGGCCGTAAGTGCAGCCTGGAACGGCAGCTGGTGGGGAGGGGCTGGCTACAGTTGGCGCATCTATGGCCCCGAACTCACTGTGCGGTGGTATTTCTCGGACCGGCACCTGGGTCATCACGCCGGTCTCTATGGCCAGATGCTCACGTATGACGTGCAGCTGAAGGGGCACACGGGCTATATAGGCGGAGAGCCGGGCGGCAATCTGTTTGACAGAGCCAACTGGGGCATAGGGGCAGAGTATGGCTATACCTTCCGGCTCACCCAAAGGCTGGACCTGGACCTGAGTATTGGCCTTGGCTATTTTGGCGGCAAGTACTACACTTACGAGTATCTGGGTGGCCAGTATGTGTGGCAAACTACGGCCCGTCGCAGCTACTGGGGCCCTACCCGTCTTGGCGTAACCTTATACTGGCACCTATGAAACACTTTTGGCTCATAGGAATCCTTCTCGTCCTCACCGGATGCCGTCACAAGGAGCTCTGGATGGGGGGCTCCAGCTTTGCCTCCGTCGAAGTGACATTTGACTGGAGCGGTGCCCTTACGAAGGCCGGGGAAGAGGAAACACAGTCCATGAGCCTGTACCTGTATCCCGAAAACGGGAACGCGCCACTTTACTATGAACTGTCCGGCCATTCCGGCGGCCGTATCCGCCTTCCCTTCGGCCGCTATACGGCCGTTGCGTGGAACCACGAAAACGACGCCATCCTCCTCCGGGGGCAGGCTACACCCGCAACCCTGGAAGCCTACACGCGTCCCCAGCCGCTTCTCTCCAGCATGGGAATGAGCACAAGGGCACCCCGTCCGGAGTCCATGGACGAAGAACGTTCCGTGCTGGAACCCGGGCCTTTCTGGACCGGCAGCGGCGAAAACCTGGAAGTGTCCATGACAGCCCCCCTACAATGGACCATCCCCGTCGAGGATGCGTATCTGCGGCTCTTCGTCCAGGTGAAAAACGTGGAAAACATTGCCTATGTGAGCGAGGTGTCTTTTGCACTCTCTTCCGTGAGCGCGTCCTTTTTCCCTTTCACCCGTACCCTGGGCAAGGAGGATGTGACCATTCCCTTCAGCGGAAGCGTAGTGGACGGTGAATCCCTGGAAGGAAGCTGCACCCTGTTCGGCCACTGCCCCCATGACGCGCATCCGCACTGGCTCACGGTGTATGCCATCCTCGTTGACGGCCGGAAGTATTATACGCACCTGGATGTAACCGACCAGGTGCACGGGTCTTCTCCGGAATCCGGAACGATCGATGTGGTCCTGGAGGGCGTTTCCTTCCCCGACCCCTTTGACGGGGATCCCACCGCCTCTACCGAGGTGGATGAATGGTTGACCGAAAAGATAGATTTAATCATGCAATAACAAGTAGTATTAACACTCAATTAATTATCATGAACAACAAAACAATCTCCATGCTGGCTATGGCCCTTCTCGTGGGCCTCACCGCCTGCCACACCACCGAAATCCTGGACCAGCGCCAGGACGGAAAAATTAACCTCCGCACTTCGGTGAACACCGCTACCAAGGCTGTCGGCCTCTCCACGGATGCGCTCAAGACCGAAGGCTTCCACCTGGTGGTCTTCGAGGGCCCCGTCATCGATGCCAATTCCACCAAGTACTTTGAGATGGACATGGGTACCGACCAGTACAAGGAGGATGGCTACTACACCCCCTACTTCTGGAACGACAAAACCCTGCACTTCTATGCCTGGTATCCGAAGAACGTCGTTGCCGATGCAGACAACAAGTACTCCATCACCTTCTCTACGGCCGAGAACGCTGCCGACCAGAAAGACCTCTCGCTGGCATACAATACCGGTAACAAGGAAGACAACGGCAGCGCCGGCGTGAACATGAACTTCCGCCACGCGCTTTCCCAGGTAGAGATTGTGGTGAACAACGGTTCCACGCTGGCCAATAACAACGTTATCGTGAAGGCCGTCAAGGTGGGCAACGCAGTCAAGAGCGGTACCCTTCACATGCCCAGCTCTACCACTGCAGACGTCGTTTCCGAGACCAACCTCCTTACCACCCTGTGGGAAGGCAACGTGAAAACGGCCGAAGGAGACAAGAACATCCACACGTATTCCATCGTACACGAAACCCCCATCGTCATCACCAATGGCCAGAAGAAGTCTGTCATGGACGCCGGCGGCAACTGGATGATGGTGCCCCAGGAGAACGTCACGGAATGGGATCTCAGCGAAGGCGGCGCCGGAGAGCAGATGTATATGGCTCTTCTTGTGAAACTGATGCAGGGCTCCGTCATGGTCTATCCCTCGGACACCACTCCCGCAGCGGACAAGGAAGGTGACTATGCCTGGACGGCCGTTCCCATCCCGGCCGGTTCTGTCCTGGAAGCCGGTAAGAAATACACATTCACCCTTACCTTCATCATCAACACCGGTAATGCCGGTAACCGCATCTCCGATGGTAAGGAGGTCCTCTCCCATCCCATCAAACTGGTTGTGGACGTAGACGACTGGGTAGAGGTAGAGAACGGCGAAACCCTCCGATAATGAGACGGTTCCGTGCAGTGACCGAAGGCCTGCTCCTGGTAGCGGCCGCCCTTCTCTCCGGGTGCCTGAAAGGGCATCCGGAGCGGAGCACCATTGCACTGGATGCCCGGGCCGAATGGGAGGGCCTCACCCGTGCGACCCTCCTCCGGGGCCCTTCGCTGGGCGCGGTGGAGATAGGGGCATCGGCCTTCCTCTACGAAGGCGAATGGACCGACGCCCTCACGCCCAACTTTTTCCACAATGTACCCTTCCGCTTCATGGGAACGTTCTGGATTCCCGACGACGCCTACTACTGGCCGGGAAGCGGCCGTAACCTGCGCTTTTTCTGCTACGCGCCCTACGATGCGGCCCGCATATCGGACCGGGGAAGTGTGGGCGCGCCGCTCCTGCGCTTTTCCGTGGCCGATGACCCCGGCCGCCAGGTAGACCTCCTTGTGGCCGATACCGGTACGATGGACGGAGGCGAACGCCCGTCCCTCGCAGTGGACTTCTCCCACGCGCTCTGCGTGGTGCGGTTCGCCATCAAGGCCGGGTCCCGCTCGGGCCTTCTGAGCGGCCTGGAGATAGGAGGCCTGTACAATGCCGCCTCCCGTTCCCTGGCCCGCGGAAGCGTCTGGGAGGACTATTCGGGCAGCGCGTCCTATACCCTGGAAGGCTCTTTCCCCTATACCCGCTCCGATGAAGACCTGGATCTTTTCTCCGGAGACGCCGGCATCCTTCTGCTGTTGCCCCAGACCAACGGCGCGGCCTGGCTCAGGGCGTCCTACGCCGTACAGGGTGAGGCCGATGTGCGGGAAATATCGGCCAACCCAATGACGGTAAACTGGGAACCCGGTAAGATGTATACTTACACGCTCGACATCCGCGAAAACGTGACTGTGAGCGTTTCGGTGGCGGGTCTCACGGAAGTGGGGCCGGACAGCGTGTTTGAAGTGGGCGTCTATCCCTTTGCGGGCGCCCCCTCTGCCGGAGGAGACTATACCGGTGGCACCGGAGACTTTATCGTAACCCGCCAATGAGAAAACGGACCTTCATACTGCTGGCGCTCCTCCTCATGGCGTCCTGCATGAAAGAGCAGGATGCCGGAGTGGGCATGCAGGTGCGCTTCCAGGCCAGCGCCAGCCCGTTTGAAGGAGATACAAAGGCCACTCCCGTGACCCGCCTCAGCGGCAGTTTCGAGGCCCTGGCCTATACCCATGCCACCCCTGACGGGAAAAAGACCCTGTATGCCGCTGCGCAGATGGCGGAAAGCGGAGGCGTCTGGACCGGCCCGCTGTACTGGCCGGGAACCGGTCACGGCGGGGGGCAGGCAGCCGATGCCCGCTATGTGAGCTTCTATGCCTTCTGGCCTCATTCCCTTCTCTCCCATCGGGAGGGAAACCGGCTCACCGGTATCACCGCCAGCTCGGAAGAAGACATGCTGGTAGCGGCTTCCGGCGCGCTGGACGACAACCCGCGCGCCCAGGGCGGACCCCTGAATCTGAACTTCCACCACGCCTTCACCGGCGTCCGCTTTGAGCCGGAGGAGGGGTATACGCTGAGCCAGATCGAGCTCTCCGGCATCTTGAGCCAGGGAGACTACAACATCTTCTCCGGCGAGTGGGAAAACCAGCGCACCCGCGTTTCCTATACGCTCGATGCCCCGGACGAGATGCTGCTACTGATGCCGCAGACCCTGCCGGAAGATGCCTCCATCACCCTTATGTTGAGCTACCGCGGCCAGGAGCCGGAGCCGCTTTCGCTCACAGACCTCATTGCCGGAACCACCTGGCATCCCGGCACGCTGGTCACTTACCTGATTGCGCAGGACGAGTACACCTACCATGTGGAACTGATCCCCGCGACCGGCTCCGTCACCACGGCCGGTGGAAAGGAAGTCCCGCTTGTGGAGGTGAGTACCACGGCAGGAACCGCCGAAGATGTCTTCCAGATTACCAGCTACCGGGAAAACGCAGAAGGAACGGTGGCCGATGTCCCCTGGCGCATCAAGGCCGTGTACTCCGACTCCGACCTGACAGAGAGTGTGGCGCTCGCTGACGGCTACTATGGCTGGCTGCAGGATTTCGGGGGAGCGGGCGGCATCTCCAGCCCGGTGGCTATTACCAGCCTGGATGCCCCCGTCCACCATACAGACGCTAATGCAGATGCCATCCGGGAAACGCTCCGGAGCCGGGCTTCCGCCGGGTCGTCGGAGTGGCCGCTGAACTTGTCGGACCGCTACGAGGACGGAAGCTACGCGGCCGGCAGCTACATCCGCGAATCGGCCAACTGCTATATTGTTAACGGCCCCGGCTGGTACAAATTCCCGCTGGTGATGGGTAACGGCATCAAGTGGGGCGGCTACAATACGCAGGCCTATAACTACTACGGGAACCGTCCCTACCCCGAGAGAACGCTGGCAACCTTCCTGGACTACCTGGACCGCGAGATTTCCAATCCCGTGCTGCAGAATCCCATGCTGGCTGCCGTCCTGTGGGCCGACCGCCAGGATCCCGTCAGCTCCCTGAACCTTTACGAGGAGAACGACGTGTGGTGGATCAAGTTCTACGTCGCCCCGGAAAACATTGACCAGGGGAACGTGGTGTTTGCCGCCATGGATATTGTGTGGGACGGCAGCACCAGTTCGCTGGTGTACCGCATCATGTGGAGCTGGCATATCTGGATTACAGACTATGTACCCGGCCGGGGAGACCTGAACGTTGCCGGCCACAGCGGAAAGAATTATACCTTCATGCCCCTGAACCTGGGCTGGACGGAACTGAGCTCGACCGATGTGGCGCTCGAGAGCACCCTCTACGTGCAGCTGGAGACCGAAACCGGCGTAGAGCTTGGCACCTTTGCCGTGCGCAAGGCCGGCGGCCCCGTGAACCATACCTACCTGGGACGTGCCCCTACCTACCAGTGGGGACGCAAAGACCCCATTATTCCGGGTTTCGGCAAAGAAGATTACGACGACATTTCCGGCCTCCTTACCCTGCTTCCGCAGTATCTGCAGCAGCAGGGCCACGACTATGTGCTGGCCGGCTGGACAGAGGACGGAAATTCCCTCCTGACTCTTGGCGAGAGTATCCGCTTCCCTCATATGGTCCGGCAGGTGAAGGCGGGTGGCGACTGGTGTTCCGTCTACTGGATCAACCGTTGGAATGCGGCCCAAAACGGAACGCTGGGGCATGGATTCAGTCCCGGCGAGGACTATTCCGTGGTGAAGACCATTTACGACCCTTCTCCGGCCGGATATCATGTGCCGCCCGCCATGGCGTTTTCCGGACTCACGAAAACGGGCGACGAAGCCACGTCCCTGGATGCGCTCAACCTGGATCCCGATGACGCTACCACGCCGGAGTTCCGGGGTTACCGCTTCAAGACTAGCGCGTCGTCGGATATCATTGATTTCCCCATTGCCGGTTACCGGCATTATCGGGGCGCTTTCCCTGCGCAGTTCATCCGCTCGGGCGGAATGACCTACTACTGGAGCGCCGAGATGTACAACCAGGTGGGCGGCGCCTATTCCCTCTATATAGTAGACACGCGGGACGTGAAGGTGTCGCCTCTCAGAACCACCTATGCCGGACTGGGGGCCTATGTCCGTCCGGTTAAAGAGTAGAGTATGCGCCAGAGAACTCTCATATGTGCTGTGTTATTGCTCCTGCCGCTTTCCTGCGTGCGGGAGACCCTTCGGGACGATGCCCCGGGAGGGGAAATCGTGTTTTCCCTGGAGGACACCAAGGCGCAGCTCGTGGAGGACGCCGCCGCGGTGGCGGAGGCCTACGGGGAGGCGGGCATCGGCCTTGTCGCTTATGGATATGACTGGGCCGATGGCGTGAGGACCCGCTATCCCTGGGGCAGCGAGGCGTATGATTCCTTCGATTACGCATCCCGGAAGGCCTATCGGCTCACGCGGGACGCCCGGGGGCTGTGGCATGCCGATGTGAGAAGCCTCCGCTGGACCCGGGAAGTGCGCTTTCTGGACTTTTTCGCCTTTGCCCCCTTCGACCTCCCGGTGGTCTCCGGGGAACATTCCCTGCCGGTTCTCTCCGGATTCACGGTGGAGGACCCTTCCACGCAGGCCGATATCCTCGTCGCGCATGTCTCCGGCTCCGACGCCATGCCGCCGGTGAACAAGCAGCGCGTTCCGCTGGTGTTTTCGCATCCGCTGGCGGCTCTTCAGATTTGCAACCGCACGGGACAGACGCTCTCACAGGTGCGGCTCACAGGCGTGAAGGACCAGGCATCGGCCTACTCCTTCGACGCCGGGAGCTGGACGCTGAAGGCGCACACCACCTCCTATCCGCTGGCCGACGTTGCGGCCGGGGAGACATCGGCCCGCTATCTCCTGCTGCCGCAGGATGTGTCCGGCGTCACGCTCAGTTTTGTCGCCGGCGGAAAGGCCGTTGAGGCGCAACTCTCTGGCCGATGGGAGCCCGGGCAGCTCTTTACCTACACCGTGGACGACCGCGTGTGGGATTATGTGCTGGATATTCCCGTGACGCAACTGGATGTAGCATTTGGCGCCACCGAGCACGTTCTTTCCCTGGAAAGCTACAAGACCGACGGCTATAACTATGTGCAGGAAGACTGGACGGTGAGCTTCTTCTCCGACGCGGCCTGCGCACATTCCATCGGCCAGCCTTCCTGGCTGAGCGTCTCGCAGAATGCCGCGTCCGGAACGCCCGGAACGGCTTCTTCGCTCACCATTTCCACGCTGGAAAACAATGAAGGAGGGGTTGTACGGCTGCAGGGCGACGATGCGGTTCGCGCGGCTCCCGAGCGGTATTATTGGAACCTGGCCAACCCGAACGGTTCGCTGGGATACAATGTGGAGACGGCCAATTGTTACATTGTGAATGCTCCGGGTCTGTACATTTTCCCGCTGGTGATGGGAAATGCCATTAAAAACGGCGGCTGGAATTACGATGCCTTTGGCGGGGCTTCCGACTACAGGGGAAACTATATCCAGTACGATGCCCGTCTGGGTGGCTGGACACTGAATCCCAGTACGTGGCAAGGCGTGGTTTCCGGTACGCCCGCCTGGGCCCGGGTGCTATGGGAAGACGTGGACGGGCTCGTCAGCACCGATGCCAGCGGCTATCTTCCGGCGCTGGTACCGGGTTACAACAGTTCGGTCATAGGGGAAATTGACCCGCAGAACGGAAGTTCCACGTACTACCTTTCCTTCCAGGTTCCCTTGCGGCAGGAGCGGATGGTGGGGAATGCCGTCATCGGCGTGTTTGATGCCCAGGGCGTTCTCATGTGGAGCTGGCACATCTGGGTGACGGATTACGTACCCGGCGGCAGTAGCGACGTTACTCTTGGCGGGACGCGCTTCATGCCCCGCAACATCGGCGAGGTGCGCTGGATGAGCCAGTATCCGGAGCATACGGTGTACGTGAAACTGGCCTCCCGTGGGAATGCTTCGGTGTCCCGTGTCATCAAGGTGGTGAAGGCGGGCGGGGAAGGAACGCAGATGGCGCTCTCCTCCCATCCCTACTTCCAGCACGGACGCAAGGATCCTTTTATCCCGGGCATGGGACTGGACGATGTGCCGGTTTACGGCTTCAACAGCCTCACTTCCCGTACAGAGCAGAACTCGGCCATCCGCTCCGGCGGCATTGCGGCGCAGCTGAGTGTCTGGGAATCCATCCAGCATCCCAACTACTTCGGTGCCTCCACGGGCGGGTCGCATGCCTGGTACTGGACCGGCGAGGCGCACAGTACGTTCTGGCGCTCTTCCAAGTCATTGTTTGACCCTTCTCCCGCCGGGTATCATGTGCCGTCGGCGGCTCAGCTGGAGGCGCTGCCTTTCTCATCGGCCAGCTATGTGCCGGATGTCTGCGTTTCCCTGGACGGGCTGGTGATTCCGTTTACCAACCGCCGCACGTCCAATCCGGGTGGCGGCAACTATTCGGGCCTCATTACGCTCAATGGAGGCGCTGCCCATGCTGCTCTCTGGAGCGCCGACGTGGACGGAGACAACAATGCCCGCTATCTGCGGGTGCAGACAAGCGGGCATGCGGTAGCTTCCATGCGTGGCCGGGAGGCGCTGGCGGTGCGTCCGGTGGCCGATTAGTATTTCTCGAAACGGGCGAAGCACTCCGGCAGGGGGGAGGAGCAGCGCACCATTTTCCCGGAGAAGGGATTGCGGAATACGAGGGTGCTGGCGTGAAGGGCCAGGCGCTTCACGGGGTCTGTCTCGGCTCCGTATTTTTCGTCTCCGGCGATGGGGTGGCCCAGGTCGTAGGAGGCATGTACGCGGATTTGGTTCTTGCGGCCGGTCTCCAGCTGGAATTCCACCTGCGTGTAGTGCTTGGTGCGGCTTAATACCTTATAGTAGGTAATGGCGAGTTGCCCGTCTTTTACTTCGTTCTCGTAGGAGTTCATCTTGAGCGACTTGGGGTTTTCCAGGAGCCAGCTCTGGACAATGCCCTGGTCTTTTTCCAGGGAGCCTTCCAGCCAGGCAACGTACTTGCGCTCCACCACCTGGTCTTTCCACTTGCTCTGGAGGACGTCCTTGGCACGCTCGTTCTTGGCGAAGACCAGTACTCCCGAAGTTCCTTTGTCGATACGGTGTACGATCCAGATTTTGGCCGTGGAACGGTCTGGACGCACGCCGGCGATGAGGTCTTCCTTGCGTTGCATGCGGGCGTTTACCTTCACGTAGGCGTTGAGGAGGGAGTAGAGGGTGTTCTTTTCCTTGCCGGTAGCTACGGTGAGCATGCCGCTGGGCTTGTCCACCACGATGTAGTTTTCGTCCTCGAACAGGATTTTGACGCCGGCTTTGATGACGGTGTCTTTGGCGTCTTCGCGTACGGAACGGGCGATGGAGATGCCCTTGGGCAGGACGGTGATTTTGTCTCCGGGCTTAAGGGGATGGTCAAAGGCGGTGCGGCTTTCCCCGTTCACCAGGATCTGGCCTTTGGAAAGCATGTTCTTGACACCGGTCTTGGACTGTCCCGGGAAAATCTCGAACAGGTATTGAAGAAGGAAGCCTTCGTGGGCTACCTTGAACTGTTGTCCGGTCATAATTCTTCCAGTAATTTGTGAAGGTGTTTGGGCAGGAGGCGCTTGAAGTGGTCCTGCATGCCACGGGGGATGAGGATGGTCTCCAGGGATTCGCAGTCGTCAAAGGCATCTTCGCCAATGACTTCCAGCGCCTTGTTCAAGCGCACCTGGACCATGTTGATACAGCCCTGAAAGGCCTGGGGGCCGATGATACGGGTTTTGGCCGGAAGGGAAATCCTTTCCAGCTGCCAGCAGTCCATGAAGGCCGACTGGCCAATCTTGAGAAGGCCGGTGGGCAGCTTGATGGAAATGAGTTCCCCGCATTCGGCAAAGGCGGCGTCCCCGATGTGGGTGACGGAATTGGGTAGATGAATCTTCTCCAGGTAAGAGGAACGCTCCTCAAGGGGGATTTCCTCGCCGATTTTTCGGCCGGCCATGTAGTCCTGGAAGGCGAAGACGTCGTCTGATATGATTTCGCAGCCTTCGCGGACGGTGATTTCTTCGGGGAAGTTTTCGGCGTCCGTGAGATACCTGCCGTCTTCCGAGTAGGCTACGCGGTTTTCATCGTCCCAGACGTCCCTGTCCAGGTCCTCCTGCGGAAGGACCGTGGGGACCGCCATAATCTCTTCTATAGTCATGGGGCTAGAAGGTTTTTACAAAGTCGATGTCCTTTTTGAGCATCACTTTGGGCTCCATCTTGGATACTTTCTGGAAAAGTTTGAACTGGTAGGCGGGGGAGAGGTATACCCGGTGCTCGTTCTTGCCCTTGCGCCACCACTTGTAGAAAGCGATGGGGTCTGTGTCGTAGGGAATGCGGGCCTCGATTTCCGAGGTGTAGCCGGGAAAGTCGATGAGCATCTTGAGGCCGGTGATGCGGCGGTAGTACTCGTAGTCTGCACGGCGAAGCTTGGACACGAGCGGGGCAAAGACTTCCATCTGGTCTACCTGAAGCACTTTCTCCTTCACGATCATGCGGTGAATGCGCACGGGATCCCGGTGCAGCCACTCCGAAAGGGAAGCGGTCACAGGGCCTTCCTCGCAGTCCAGTGTGAGTAAATCGGAAGAAAAGTAAACTTTTTCGCTGTCGAGAGGGAAATTCTCCATAAATATTAACCTACCATGCAAAGATATGCAATTTTTTTCGGTTTTCAACAATTATTTGTTAATAACCTTTCCTGTTTTCTCCGGGCGGGCTGGTGCGGCCAGGGTTTCCGACTACAAGCGACAACTCTTACATGGCCTCCAGCAGGCGGGGGTCTATATAGGCCGATATCACTGCGACGATGCCCTCGATGGCAACCAGAAGGCGTCTGTTTCGCTTGATTCGTTTCACGTATCCCACTGCACCTTTGAACGGACCGTCCGTGACTCGTACCTTACAGCCGGTCGCAAAGCGGGAGATATCATCGGCCGAAAAGAATTCCAGCCCCTCCGAGCCCTGCGAGGTGATGAGGCGGAAGGCTTCCATCTGGCAGTCCGGGATGGCTTCGCACACGAACCGTCCTTCGGAATCCCGTTTCTTGTAGATGAATCCTTTTGTACCTCCGGTGGCGTCCTTGAAGGACTCGTCGAGGGCCGTGATCTCTTTTTCGCCGGCATGGACAAAAAGGAGTGACGACACCATGGGAACGCGCTGGAAGATGGCGGGGCCTTCCTCTATGTAACGGGTGTCGGTTTTGCCATCGGCCTTGAGGAATGCGATGTGGCGGCGTGCCTGGGTGTGGGCTTCTCCTTTGAGGAGAACGCGGTCTACGGCCAGGTATGTGGCGTATCCCTGCGCCGTCAGAGCGGACTCCATATCGAAGACCTTGTTGAAAAACACCTTGACGGCGTACCAGTGAAGTGCCGATTCTTCCATTGTAACGTTTGGGGTACGCAAAGGTAGATATTTTATGTGACTTTGCAAAAAAGCGCCATTCTGACATTAAAACTTGCCATTTTGGCAGCGAAAACTGCCGTTTTGTCTACCTTTTGCGCATTTTCGACATTTGGCCCCGGGTTTGCCTTTCCTTACGGCGAACGCAGCTTCTTAAGGGGCTGCATAAAGAAAGAAGTTAAACATTTAAAATAATAGGAGGACATGATTATGTTACCTGTAAGACGAAACAACCAAACCTGGGTTCCCGACATCTTCAATGATTTCTTTGACAACAACTGGATGGAACGCCCGAAAGCAACTTGCCCGGCCATCAATGTCTTAGAAACGCCTGAAGCCTATCAGCTGGAGCTGGCTGCTCCCGGCATGACCAAGGCCGACTTCGACATCCATCTGGATGAGGACGGAGACCTGGTGATCAACATGGAGAAGAAAGTGGACGAGAAGCACGAGCATGAAAAAGGCCACTATGTGCGCCGCGAATTCTCCTACACCAAGTTCCAGCAGACCATGCTGCTGCCCGACGACACCGACCGCGAAAAAATTTCTGCGAAGGTTGAAAACGGTGTTTTGACAGTTAACCTGCCTAAGGTCAAGAAGGTAGAAGTGGAGAAGGCACGCAAGCAGATTTCCATCGATTAAAAATTTTGAAAAATTTTCGTGAACCCCCTTGCAGATTCAAAAAAAGTATGTACCTTTGTAATCCCGAAAGGGAAGTTCACTGAAAACTTTGGTGCGGTAGTTCAGTCGGTTTAGAATACCGGCCTGTCACGCCGGGGGTCGCG
>CAMODD010000032.1:0-19859 GCA_946611215.1 uncultured Bacteroidales bacterium | reverse complement strand
CGCCCGTTGAATTTGTCGGCCAGGCCCTGGAGCTCGTCGGTGGTGGCGGGGCGGTTCAGGGCCTCTTTGCGTTCCTTCTGGAACTGGGCCTTGAGCCGGGCGAACTGGCGTTTGGTGTCCAGCGTGAAGTCTCCGCCTTCGATCCAGGCGAAGTAAGCGGGCTCGGTGTTCCACACTTCACGGGCGGTTTTGCCGCGGTGTTTGCCAAAGCTCACGACGGCTTCTCCAGCCTCGTTCAGGATAAGACGGCCGGCAAAGTCGATATTGCGCGTGCGGGGGCCGATCTTGGACATGGAATCGACGTCATTTTTAAGCACTTCCTGCTGATAATCCGTAGGATTCTCGTAACGGTCCAGCTGGCTTTTGAGGACTTCATAGGTTGCCAGGGTGTCGGCCTCGGCCGTGTGGGCGTTCTCGAAGTCCTTGCCACCGCAGTAAAAACGGTAGGCGGCCCGCAGATTACGGGGTTCAAAGTGATGATAGATATTCTGTACATCCACCATCTTGCACTGATGCAGGTCTACGGTGTCAATACAGTCAATCATTTCCTGTGCCTTCTCCCTGGATTCGGGTCTGGAGAGCCGCTGCTCGGAGTAGGCGCGGGCACGTTCGATTTCTTCACTTAGCATGGGAAGGTCGAACTTGAGGGAGTTGAAACCGGCCAGGTCACTGTTCTGCAGCCAGGAGATGATCTCCGGCAGAACCTCGATAAAACGGGGACAGTTAACCAGGTCTTCATCCTTGACTCCATTGACCTCCGATGCCTGCGGATTAATAGGAATCTGGCAGTGCTTCTCATAGTTCCACGGCTTGATTTTCCAGGTCTTGATCTGGGTCTCACCGCCAGGAAGCACCTTTACGAAGCTCAGTTCGATGATTGCATCGGTGGCAATATTAAGCCCCGTGCTCTCAATATCAAAAAATAGTAAAGGTCTCTGTAGATTGAGTTCCATATTGGTGCGCGCGGGCCTTGAGCTATTGAATCATGATAGGCATTAAGATGCCGCAGACTTTCTCGGTCTCGGACTCTTCCTCGGCGGGAAGCAGGAGAGCGGCGCGACGGGCATCGGCGAACTTCATCACCAGGGTGTTGCAGCTCATGTTGGCAAGGATTTCCGTGAGGAAAGTGCTCTTGAAGCCAATGGTGAGTTCCTCTCCTGCATAGTTGCAGTTGATTTTCTCATAGGCGGCCAGGGCAAAGCCCAGGTCCTGGGCGCTGATTTCCAGCTGGCCTTCCTTGAGGGTGAACTTGATGTGGTTGCTGGCCTTGTTGGCGCAGACAGCCACACGCTTTACGGTGTTCAGGAGCAGCTGACGGTCTATCTGCAGTACGTTGGCGTTGTTCATGGGAATGACGTCCCGGTACTTGGGGTATTTGCCCACGACCAGACGGCATACCATGGTGGTGCAGCCAAAAGTGAACTGGGCGGTGGAGCTGTCAAAGGCAATCTCCACGTTCTCCACATCCTTGCCGATGATGGAGCGCAGCACGCCGGCCGGCTTCTTGTGCAGGATGAAGGAAGCTTTCTCGGAGGCCTTTACGTCCTTGGTGGTATAGCAGATGAGCTTGTGGGAATCCGAAGCCACCAGCGTGGTGCTCTCCGGAGCGAGGTCGAAGAAGATACCGTTCATGGCCGGACGGATTTCGTCATCGGCGGTGGCATAAATGGTGCTCTGGATGCCTTCCACGAGGCTTTCTGCGGGGAATTCCACCTTGAGGGCGTCGGCTCCGGTGGTGGCGATGTCCGGGTAGTCGTCGGCCGGGAAATACGGCAGGGCCGAGTTACCGCTGGCCCAGGTGCACTCGAAAGAGCTGTCACTCACGGTCTTGATGCCCACGGGCTGGTCTGGCAGTTCCTTGAGCAGGTCAATCATGTGACGGGCCGGAACGGCGATGGAGCCGTCTTCATCGGCCACTTCCACCTCGATGCTGGTGCGCAGCGTAAGCTCCGAGTCCGAGGCGGTGATTTCCAGTTTGCCCTCCTTGAGGACGAAGAGGAAATTCTCCAGGATGGGAAGCGGAGACTTGGACGGAATGGCCTTGGATACATCCATGAGGGCCTTCAGGAGATTGGTGCTCGAAATGGTCAGATTCATATAGCGTTTTTCTTTTGTTCTACAAGCATACAAATATAATCATTTTCTCGGAAACAACAGCCTTCCTGCCGCAAGATTCCGCATTCTTTTCCGTGGCGATTAAGTTGTTGGCAATGAGCGTGTTAGCACAACTGACGGGTGTCAAAAACGCACCCGTCAGCTGTGCTAATACGTTGATAATAAGCAAGTTAAGCGCCACGGCCGATGCGGGACCTGCGCCAAACAGCCCGGAACCTGCGCCGATGAGGCTGGAACCTGCGCCGATGAGGCCGGAACCTGCGCCGATGAGGGTGGAACCTGCACCGGGCCGTGTCAAAGCGGGTATAATTCTGACGCTAAAGCGGATGCGTATCTTGCAGAACTCGTGGGAATTGTTTAAATTTGGGCCCGATATGATTAGCACATCCTCACTGGCCCGTCTTCAGTTTCGTCAGTTCTTCAAGGGAAGAAAAAGTGAACTGATTGGCCGAATCATCATAACGGCTTATATTTGGGCCATCTGTATTGTCGTGCTGGTGCTGACCGAGGCCGGGAAGAACATTCCTTCCGGTGTCTGGGCCGCCATGTTCCTGTCTTTTTCCATTCCGGATTTTGTCTTCAAACTCATTTTTGAGCCGTCCAGTTCGGTGATGGATACCTTTATCAAGAGCCGCCCCATTACCCGGGAGCGGTGGAAGCGCTTCATTGCGGTGTCGCAGCTGTGGAACCCGGCCAATCTGGAATTGCCAATTGCCCTGGCGCCCATGTGTTTTCTGTGCCTTCCGCTGGCATCGGCCTTCATTCTCATGGTGGTTCTTTACCTCCTGTCCGTCTTCGGAGGATATCTGGTGATGCTCCTGAAGCGGCGCGGTCCCTACCAGTCCGAGAAGCAGGTGACGGTAAGCCGATACTCGGTAGACGGCGCCTAGACCTCCCATAACGCAAGAGTAGCCCTGCAGTACCGGAGTCTTCTGCGCTCCAAACGCCTTAAAACCATGATCCTGCTTCCTACCATCCTGCTTTTGCTCCAGTTCGTTTTGCGGCTTCTGGATCGCGATAGGGTAGGGATTTCTGACAATTTGATGCTCTTTATGAGCATTCTCTATCCGGCCTGTGCCCTGCAGCAGTTTGGCTTTGGAATTGAAGCGCGCAGTTTCAGCGCTATTTGGACCCGGCCGGGACGCATTTCCAAAATCCTCTGTGACAAATACTGGCAGGGACTGGCCTTCTGCGGAGCCTTCACGCTGCTCGTGCTGCTAATTTGCCTGTGGGCCCATGTTCCCGCATGGCAACCGTTCAGCTACGCGCTGTTTTGCGGAGGACTGGGCGGGCTCATTTATCTGGCCGATGCCAACCGCAGCACTCCGCTCGATCTCTTTGGAAAGTCCTTCTTTAACTATCAGGGCAGTTCGGGAACCTTCAAGCCCACCGTGTTTTTGGGTGTTATTTTCATGATGGTTTTTTGCGGTGTCGTAAGCCGCTTTATCCCTTCGCCCTACTCTTACGCTATCTTCTCCGTTTTGGGCCTTTTGGGCATGGCTGTCCACCGTCCCTTCTTCCGCCTGGTGGAGAAGAAGTTCCTGAAGAACCGGTATAAATACATGGAAAAATACGCTGAATCATGATCCGTTTCAATCAGTTAAGTAAAGCATACAAAGGTGTCACGGTACTGGACATCCCTGAACTCACACTCTATGAAGGGGAACTTGTGGGCCTTGTCGGCAACAACGGCGCCGGCAAAACAACCCTGATGCGTCTCATGCTGGACCTGATTGAGGCTACCAGTGGCTATGTAACCGTTGGCGGCAAACGCGTGAACGAAGACGAATCCTGGAAAGAGCTCACCGGATCCTATCTGGATGGCAGTTTTCTGGTGGAGTTCTATACGCCGGAAGAGTTCTTTGGCTTTGTGGCCGAGTGCTACGGCATTCCGGACGACGTCCTCCGCTCCCGTTTGCAGCGCTTTGAAACGCTCATGAACGGCGAAATCCTTGGGACTGGCAAACTCATCCACGACTTCTCCAACGGCAACCGCCAGAAGATTGGCATCATTGCCGCCATGCTGGTGAATCCCGCCGTCCTGGTTTTGGACGAGCCCTTCAATTACCTGGATCCCAGTTCGCAGATTACGGTGGCACACCTCATTAGCCAGATGAACCGGGAACTGGGTACCACCGTACTGGTCTCCAGCCACAACCTCACTTCCATCAGCGACATCTGCCAGCGCATTATCCTTCTGGAAAAAGGTCATATTCTCATGGATCGTCCTCACGTACCGGGCCAGAGCGATTCGGAACTGGAAGGGTATTTCTTCAATGCCGCACAGTGATTTCTCGTGGCGCTTAAGTGGTTGGTAATGAACTAATTAGCACAACTGACGGGTGCGTTTTTGATACCCGTCAGTTGTGCTAACGTATTGGTAATAAGTGAGTTAAGCGCCACGGCCGATGCGGAACCTGCGCCGTTGAGCCCGGAACCTGCGCCGTTGAGCCCGGAACCTGCGCCGATGGGACTGGAACCTGCGCCGTTGAGCCCGGAACCTGCGCCGATGAGGCCGGAACCTGCGCCGATGAGGCTGGAACCTGCGCCAGGCTCGCCCTCCGGCACGCCCCCGGCGCGCTCCAAACGCCCCCCTCGCCCCCGGCGCGCTACCCTCGCGCTACCGGTGCCTTGCGGCGAGTTCGCGCTCGAGCTCGGAGACGCTCACACCCTGGCTTTCGAGGAGCACCAGGAAGTGGTAGATGAGGTCGGAGGCCTCGTAGATGAAGCGGGAGCGATTGCCGTCTACGGCCTCAATAACCGTTTCGCCGGCTTCTTCCACTACCTTCTTGCCAATGGCTTTGGGACCTTTGATAAAGAGCTTGGTGGTGTAGGAGCCTTCGGGCATGGCCTCGTGGCGGCCGCGTATCACAGAAGCCAGGGTGCGGACAAAGCCCTCATCCACATCGGTGTCAAAACAGGAGGGCGTGCCGCGGTGGCAGGTGGGGCCGTCGGGACGGGCGCGCACAAGAAGCGTGTCGGCATCGCAGTCCTTGAGCATGGACACCACGTGCAGGTAGTTCCCGCTGGTCTCGCCCTTGGTCCAGAGGCACTGCCGGCCGCGGGACCAGAACGTTACCAGGCCGGAAGAAGCCGTCTTTTCAAAAGCCTCCTTGTTCATATAGCCCAGCATGAGTACCTTGAGGGTGGTGTCGTCCTGGACGATTACCGGCAGAAGTCCGTCGGCGTTCTTACTCAAATCAAAATCTTCGAAAATCATATTCTTACAGGAATGGAAGCATCATACAAAGCCTTTTTCAAGGCCGGAATGGGAATCTCTCCGTAATGGAAGATGCTGGCGGCGAGGGCGGCATCGGCCTTGCCAACCGTTAAAACGTCCACGATGTCCTGCACCGACCCCGCACCACCGGAAGCAATCACCGGCACGGAGAGCTCAGAGGCCAGGCGGGCATACACGTCGCAGGCATAGCCGGCCCTGGTTCCGTCATGGTCCATGGACGTGAACAGGATCTCTCCGGCACCGCGCGCCTGCGCCTCCCGGGCCCAGTCAAAGAGCTCCCGGTCTGTAAACTTACTGCCGCCATGGGTGGTGCACATCCATCGGCCCTCCACACACTTGGCGTCGATGGCCACCACCACGAACTGGCTGCCGTAGCGGGACGCAATCTCGCCGATGAGCAAAGGATTCGCCAGCGCGGCGCTGTTCACCGTCACTTTGTCGGCACCGGCATCCAGGAGACGGGCCGCGTCTTCCACCGAGCCGATGCCCCCGCCCACGGTAAACGGAATGTCAATCCCGAGGGCGATGCGCCGGACAAGGTCTGCAAACGTGCGCCGTCCTTCCCGGGTGGCGCTGATGTCCAGATATACCAGTTCGTCGGCCCCCTCGCGGGAGTAGCGGACGCCCATCTCGACGGCGTCTCCCACTTCCTTAAGGCCCTCGAAGTTAATGCCTTTCACCACCACACCGTCCTTTACATCCAGGCACGGAATTATGCGTTTTGTGACCATAATGCAATGTCGCTTAAGGTAATACGTCCTTCATAAAATGCCTTTCCCACAATCACTTTCCCAAGGCCCATTTCGTCCAGCGCACGGATGTCCTCCATGGAGGCAATGCCTCCGGACACCGTGAAGGAAAGGGCTGGGAAGGCCGATTGCAGCCGCGCGTAGAGCTCCGTCGAAGGCCCGGAAAGCATGCCGTCGCGGGAGATATCCGTGACGATACACTCCCGGAGTCCCAGCGGCAGGAACCGCTTCACCAGGTCCTCGATCGTGAACGGCGCCTCTTCCAGCCAGCCCTTGACGGCAATGCGGCCGTCCCGGACATCGGCCCCCAGAATGACGCGCCCGCCGTAGCGGGACAGCCACTCTTCGAAAAGCGAAGGCTTCAGGGCCGCCACGCTTCCCGCGATGGCGTGGGTGGCGCCGGCGTCAAAGACGGCCTGCAGTGCCTCGGACGAGCCGATGCCCCCGCCCCACTCCAGCTCACAGGATACCGCCGAGGCAATGCCTTCCAGCACTTTCAAATTTTGAGGAGCCCCCGCCTTGGCCCCGTCCAGGTCCACGAGGTGGATGCGGGAAACACCGGCATCGGCAAACTGGCGGGCTACATCAAGCGGCGAGCCGTCGTACACTTTCTTCTGGCCGTAGTCGCCCTTTGTCAGGCGCACGCATCGGCCCTCTATCAAATCGATAGCAGGAATGATCTTGATCATAAGGCCAGGAAGTTCTGGAGGATGGCGGCCCCCACGGAACCGCTTTTCTCCGGGTGAAACTGCGTGCCATAGAAGTTCTCCCAGCGAAGGGCTGCGCTGAAGAGCTCGGACCCGTGCCGGCAGGTGGCGATGGTGTCCGTGCAAAGGCCCGGGAAGTAGGAGTGCACAAAGTACACGAAACTGCCCTCGGAAAGGCCCTTGAAGAGTTTGCTCTCCAAATTGCCGATACTGTTCCAGCCCATGTGCGGCACCTTGGCGTCGGGCGCTTCCGTAAAGCGCCGAACCCGCGTGTCAAAGAGCCCCATGCACTCCACCGGCCCTTCTTCGGAGCCGCGGCACATGAGCTGCATGCCCACGCAGATGCCCAGAACCGGCTGGCGCAGCTGGCAAATCACTTCGTCGAGGCCGCTCTGCCGCAGGCTCTCCATGGCTTTTGCGGCATTGCCCACCCCGGGAAGAATCACTTTGTCGGCCTCCCGGATGCGCGCAGGGTCGGCCGTCAGTTCATACGTCGCCCCCAGCCGCGAAAGGGCATTCTCTACCGAGCAGATATTGCCTGCTTCATAATCTATGATTGCTATCATAACAGTCCTTTGGAAGAAGGTAAGTCATAGGAAAAAACATTGCGCGCGGCGGCCTGCTTCAACGTCCTGGCAAAAGCCTTGTAAATGCCCTCGGCCAGGTGGTGGTTGTTCTCCCCGCGTGCCTCAACATAGATGTTCGCCTGCAGGGCCGACGACAGCGATTTGAAAAAGTGCTTGAACATCTCCGTGGGCACATCTCCCACGTATTCGCGCGTGAACTGGACGTCCCACACCAGCTCGCTGCGGCCGCCCAGGTCCAGGAGCACAATGGCCCGGCTCTCGTCCATGGGAAGGGCAAAGCCATACCGGCCGATGCCCCGCTTGTCCCCGAGCGCCTGCCGCAGCGCCTCGCCCAGGGCGATGGCTACATCCTCCATGGTGTGGTGCTCGTCCACTTCCAGGTCTCCGCGGCAGGTGAGCTCCAGCGCAATCCCGCCGTGCGTCACCAGCTGCTGCAGCATGTGGTCCAGGAACTTAAGGCCCGTGTCGATGGCCGATGTCCCCTTGCCGTCAAGGTCTACCCGCACGGAGATGTCGGTCTCCCGGGTCTTGCGGGCCACCACGGCGCAGCGCTCGGTGCTCCGGATGGTCTCCACAATCTGCTCCCAACTGAGCGGGCCCACCATGAGGCCCCGGCAACCCAGGTTGGCGGCCAGCTGAAGGTCGCTTTCCCGGTCTCCGATGACCCAGGACGCCCCCAGGTCGTAGCTTCCGTCCAGGTACTTCCCGAACATCCCGGTCCCGGGCTTGCGGCAGGGAGAGTTGTCGGCGGGAAAGTGCCGGTCAATGAGGATGTCGTCAAACACCACGCCTTCCCCTTTCAGGGTGTTCAGCAAAAAGTTCTGGGCGGGCCAGAACGTATCTTCGGGGAAGGCCGATGTCCCCAGCCCGTCCTGGTTGGATGCCATCACCAGCTCATATCCGAGGCCGGTGAGCGCCTTAAGGCCGGAGATGGCTCCGGGGACAAAGACTACTTTCTCCAGGGAATCGATTTGCTCGTCGGCGGGCTCCTGGAGGAGCGTTCCGTCGCGGTCTATGAAAATGACTTTACGCATAGCTTTGTAGGATTTGAAGGAGCCGGTCGTTCTCGGCGGGAGTTCCTACCGTAATGCGGAGGCAGCCGCTGCAGCCCGGCACGCGGGAGCGGTTGCGGACGATGATGCCGCCCCGGAGCAATACCTCGTAGAGGTCATCGGCCTTGTCCACTTTCACCAGCAGGAAGTTGGCGTCGCTCGGGTACACCTCCCGGACGAAGGAAAAGGAGGAAAGCGCCTTGAAAAGCCGCTCCCGCTCAGAGACAATCTCCTGGATGTTGGCTTCAGGGGTGGCCTCCAGGGCCTTCAGGGCCAGTTCCTGCGTGGCCTGCGACAAATTATACGGATACTTTACCCGATTCATCAGGTCGATAATATAGGCGCTGGCAAAGGCCAGGCCCACCCGGAGACCGGCCATGCCGTAGGCTTTGGAGAAGGTCTGGAGCACTACCAGATTGGGCTGCTCCAGCACCGCAGCGCGTAGGCTGCCCCTCGCGCTGAAATCGGCATAAGCCTCGTCCAGCACCACGATGCCGGGGAAGCGCCGCACCAGCTCCAGAATCTGCGACGGCTCGAAGGCGTTGCCGCTGGGGTTGTTGGGAGAGCACAGGAAAAGGAGCTTCGAGCGGTCATCGGCCTTCGCAAAAATCTCCTCCACCGGGAGGGAGAAACCGGCTCCCAGCGGCACGGAACGCAGTTCGACGTCGTTGATATCGGCCGCCACGGTGTACATGCCGTAGCTGGGCTCGATGGCAAGGGCGTTGTCGCGGCCTGGCGTGCAGAAGATGCGGTACACAAGGTCGATGGCCTCGTCGCTGCCGTTCCCGAGGAAGATATTCTCCGTGGGAAGGCCTTTAAGAGCCGATACCCGTGCCTTCAGCACCTTGTGCCGGGGATCCGGGTAACGGTTGTAGCCCAGGAGGCCGGGGTAGGGGCTCTCGTTGGCATCCAGGAAGACGTCCGGGGTGCCCTTGGCCTCGTCGCGGGCGGTTGAGTAGGGGGAAAGGGTGCGGATATTCGGCCGCACCAGGGCTTCGATGCTATTCATCCGTTCTTACTTTTACAGCGTTGGCGTGGGCGTCCAAGCCCTCGGCCACGGCCATGTTCACAATGGTATTCCTTAATCCTTCAAGGCCTTCCCGGGTAATTTCCTGCAAGGTCATCTTGCGGTAGTAGCTGTCCAGGTTTACGCCGCTGAAGGCGCGGGCCCAGCCGCTGGTGGGGAGGGTGTGGTTGGTGCCCGAGGCGTAGTCTCCTGCGCTCTCGGGAGTATAGGGGCCGATGAACACGCTGCCGGCGGCGGTGATGGCATCGGCCACCTTCCAGGGCTCCCGGCCTTCGATGATGAGGTGCTCGGGGGCGTAGGTGTTGGCAAAGTCAATCCGGTCCTCCAGGGCCTCCAGCACTACGGTGCGGCTCTTTTCGAGCGCTTTTTCGGCAATGCCGCAGCGGGGGAGGAGGGCCTTCTGGCGCTCCACCTCCTCGAGGATGGTCTCGGCCGTCCGGAGGGTATCGGCCACCAGCATCACCTGGCTGTCAGGGCCGTGCTCGGCCTGGGAGAGGAGGTCGGCGGCGGCGAAGGCGGCGGGGGTGGTGTCATCGGCCAGCACCATCACTTCCGACGGCCCGGCGGGCATGTCGATGGCCACCGTTCCCGCGCTGAGCAGCTGCTTGGCGGTGGTGACGTAGCGGTTGCCCGGCCCGAAGATCTTGTCCACGCGGGGGATGCTCTCCGTGCCGTACGCCATGGCGGCGATGGCCTGCGCCCCGCCTACGCGGAAGATGCGGCTCACCCCGCACACGCGGGCGGCGTACAGCACTTCGGGGCTCTGCGCGGGGGTGCAGAGGATAATTTCCCGGCAACCGGCGAGGCGGGCGGGGAGGGCCAGCATGAGCACGGTGGAAAAGAGGGGAGCGCTGCCGCCGGGGATATAGAGCCCCACTTTGCCGATGGGAACCGGCCGCTGGATGCAGGTTACGCCAGGGGCGGTCTCCACGCGCACCTCGCGGGGCTTCTGCGCAGCGTGAAAGGCGGTAATGTGGATGGCAGCCTTTCCGATGGCCTTCGCAATCTCCGGAGATACCCGGACGGTGTCAAGTTCGTTTTGGGAGATTTCGATGCTTTCCAGCGCCCGGCCGTCAATTTCCAGGGAGAGTTCCCGGAGGGCGTCATCGCCTTTTTCCTTTACGCGGGCGAGGATGGCTTTGACGCGCTCCGTCACCACGGGGTCGCTGGTGAGGGGCCTTTGGCAAAGGGCTTCCCAACTGCTGCGGGAGGGGTTAATGAGTGTTTCCATTAGGGAATGATCTTATCGATGTTGAGTACCAGAATGCCTTCGGCGCCGATGGCCTTGAGGCGCTTGATCTTGTCCCAGAGGTCGGCCTCTTCTACGACGGAGTGCATGGAGCACCAGCCTTCGGCGGCAAGGGGCATGATGGTGGGGCTGCGCATGGCGGGGATAATCTTGATGGCTTCGTCCACGGCATCCTTGGGAACGTTCATGAGGAGGTACTTCTTGCGGCGGCTTACCATGGCGGAGTCGATGCGGAAGAGCATCTCGTCCAGGACGGCCTGTCCGGCTTTGTCCAGGTTACCGGAAGAGATGAGCACGGCTTCCGAGTAGAACACCTTCTCCACTTCCACCAGTCCGTTGGCCACGAGGGTGCCGCCGGAGGAGACGATGTCGAAGATGGCATCGGCGATACCCGCCGCGGGGGCTACTTCCACCGAGCCGGTGATGACCTGCACATTGGCGTCAATGCCTTTTTCCGTGAGCCAGTCACCCAGGATGCGGGGGTAGGAGGTGGCGATGCGCTTGCCGCGGAACCAGTCGGGGCCGTTGTAGCCTGCATTCTTGGGAACGGCCAGGGACAGGCGGCAGGTGCTGAATCCCAGACGCTTCACCAGCTGTACGGGGAGGCCGCGCTCCACCACTTCGTTGAGGCCCACGATGCCGAGGGCTGCGGTGCCGTCGGAGACGACCTGGGGAATGTCGTCGTCTCGCATGTAAAGCAGCTCCAGGGGAAAATTGGGCGCCTGGAGGAGGAATTTCCGGTGGGAGTCGTCCAGGCCGATGCCGATTTCGTTCAAGAGCTCGGTGGTCTCGTCACTCAGTCTTCCTTTGGATTGAATAGCTAATCTAAGCATGTGTATTATTGTTAAATTCTTTAGGTTCCTGCCGGACGGCGCACGAAAAAAGGGCTCACCGTTCCGGCAAGCCCTTTTCATGTATTATTCTTGTACACGAATCACCTACCGGCCCTTGGGAGAACGGTGATGATGATGGTGTGCGCTGTTCATAAACATATCTGGATGCAAAGGTATTAATAATTTTTAATAATGCAAGGCGATTTGTGCGGTTTTGGTTCTGACTGGTCGACTTTGGAGAGTGGGAATTGATACGTTTTAGTGGGTGAAAATGGCTAATTGATTCAATGAAAGTGGAATGGGTGTCAAAAAAAGTAAATTTTTTTATTGGAATGCTAAAAATATCACTTATATTCGCATAAAATCCACATAATTGAAGTAATCGCATGACCGAGAATCAATTCGACGTTTTCATCAGCTATTCCCGTAAAGACTCGGAAATAGCCAACCGTATATATGATGCGCTGGTGGCCGAAGGAGTGACTTGTTTCATCGACCGGGAAGGAATATCCGGCGGGGCCGATTTCCCCACGGTCCTTTCCGAAGCCATCATGGGCGCAAAGGTGCTGCTGCTGGTGGCCAGTGAGAATTCCTATGCCTCTGAATTCACGCAGAAGGAACTGACCTTTGCGGTGAGCAACAAGGGCAGCCGCTTCATTTTCCCCGTGATTGTGGACAACAGTGAACTCCCGAAGAACCTGGAGTTCCTGCTCAGTAACATCAACTGGCGCACCTTGTCTCTCCGTTATCGGATCGAGAAAGAGCTGGTGGCCGATGTCAAGAAGAAAGTGGCCGATCCGCAGGCCGGCATGACCATCAAGCAGCGTGAGAAGAATACCGTCAAGGTGATGATGATCATCATCTTCTCCATCATCGGCCTGGGACTTGCCGCCCTGGGATATATGTACTGGCTGAACAATACGGCCGAGGAGAAGGCGCAGGCAGACAGGCAGCTCTGCTCCACCTGGATGAAGGCGGCTTCGGGCATGGTCTACAAGGCCGATACGCTGCGCTACAACCGCAGCAATATTCTGGAGACGTTCGAGGAAGAGATTGCTTCCCTTGAAGCGGCCGAGGGTATCCTTTCCCGCGTGGATTCTCTCCGGGAGAGTTACATGAATGATTCGGCACACGCATATCAGTTCACGCAGTTTTCCACGGCATCGGCCCGAAGTGGGATTGCCGAGCGGCGGGATTCCATGTTCGTGGAGTGGAACAAGTATGCGATTGCGAACTACGAAGACTACGAACTGTTCGAGGATGAAACCAGCCGGGGTATCGCATTGGGCTATGTGGAGAAGGCCCTGATCCTGCATCCGGGTGATTTTATGCTCCAGGAAATGAAAACCAAACTAACCCAATAATATGAAGAAGCTTCTTTCCCTGATTGGTCTGCTGGTGCTGACCACTCAGCTTTTGGCCCAGAACCCGGATTTCGACCGGAAATATCAGGTGGCCCAAGACCTCTTTAACAAGGGTCAGTATGAAAAAGCCCGTACGGCTATCAAGAATACGCTGAAGAACCTTCCTTCCCTTTCGTCCGCACAGATCCAGAAGGGAAACAGCCTGTCGGCCCAGTGCGACCAGGCTATCATCAACCGTGACCGTCTGGACCTGCTCCGGGAAAGCGTGGAACTTCCCTTTGGCAGCTCGCAGGACAGCGTCGGCTTCGTGGCGGCGAAACCGCAGCTGGTGAAGGCTGTCTCCTCTGCGTCCTGGTGCGAAGTGAAGGTCGTAGACAATCAGGTAAAGGTGCAGGCGCAGATGAACCCCGACAAGAAGATGGGGCGCCGTGCTGTGGTTACGGTGACCATGGGGAAGATCAAGACCCGTAAGTTCACGGTTACCCAGGATGCCCGTCCGGAGACAGTGAAACAGGTGACGATCCGCACCATTCCGGACCGAGCACGTCTGATCGTAGACGGCAGCCTGCCCATTACCGGTATCTGGGTAGGAAAACTGGATTCCGGTCCGCACCGGATTCATATAGAGAAGTCCGGTTACTTCGGCCGGGATACGGTGATCAATGTCATGGACGACATGCGCGTAGACCAGGATATGAACCTGGAACTGAAACTGGTCCCCACCTTCGGTAAGCTTAAGGTGTCTGTGCTCCCTCAGGAGGGTTTCAGCTTTAACGACCTTCGTCCTTATGACCTTATCGTCAACGGCCGCACCGTGGAGAATGACAATTACTCCTACGACGACGACCGTGACATCATGCGTTACAGCTTATACGAAGACGGTACGATTCCTGTCCCTGTGGGCCTGGTTACGGTGGCTGCCACCGCTTCCTCCTTTGAACAGGAACGGCAGGACGTGCAGGTCAAGGCCGGAGAGGTCCTTCCCATCACCCTGGTCCTCAAGGCAAAGTACGGCCGCCTGAACCTTATCGATGCCGGTCAGGCACGCAATGCCGTTGCCTATATAGACGGGAAGCCCGTCGGCGCCGTCCAGGATATTACGGCGTATCATTTGAGCATGGGAGACCACAGCATCACCTTGAAGAAACCGGGATACGTGTCGGTTGAGACTGCTTATCCTTTCACGGTCCATGAGAATGAGGACGTGACGATCAATGTGTCCATGACACGTTATGCCCCCTATGTCTTTGACTCCGCCCCGGCCGATGCCAAGGTGAGTGTGGACGGTGTGTATATCGGCAATACACCCACGAAGGTCTTCCTGCTCAGGGAAACCGAGGCGGGCAAGTCCTTTGAGGTGGAAATCGAAAAAGATGGTTTCCTTCCTGTGAAGAGCGTCCTCACGCCGGGATATAAGGATACGCTGGTCACGACGATGAAGGTGGCCATGAAACCGACGCGTCCCCTGCGGGTGACCACCGACGAAGCCGACCTGCAGCTCATCGTCAAGAACAGCCGCCATGGAGACAGTACTTTCGTTGACGGAATGAAGCTTCCCGCAGATATCGCCATCCCGTTGCGTAAGAAACCTTATTATGTAGAACTGCATCGTGTGGGAAAGCGGTATCCCGCCTATCGCGGAAAGTTACGCTTCGACAACGAGAAAAAGGAGAAGCATCATATCCAGTCCTGGTCTGCTTCGGAGTTTGTCCCGCTGGCGGCTTCCATGCATCTGGTGGGTCCCGGGCCGATGACGGTTTCGCACGCGGACCTCACGCCGGTGGACTACAAGATTCTGGGAACGGTGAACCTGCTCCGGTTCAGGTTGTTCCACGGACTCTCGACCTCAGTCGTGAAGGGTACTGCCTTCATGCGCACGGATCCCAAGGCTTCGTTTGCGAAGTCGGCGACTTCCGCCCTTAACCATGAGCCGACCATTGCCAATGAAGCGGTGCTGCCGGCTGTCACCTGCGTGTTCCTGAACGGTGACCTTCGTATGGGCGGTGCCATCTTTGATTACATGGACGTGGATTTCCTGACTTCCTATGCGTGGTATCCGGATTTCATCAAGAAGGCTTTTGGCTTCTCCCATGTGGCGGGCCATGACCTTTTTGTCGGCGGTGAAATCTCTTCCCGCCTGCCGTACTTCAACGTCAGTTTCCGCGCCGGTATGCAGATGTACTTCAACCTGGTTGCCAACCTGTATGACTCTGGCAATACCTCCACGAACACAGAGCAGAAGTACCTCTCCTGCCCGCTGACCATTCCCAACATGTTCGTCGTGGGCATTGAAGTCTCCCTCGGCGGCAAGGGCAACTCCATCTGGCGCATCTTTTAAGGCTTTTTGAATTTTGAGAGCGCTCCCTGTTTCGGGGGCGCTTTTTTTGTGCCGTTTCCCGTAAGCGTCTCCGGGATGCCGTTACGCGGCTGTAAGAGAGTCTACCGGTCCACCAGTGTGGCAGGGTGTATTCAAAAAGGGGCATTTTTGCACATAGTGGTCCAGCCGGACGACAGAGTAACGTCACCAGAGGCGGTCACGTCAGTCCTTGTGACCGGTCCATCGGTCCGGGAGGAGGTTCCGGAAGGCTTCCGGCGGTGCGCCGTTTGGCATTCCCGCGCAGCGGTTGAGCACGTCGGTGAGGTATTCGAAGAAGTTGATTTTGTGCAGTCGGCAGGAGCAGGCCAAGGAGTAGAAGACGGCACCGCGTTCCGCTCCGGCATGGCTGCCGAAGAACAGGGAGTTCTTCCGCGAGAGGGAGATGTAGCGGTTGATGCGCTCTATCTGGTTGTTGTCCCAGGAGTAGTCACCTCCCGTGGCGATGGCCTCAATGCCATTCCACTCGTTCAAGAAGTAGTTCACGGCACCCATCATCTGCGACCTTGGCGGGTACATGTGTGTCTGTGCCTGCACCCTCAGCAGTTCGCGTTTCAGCTTTCTCAGTATCGGCGGCGCATACTTCTGCCGCCATCGCAGATTGTCTTCCACAGTCCAGCCATCCCTACCGATTCGGTGCTCATGCTCCTTTTCGTACAGTGAGTTGGCCAGCTCCAGTATCCGGTCCGCGTCCGGATTGCCTTTCATGTCCACGAAGGGCCGCTTGCAGTGCTGCAGGCAGGCCAGACGCAGGACCTTCCCCTTCGACCTCCTGCCCCTTTCTTTTCGTTGCGTTTTTGCTAATTGCTTGATATATTGCGAATTATAATATTTCCTGTCTGCGCCGCTGCATACAGGAAATGTTGTATTCGATTTATAATAAGCGAATTATGAAAAACGGGCATTGGTGCCGCCCGCCGCGATTTCCAGCGGCCCTGCCCCAATGCTTTGCAATCTTAGGCTGAAATCCCCATGAAAATCAGCCTAAGATCGTCCGCTACAACTCCTCCACGGTCCATCCCTCCGGGATACCACTTACGCCGGAAGGCCACTCAACGTTAGCTGCCTTAACAAAAGTGCCGGTGGAGGAGACGCCGGAGAGCCAATAATCCAAACACTGGCTTGCGCTGATATTTGAAGCGAGGCATTTCACATAATTGAGACTGTTGCAGCCTGAAAACATTCTATAGTAACAACCTGTCGCAAGCAATGTCGCTGGTAACTCTGGAGCTTGAGATAGTTTTGTACAATTAGAGAACATACCTTGGTAGCACCTTATGCTCATTACGGTTGATGGCAATTCAGGAGCGACGCGAAGATTGGAACAGCCTGAAAACATTTCATAGTAACTGCTATCGTTTATAGTTGTTGCGGGCAAAGCTGGTGGTGTTGTAAGACTAGTACAACCACTAAACATTTCGCTATAGGCCCCAGGAGAAACAGACGTCGCTGGTAATTCGGGAGCGGTAGTTAGGCTACTGCAGTTTGAAAACATGCTCCTATAGCAGCTAAGTTCAGTTTTGGTGGCAGGCAAAACAGGTGCGACCGTAAGATTAGAACAGTCAGAAAACATTTCTTGATAACACGCGAGACTTAGGGTAATCGCCGGTAATTCCGGAGCTTTGATCATGCTGGAGCATTCGGAAAACATCCCTTGATAACAATACTCATCCAAATCCATTGCTGGTAATTCGGGCGCGATGGAGAGTTTAGTGCATTTCTTGAACATATCTTTATAGCATTTTCGTGCTAAGGATGGGGCTGGTAACGTTGGCGCATTAGTAAGATTCGTACATCCATTGAACATTAATTCATAGCATGATTGCGCTAAATCTGTCGCGGGTAATGATGGGGGATAAACTAGATTTGTGCATTCAGAGAACATGCCACAATAACAACTCTCTTCTAAAGTAGTTGCTGGTAAAGAAGGCGCAGAAGATAAACTTACGCATCTTGAAAACATATAAACGTAGCATCGCTCTGCGAGGGATTCCGCTATTAGGTCTGGGGCTTTTACTAAACTGGCACATCCATTAAACATGTCCTGATAGCAAGCATAAGACAAGGTAGTGGCCGGAAGATGTGGCGGCGTACTTAATGTCGTACAATCTTGAAACATTCCAAGGTAACAGCCATCACTTAAGGTAATCGCAGATAGCTCGGGTGCTTCTGTTAAACTTTTACAACCCGAAAACATATATTGATAACAGGATGAGGCTAAAGCGGTTGCAGGCAAAACGGGTGCCTTTTTCAAACTCGTACATTGCTCAAACATAGAGCGATAGCATGCTTTTGAAAGACTCGTTGCCGGAAGATCCGGAGCTGACGTTAAGAGTTCACACATGCTAAACAAGCCTTCAAAAGAAGATCCCTCCGGAATTATGATCAGATCTTCCTGGTTGTTCAAAAGAGACATTACATCACCTCGTACGGCGAAAGGACTTCCTGTAGCATAAAAATAATAATATATCGAGTTGTATTCGTATACAAGACCGAATCCATTGGGGTTGTCTCCACAAAGGTATAACGGCATTTCTGATGTAAAGGAGAGTTCATTAAATCCCCATTTCGACCAATTTTCTGTATCGTAGGAATAATAAATTACGACGTCATAATAATCATAACTTAGGTTATTATGCAAAGATATCGTCGTTGTTCCCTCCGATGTAAACGTGAGATACTTGTTCGGTGTTATCCCTGCCGGAATGGCCTGGATACGGGCGCCGTACTTGCTCCAGTTGGGGGCGGACTTGTAGGTGTCGACGGCGTCGGCGGGGACGTAGAGCGGGCAGTCGTAGACCATCTTGTCGAAGGTGTCGGGCTGGATGGCGGGCGGAGTGGCGGAGAGGAAGGTGATATCCGTCATGCCGTTGGCGTCATCGGCCCGCGGCTCTATCTGGGCGGAAGGTCTGGCCGATAGGCGCCTGGCCTCATAGCCGGCGGCCTGGAAGGCCAGGCTGCCGATGGACTCCACGGAGGCGGGAACGGTGAGCCGCTTCAAGTCGTACGCGGCGAAGAACGCCTCGTCGCCGATCTCCTTCAAGGTCGAAGGCAGATCCACACTTTCGATGCTGGTAAGGCCGATGAAACTGTCTTTGACGCTCTCCACGCCTTCCGGAAGGATCAGAGTCTTGAGCTCGTAGTTGTTCTGGTTGTACATGGAGGCTTTGCCCATGACCCTGACGCCGGCAGGAACGGTATAGCTGCTGGAACCCAGGTTGTAGCAGGCGAAGCCCAGCATCTCACCATTGACGATCAGGCAGCGTTTGTCCTCGGAAACGAAGTCTCCGTAGAATGCCGTCAGGCGTTGAGGACTGCTTAAAAAGCCCATGCTTTCGCTGCTCAATTGCAGGCTGGAGGGGAAGGTGATGCTCTTGTAATAGCACCAGTAATCGAAGAGCTCTGTTCCCAGGCTCTTAACACCGTCGGGGATGACGAAATCCAGTTCCTGGTCCTTGTTGGCAATGCCCACGAGGCAGTCGTCCATAATCAGACAGGCATGGTCGGCCGTAGCGCCCTTCCCGTAGAAGGCCTTGATAGGCGTCCGGTCGCCGAACACTCTCGTCGGGCTGATATAAGTGACCGATTCGGGAATCGTAATTTCTTCCAGTTTCGTGCAACTGTTAAAGACGTCATGGTCGATATACTCCAGCGTAGAAGGAAGCTCGATAGAAGAAATGGCCGTATTATAGAGGGCGGAACCGCCCAGTTTCTTCAACCCGGCCGGCAGCGAAATGGATTTCAAACTGGAGCACGACATGAAGCCGCCCCATCTGATTTCCGTGATGGGCGTTCCGGCCAGCGATACGGTCTCCAGCGTGGAGCAATTACGGAATGCCGATGTTGCAAAGACGGAAAGCGGCCCGTCAAAAGCAATGACGCCCTTGCCGTCAACGTAGGAATTGGACACCAGGCCCACCCCGAACTCGTCAAGCGTCTCCTGATTCAACGGAACGACCTCCCCATCCGTCGAGGTATACCAGATCTCGTTGGCGGGCTGGCGGCCATCGTCCACCACATGCTCATACGCAATGCGGCTAAACCCCGTCGCCTCCTTGTTGTCCTCGGCGTAGGCCAGCACGTAGTGGGTGCCCTTGCCGATATAGCTCACCGGCAGTTTGAAGCTCTTCCCGTCATCGGAGATGGTGGCGGGGTAGCGCTTCTCGCGGCGGAGGGAGCGGCGGTCGTTGACGCTGCCCCAGACGAAGCCCACCTCTTCCACGCTGCGGCCGCCATTGTCCTCGAGGGTGGCGGTCATGTAAGTGCCATCGGCCGATAGTGTCACATCCGAGACGGACGCGACGGAGGTCTCCGGCGTCTTCTGCGTGATAACAGAAGAATACATCTTGCTATGCCCGTTGGAAATAAAGGCGCGGAGATAGTAGGTCTCGTTGGGGCTCAGGCCCGAAATACCCAGGGCATAGCCGTCGGGGCCTACCTCCTGCGGCGTAAGGGTCTGTACCTCCCCGCCGCTTTCGAACAGGGTGGTAGAAAGCTCTACCCCATAGGACGTGATGTCCGTGAGGTCATGGCCGAAACTGCCATTAACCAGCATGGACAC
>CAMODD010000031.1:0-19884 GCA_946611215.1 uncultured Bacteroidales bacterium | reverse complement strand
CCTCTTTAGGCTACAGAACATCTATGCATAGACACATAGTTTTGCTGCTGATCCCATTTTTGCTAAGTTTGGGGCTCGCCGAGTCCTGAAACTTAGCATTTTGGGCGATTTTGCCAAGTTTGGGGGGACGTTGGCGCAGGTTCCGCCAAAATTTCGTACCTTTATTGCCATGAAAACGAACCTATGGATTATTGCGGCCTCGCTGCTGGTGGCGGCAGGCCTCACGGCAAATGCGCAAGGACAAATTCCCGCAACCTACAAATGGCTTAATAACAACGAAGTAGCATTCAGCTACGACGGGTCATACACAGACAGTACCTGTTTCTCACTCACAGTGGGAAAAAAGCATACAATCCGCAAGGAGGGCGTCAAGGCTCCGGAGAAATACAGCAGCTTCCCCCTGCATCCGGATGGCGCCGTGAATCTTACCTACAGCCCCGACTCCACCATGCTCGCTTTCACGCGCGCGAATGATTTATGGGTTGTGGATATCGCTTCCGGAAAGGAGACAAGGCTCACGCATGATGGCACCGAAACCATCATGAACGGCTATGCCAGCTGGGTGTACTACGAGGAAATCTTCGGCCGGCCTTCCCGGTACCGCGCGTTCTGGTGGAGCCCGGACAGCAAGACGCTGGCCTTTTACCGTTTCGATGACACCGAGGTCCCCATGTTCCCCATCTACTCGGCTAAAGGCCAGGACGGTACGCTGCGGAGAACGCACTACCCCAAGGCCGGGGAGCGCAACCCGGAGGTTCGCATCGGCTTTGCCAGTATAGCCGATGGCAGCATTGTCTGGGCCGATTTCAATGAGCACGAGGATCAGTACTTCGGGACGCCCTTCTGGGGAGCCGACAGCAAGACGTTCTTCGTGGCCCGCGAGCCGCGCATCCAGAATACCCTGGACTTGTATGCGGTGTCTCCGGCCGATGGCTCCAAGAAGGCCATCTACCACGAAGAAGTGGACACCTGGCTGGACTGGATGGAGAATATGCTGTTCACTGACAAAGGGTTATACATGGTCCGGAGCTTCGAGACCGGCTGGCAGCAAATCTACTTCCTCAGCTACGATGGCAGCACGCTGAAGCGGCTCACCGACGGTCCCAACTGGCGCATCGGCCTTCAACGCGTAGAGAAAGACGGCACCGTCTACTTCACCGCCGAGCGCGACTCCCACGTGCGCGCAGCGCTGTACAAGGTTTCGCCGAAGGGACAGATATCGGCCCTCACCGACACCGCGATGAACGTGGCCGATGTGAGCTTCGCGCCAGACGGCAAGCACTTCGTGACGCTGTCTTCCAACCTCCGTACGCCGTGGGAGGTGCGTCTGCACGATGTGAAGGGCCGCTCGGAGCTGGTAGCTGCCATGCAGGGTCAGGCCGATGGCGCCGGCACGCTGGTCTCCATCACCGTGGATGGCCTGGAACTGCCTGGCGTCATCTACTATCCCGAGGACTTTGACCCGTCCCGCCAGTACCCCGTGCACGTTGACATTTACGGCGGCCCCGACACCCCGCAGGTGCACGACCGCTGGGTAGCTCCTTCGCGGTATGCGTGGTATCGGCAGAACGGCATCATCGAGCTCATCGCCGATTGCCGCGCCGCCGGCCACAACGGCCGTGCCGGCACCGACGCCATCTACAAGCGCCTGGGAACCGTAGAGGTGAGCGATTTTGTCGAGTGGGCCAAATGGCTCCAGAGCCTCCCGTACGTGAAGGCCGATAAGATTGGCGTGGAGGGCTTCAGCTTTGGCGGCACCATGACCACGCTCCTTGTGGCCGAGGCCCCTTCATATTATCATTATGGCATTGCCGGCGGTGGAGTCTATGACTGGGCCCTGTATGATACCCATTACACGGAACGGTTCATGTCCACGCCCGAGGACAATCCGGACGGCTACCGTGAAACGGCCGTAATACGTCGGGTGAGCGGGTATCCGACGAAGGTGGGGGCTGGTGCCGGTGCTGGGGCTGTTTCCGGTGCTGGGGCTAGCTCTGCTGCTGGTGCTGCTGGTGCTGGTGTCGGCGCTGGCGCAGGTTCTGGTTCCGAGGCTGGCGTGGCTCCCGTCATGCTCAAGCTCACCCACGGCACCGGAGACGACAACGTCCACTTCCAGAACACCCTGCAGCTCATCGATGTCCTGCATAAGCAAGGAGCCTCTTTTGAATTCATGATCTACCCCGACGGCATGCACGGCTACCGCGGCTACCAGGGCGCCCACTTCCAAAAGGCCAACCAGGACTTCTGGCTCAAGTACCTGAAAGACTAAGTCCCGGGGACGTGCAAGATGGCTCTTTGCACGTCCTCGTTGCTTCTGGTCAGTGGCGAAACCGTTGCAGGTCAGTGGCCAAACCGTTGCAGGTCAGTGGTGAAACCGTCGCAGGTCAGTGGCGAAACCGTTGCAGGTCGGCAAAAATCTCCTCATCTGCGACGTCATACGCGCTGTGGCCACGATTTCCGTCGCAGTTCAGCCAAAAAACACAGACCTGCGACGCAAAATGACCAACCGTTGCAGGTCAGTGTCGAAACCGTCGCAGGTCAGTGGCGAAACCGTTGCAGGTCGGCAAAAATCTCCTCATCTGCGACGTCATACGCGCTGTGGCCACGATTTCCGTCGCAGTTCAGTCAAAAAACGAGGCCACTGAAAAAGTCCCGTTTTTTGAAATTGTGAGGTTTTTCATTCGTACCCCCATCCGAGACGCATTCACAAATACGCGATTCTCAGCGAGAATAATCTGGGGCCAATGACTTTTTCAGCGCCCTCCAAAAAACACAGACCTGCGACGCAAAATGGCTTGACCTGCGACGCAAAATGACCGGACCTGCGATGTGCTTTGAAGCCGTGTGGGAAAGGGTTTAATCACGGTGCGTGAGGTGATTCATTTTGGTTCGATGCGTCTATAAGTCGTTGTGAATCAAGTGTATGAGTTTTTCTCTTTAGGCTGATTGGGCTAAAGAGAAAAAGATAAGTTGTTGGTAATGAGCCGATTATAGGAGATTCGCTGATGGCTCGGGCGGGACGGCATTTGCAGGAATTGGGGAATTTGGCTAACTTTGGGTGTTAATGCTAACTTTGGGTGTTAATGCTAACTTTGGGTGTTAATGCTAACTTTGGGTGTTAATGCTAACTTTGGGAAGTTAATAGAGAGAAGCATGGAAAGTGATTACATATGGGATCCGCTGCGGAAGAAGAGTGTGCGCAATACGCCGGAAGAGGCGGTGAGGCAGTGGTTCATCGGGGTGCTGCATGAGGGCATGAAGGTGCCGGAGCACATGATGGGCAGTGAGGTGGCGTTCAGCCATGCCGGGAAGGACTACAGGGCCGATGTCGTGGTCTACGACCGCAAGGCCCGGCCCCTGATGGTGGTGGAGTGCAAGCGGCCCGAAGTAACGCTGGACCAGAACGTTGTGGACCAGGCACTGCGCTATAACAACGAGCTCAACGTGCGGTACATTGTCATCACCAACGGCCGCAAGACCTTTATCTTTGAGCGGCAGGCCGATGGCTGGCAGTTCATGCAGAAAGCCCCTCTGTGGAACGAGATGGCCGATGGCAAGATGCCCGCCCAGGCCGATGACAAGATGCCCGCCCAGGCCGATGGCAAGATGCCGGCCCAGGCCGATGACAAGATGCCCGCCCAGACCGATGGCAAGATGCCCGCCCAGTCCGATGGCAAGATGGTCGATGGAAAGGGACGGGCCGATGGCAAGATGGTCGATGAGAAGAGACAGGCCGATAGCGACGAGATGCCCGGTCAAGCCGGGCATGACGGAGAAGTATGCAATGACGGAGAGGTAGGTCAGGGCGGAGAGGCAAGTCATGACGAAAAGGAGATGGTCGATGGAAAGGGACGGGCCGATGGCAACAAGGCCGATGAGAAGAGACAGGCCGATGGCTGGCAGTTCATGCAAAAAGCCCCGATGTGGAATGAAATGATAGATCCTTCGTCGCCTGCGGCTCCTCAGGATGACAAAAGGGGCCGACAGGGGTGATGATGTCATTCTGAGAGAAGCGAAGAATCTGTAGGGAAGGGGAACGAGGAATCTGTAGATAGTAGATAAGAGTATGACGATAACACAAGGATATTTGGAGAATCCAGTGTTTAAGCTGGTGAGTGAGACGGCCGGGGAACTGGGCGTGCGGGCCTTCGTGATTGGGGGGTACGTGCGCGACTGCTTCCTGGGACGGCCGAATAAAGACATTGATATAGTCGTTGAGATGCCCGGTCAGGCCGGGCATGACGGAAAAGTGGGTCAGGGCGGAGAGGCGAGTCATGACGGAAAAGCAAGCCATGACGCACAAGCAAGTCATGCCGGGAAAGCAAGCCAAGCAGGAAACGACGGTGGCGTGCGGCCGGGCATTGAACTGGCCAAGGCGGTAGCGGCGAAGACGCACGCCAGGGTGAGCGTGTTCAAGAACTTTGGAACAGCCATGCTCAAGTACAAGGGCATAGAAGTGGAGTTTGTGGGCGCGCGGAAGGAAAGCTATCACCGCGAGAGCCGGAATCCCATTGTGGAGGACGGGACGCTGGAGGAGGATCAGCTGCGGCGGGATTTCACCATCAATGCCATGGCCTTCTCGCTCAACAAAGAAGACTTTGGCGCGCTGGTGGACCCCTTCGGAGGCATCCGGGACCTGGCGGCGGGCATCATAAGAACGCCCCTGGAGCCGGAGCAGACCTACTCCGACGACCCCCTCAGAATGTTGCGGGCCATCCGCTTCGCCGCCAAGCTGAGTACCCCGGAGCACCCCTTCACCATAGTCCCCGAGAGCATTAACGCCATGAAAACCATGGCAGAACGCCTCCAGATCCTGAGCAAGGAGCGCATCGTGGAAGAGCTCAACAAGATGCTCATGACAGAAAAACCTTCCATGGCCTTTGAGCTCCTGGAAGAGACTGGCCTCCTGAGGCAGTTCCTCCCGGAGCTGAGCCAGCTCAAAGGCGTAGAAACCGTGGACGGCAAGGGCCATAAGGAGAACTTCACCCACACCCTGCAGGTAGTGGACAACGTAATCCTTTTCGAAAAAGAAGCCGGCCGGGAGCCGGACCTGTGGCTGCACTGGGCCGCCCTTCTCCATGACATCGGCAAACCCGCCAGCAAGCGCTTCGTCCCCGGACAGGGTTTCACCTTCCACGGCCACGAGGTAGTGGGCGCCCGCATGGTCCCCAAAATCTTCGAGAAGCTCAAAATGCCCCTCAACGAGAAGATGAAGTACGTCCAGAAGCTGGTGAACCTGCACTTGAGACCCATTGCGCTGGTGGATGACGAAGTCACCGACAGTGCCGTGAGAAGGCTCCTCTTCGACGCCGGCAACGACATCGACGACCTCATGATCCTGTGCAACGCCGATATCACCTCCAAGAACCCCGTCAAAGTGGCCAGGCTCCGCCGCAACTTCGAGCTCGTGAAAGCCAAGATGGCCGAGGTGGAAGCCAAGGACGAAATCCGCAACTGGAAGAACCCCATCACCGGAGACTATATCATGCAGGTGTTCAAGTTGGAACCGTGCAACATCATCGGCCAGCTCAAGGAGATGGTGAAAAACGCCGTGCTCGATGGGGAGATCCCTTACACGTTTGAGGCGGCCGATGCCTATATGCGGGAGAAGGCGGCAGAAATGGGATTGATAGATTCTTCGCTTCGCTCAGAATGACAAGAATGTCAGAATGACAAGAATGTCAGAATGACAAGAACGTCTGAACGACAATAAAACGTCAGAATGACAAAGGCCGATGACTATATCGCGTACCTCAGGGACGTGCGGAGGTATTCCCCCCGGACGCAGGAACTTTATGCCGATGCCCTGAAGCAGTTCGCCGATTGGACCCAGGAGGCGCCGTCCGGCCTGACCGGCCAGCTCATCCCTTCGCGAATAAGGGAATACGAGGCACATCTGATTGAAAAAGGCCTCAAGCCCCGCACGGTGCATCTTCAGATGAGCGCACTCAGCGGCTACTGCAATTACCTCGTCAAGCAGGGGGAACTGAAGTCGAATCCCGTGCGGACGGTCAAACGCCCCAAAATGGAAAAGCGCCTGCCGGAGTACTACACGGAGGGGGCGATGGATGCGTACCTTAGAGAAACCGAGCATGCAGCCGGAGAGGAGGAGCTTCAAATCCTTCAGAGCGCAGACCCTAAATCCCAACTGGCCAAAGAGCTCTACGAGCGTCGCCTCAGGCGCCTTGTCATCAGCATTCTGTATAGCTGCGGACTCCGGAGGTCCGAGCTCATCGGCCTGCAGCAAAACAGCGTGGACGAAAAGCGCCAGACCCTCCGCGTAAAGGGAAAGGGCGACAAAATGCGAGAAATTCCGCTGATTTCTTCGCTCCTTCAAGAAATTTCACTATATTTACGTGCAGCTAGTTTCATGGCGCTGGGGGAAAACCACCCCGAAGCCCCGTTACTTATAACGGCTACAGGAAAGAAACTGTATCCCGAATGGGTGGACAGGGCGGTGAAACAGGAACTCGCAGGCCGCACAGGCATCACCGGGAGGAAATCCCCCCATGTGCTCAGGCATTCGCTCGCCACAGCCCTCCTGGAGGAAGGAGCGGGCCTGAACGCCATCAAAGAGGTGCTTGGCCACAGTTCCCTGGCAGCCACCGAGGTGTATACCCACAACTCCGTGGAACGGCTCAAGGCACAATATATGAACGCCCACCCAAGGGCAAAAAACGAAGACAGACATGATTAACGTTAAGTCCCTCAAGTTCAATGCAGACGAGAAGCTGCTGGACTTCATTGACAAGAAAGTTGGAAAAGTAGAGAAGTTCTTCGACAACATGGGTGACATCGATGTCACCCTCAGCCTGCTGCCCGACGCAGACAACAAATGCGTCAAGCTCCAGACGCACATCCCCGGGGAAGACCTCATCATCGAGCGCAACGCCCACACCTTTGAAGAGGCCGTAACCGAGGCCGCAGATGCTCTCAAGGAGAAGATCGTCCGCGCCAAGGAAAAGAAATTCGCCAAATAGTGGCAGCCGCTAAAAGCTACATAGAGACGGACCGCCAGGTCCGCAGCATACTTGAAGATGTCCGCAGCGGCATCTTCAAGTGTGTTTACCTGCTCATGGGAGACGAGCCCTATTATCCGGAGCTCGTATGCAGCGCCATCATCGGCCATTGCCTCAAGGAGTGGGAAAAAGACTTCAACGAGACCATCTGTTACGGGGCCGATGTCGATGCCGATACCGTCATCACGGCCGCCCGCCGCTTCCCCATGATGGCCGACCGCCAGCTGGTGGTGGTGAAGGAAGCCCAGCAGATGAAGTCGCTGGAAGACCTCGCCCTCTACTGCCAGAATCCGCTGGACTCCACGGTGCTCGTCATCCTCATGCACGGGGCATCGGCCGATAAGAGAAAGGCCCTCTACAAGGCCGTCCTCAAAACGGGCGTCATCGTGGAATCCAATGCCCTCCGGGACTACGAAATGCCCCAGTGGATAAGCTCCTACTATGACGGGAGAGGCCTTAAAATTCATCCCGAGGCTGCGCAGCTGCTGGCCGAAAGCGCCGGAACGGACCTCGGTAAAATTGCCGTAGAGACGGAGAAACTCCTCAAGAACCTCCCGGAGGGCACTACGGAGATTGGTGTGGCCGATGTCGAGAAAAACGTAGGCGTAAGCCGGCAGTTCTCCATCTTCGAGCTCACCAAATGCCTGAGCTACAGGCAATCGGCCCAGGCCCTCAAGATAGCCGCGCACATCGGCGAAACACCTAAGTTTGCCCTCCCCATGGTGGTGGCGCCGCTCTTTACGCACTTCTACCGCATTCTCAAGTATCATGCGCTGCTGGAAAAGGGAAGGCCCGCTCCTGCCGATGCCGCCCGCATCCTGGGGGTGAACCCCTACTTCCTCAAGGAGTACGACGCTGCGGTGCGTGGTTACCCGCGTGCCCGCGCGATGGCCATTATCGGCCTCTTGACCGACTACGACTACAAGGGAAAGGGCGGCGACGCGGGAGAAGCGACGGCCGCAGACCTCTTTATGGAATTAATTTCTAAAATTTTATTGTAATTCAATAATTAATTATTATATTTGCCAAAACTTTTATTGATATGGCAATCATTGAAGTCAAGAATCTAACCAAGACTTTCGGTGAGAAAGTGGCCCTGGACCACGTCTCGCTGGAGATTCCGGAGGGCAAGATATTCGGCCTTCTGGGCCCCAACGGAGCGGGTAAGAGTACCCTCATCCGCATTATCAACCGCATCACCCTCGCCAGCGAAGGCGAGGTCTACTTCAACGGACACCCCATTACGGAGGCCGATGTCGCCCGCATCGGTTACCTGCCCGAGGAACGCGGCCTGTACCGCAAGATGAAGGTAGGGGAGCAGGCCATGTACCTGGCCCAGCTCAAGGGCATGAGCGCCCGCGAAGCCGCCGTGGAACTCAAGAAGTGGTTCGTTCGCTTTGACATTGCCGACTGGTGGAACAAGAAGGTGGAAGAACTCTCCAAGGGCATGGCCCAGAAGGTGCAGTTCATCACCACCGTGGTCCATAAGCCCAGCCTCATGATCCTGGACGAGCCCTTCAGCGGTTTTGACCCCGTGAACGTGGACCTCATCCGCAAGGAGATCCTGCGCCTCAAGGAAGAAGGCGCCACCATCATCCTCTCCACCCACAACATGGAGAGCGTGGAGGAACTGTGCGAGAACATCGCCCTCATCAACCACGGCCGTCTGGTGGTCACCGGCGGCACCGACGAAGTGCGCCGCCAGCACGGGGAAGACAACGTGGAAATCGAGTACACGGACGACACCCTCGCGCGCCGCACCCTCGTGGTGGCCCGCCCGGAGGTGAACGCCACGCTCCATGGCCTTTTGGAGAAGGACTTCACCATCAACTCGTTCAAGGAGGTTATCCCCCGCATGAACGACATCTTTATCAAACTGGTTAAAGGAGAGGAGTCATAGGTTATGAATATTAGAAAATTAGGCATTATCATCTCGAGGGAGTACCTCAATAAGGTAAAAAAGAAGAGCTTCCTCCTCATTACGTTCCTGGCTCCGCTGTTCTTTGCGGCCATGTGCCTACTGCCGTCCCTCATTATGTTCGGTGCCAAGGAAGACACCAAGACCGTGGGCGTTGTGGACCGCAGCGGCATTGTGCTGCCGTATCTGGAAGACAACGACGTCACGCATTACGTAGACCTTGGGGATGCTAGCGTAGACAGCCTTAAGGCCGATCTCAAGGCTGCCGGCCTGGACATTCTCCTGAGCGTCTCCGAGCTGGATCCCGAGACCCTTTCCGTGAAGGCCGAGTGCTTTAGCGAGAAGCCCCTCGGCATGGATACCGGCTCCATGATCGAGAACCGCATCAACGACGCCGTTGAGGCCTGCCGTATCGAAAAGAGCGGCATTGCCAACCTGGAAGAGATTATGGCCGGGGTCAAATCCAACGTAAAACTGCGCAGCTACACCATTGACGAGTCCGGCAAGGAGAGCATCTCCGAAAGCGGCATCTACATGGCCCTGAGCATGATTCTGGGCATGGCCATCTACATGTTCATTGCCCTGTTCAGCGGCATGGTCATGAGCTCTGTCATCGAAGAGAAGAGCTCCCGCGTAGTGGAAGTGCTGGTCTCCTCCGTGAAGGCTACCGAGCTCATGTTTGGTAAGATCATCGGCGTGGCGCTGGTGGCCCTTACCCAGTTCCTCCTCTGGATACTTCTCACCGGTACCATCCTGGGCGTTGCCATGGGCATCATGGGCAAGGACAAGATTATGGACATGATGCATGACGACGCCACCACCGAAATGGTGCAGCAGATGGCTACCCCCGAGGGCGTGCACATGGGTGACATTTCCCTGGACCAGGCCGTTGACACATCGGCCGTCGCCGCCGGTGAACCCACCGGCATGGACGCCATCGTGAGCACCATCGGCAATCTCAATATTCCCCAGATTGGCATTGCCTTCCTCTTCTTCTTCGTGTTCGGCTACCTGCTCTATGCGTCGCTCTTTGCGGCCATCGGCAGCGCCGTGGAGAACGAGGGAGACAGCTCCCAGCTGCAGCTGCCCGTCACCATCCCGCTCATCCTGGGCTTCTTCGTGGCCCTCTATGCCTTCAAGGCCCCCGAGAGCTCGCTGGTATTCTGGGCATCCATGTTCCCCTTCACCTCGCCTATCGTGATGCTGGCCCGTATTCCATTCGGCGTTGCCAACTGGGAGATTATCCTGAGCATCGGCCTCCTTGTGGCTACCTTCGTGGTGTGCGCATGGGCATCGGCCAAAATCTACAAGGTGGGTATCCTTATGTATGGCAAGAAATCTACATTTAAAGATTTATGGAAATGGCTAAAAATGAAATAGTTTTAGCTACCGGCACAAGGCCTGCGCACCTGCTTTGTTTGAGGGGGCTCTGCCCCCTATTATCCCCCGCGGCCTTTCGCCGATGGTCGTCGCTTGCCGCAACTTTTGCGCTTTTGGTCGGGACGGCGTGCACCCCCAAGGTGCAGTGGCGCTCAGTGCCTATGGACGGCCACCGCAGCGGGGTGGAATGCCTCACGGCAGAGAATATTGACACCGGCCTGGGGCGGTTCACGGACTCCTCGTATGTGATGCCATCGGGCGCCGTTTTCAGCCTTGAATCGCCGTCGGCGCAGGTGGCAAGGGCCCTTCTGGCCGTGCAGCCGCACATGGCTCCGCTCAAGCAGGTGGTGGGCCACAGCGCCCGCATGATGATGAACCTCAGAGACAACCCGGACCTTCCTCTCGGCAATCTCTTTGCCGATGTCCTCCGCGCCTACGGCACCCGGTACTTTGGCGTGCCCATGGACTTTGCCATCACCAACTTCGGCGGCATTCGCGTGCCCATGCCGGAGGGCGCCGTTACGCTGGAGGACATCTCTTCCATGTTTCCGTTCAAGAACTACCTGTGCTACTGCAAGATACGCGGCTCGGAGCTCCAGAAGCTCTTTGAGCAGCTCGCCGGTACCAAGGCCTTCCAGGCTACGTCCGGCGCCACTGTTCGGGTGAAGGCCCACAAGCTGGAGTCCGTGCTGGTGGGCGGGGAACCCATTGACCCGAATCGCCTTTACAACGTGGCTACCATCGACTTTCTCCTGGACGGCGGAGACAATCTCCGCATTGGCGCGCTGTCGGAGGATGTGAAGCTCACGCATGTGCTCCTCAAGGAAGTGATGCTGGACTATGTGGAAGGCATGGAAGCCCAGGGTAAAATCATTGATGCGGCCAGCGACGGCCGCGTAATCATGGAGGACTAGGCTATGAAGAAATTCTTTGTCGGTATTGCCTTGCTGGCCTGCCTGTTCGGGCTGGGCCTTGCCGGAGGCGCCTGGTGGAAGGATGCGCACACGCCGCGCCTCACCATCCTGCACGTAAATGACACCCACAGCTACCTGGAGCCCGTCCGTTCCGGCGAGCTGGCCGGAATGGGCGGAGCCCTGGAGCGTGCTGCATACATCGATTCCGTGATGCAGGCCGATGGCCCGGAGAACGTCCTCCTGCTCCATGCCGGAGACTTTTCCCAGGGAACATCCTACTACTCCGAGTTCGGCACGCCGCTTATGGTGAAGGTACTCAATGCCATGCACTACGACGTAGCTACGCTGGGAAACCATGAGTTTGACAATGGCATCGAGGCCCTAGGGACCGCCCTATCGGCCTGCGAAGTTCCCATCGTGGTGTGCAACTATGACTTCTCGTCTTTTGAAATGGGGAAACGCATCAAACCCTACGTGATTGTGGAGAAGGCAGGACGGAAGATTGGCGTGGTGGGCGTGCTGTGCTCGCTCAAGTCCATGGTGTCGGCCGAGATATCGGCCCGCCTCGTTGAAAAGGACATGGTTACGTCCGTGCAGGAGACCGTCAATGCCATCCGTTCCCAGTGCGACATGGTCATTGCCCTCACGCACATTGGCATTGAAGAGCACAACCCGGGCGACATGCTGGATCCCATGCTCTGCGCCGCCACCGAAGGCATAGACCTCTTCGTGAGCGGCCATTCCCATACGTTTATGGATGAACCCCTCTATGTGAAGAACCTAAAGGGCCGGAAGGTTCCCATCGTGCAGGTGGGCTGGACCGGGTCCTATATGGGAGAGTTGCACTGGGAATAGTTCTATAGGAAAGAGCGAACGTCCGCCGGGGGCTAAAAAAAGGCCGATGCCCCCGGCGGACGTTCGCTCTTTTCTATATCCAGGCGTTTTTGCTAAGTGCCTTATTGCTAGTTATTTATGAAATTTCCTCTGGGCGAATTCGACCGGAGGACATTTCGTAAATCGTTGGTAATGTGCTTGTTGCAAAAAACGGCCTGTGGAGGTTACAGAATATTCATGGACTGTTCGCGCACTTTTTCCAGTTCGTCTTTCATGCGAACGACGAGCTGCTGGATGCCGGCGTGGTTGGCCTTGGAGCCGGTGGTGTTGATTTCGCGGCCCATTTCCTGGAGGATGAAGCCCAGCTTCTTGCCGGGGTAGGGCTCGGAGTCGATGGTTTCCATGAAGTATTTGCAGTGCTGGCGAAGGCGCACTTTCTCTTCGTTGATGTCGTACTTCTCCAGGTAGAAGATCATTTCCTGTTCGAAGCGCTCGGGGTTGGGTTTTGCCGCCAGTTCTTCGATGGCCTTGGAGAGTTTTTCGCGCACGGTCTGGATTCGTTCGCCTTCGAGGGCTTCTACGCCGTCGTAGAGTGAAAGGATGCCTTTCACACGCGTAGTGACGTCTTTGTAGAGGGCGACGCCTTCGGTGGCGCGGTAGTCCATGAGCTGCGTGAGGGCGCGGTCAAGGGCATCGGCCACAAGGGGCCATTCGTCGGGGGCGATGACATCGGCCTTGCGGGCATCCACTACGTCGGGGAGGCGAAGGATGGCGGCGGCAAGGGTGGCGGGATCGGCCGGGGCACCCAGCGCTGCGACGGTGCTGGCCATGTACTCGCGGAAGGCGGCTTCGTTGATGCTGTGCGCGCTGTTCCCGGCGGCGGGCTCGAAGGTTGCATAGAGGTCGATGGTGCCACGTACGAGTTTATCGGCCAGTAGCTTACGTACTTCCAGCTCCTTGTCTTTGGGGAGGAGGGAGGTTTTGATATTGATGTCGGCGCTTTTGCCGTTGAGGGTGCGGATTTCAAGGGTAAGGGTGCCGCTCGAAAGAAGGGCTTCGGCCTTGCCGTAACCCGTCATGGATTGAATCATAGCTGTTGTTTTTTTGCTGTGCAAAGATACAAAAAATAACTATCTTTGTATCTATGATTGAGTTTGAAGTAAGTTCGCACGGGGCCGAACTCCAGAGCCTCCGGAGGGCCGGCCGTGAATATCTCTGGCAGGGAGATCCTGCCTACTGGGGCCGGAGGGCTCCCATCCTGTTTCCTTCCGTGGGGCGTCCGTTCGAGGACACCGTCCGCTTTGGCGGCAAGGCGTTTACCATGAAGCAGCACGGCTTTGCGCGGGATGCTTCTTTTGAACCCTGTTCCAGGGGCTTACGGATGACAGGAGAGCACCCGAATTACCCGTATTCCTTTGATTTGTATGCTTCGTACGAGGCTTCGGGAGACGCCCTTCACTGCCGCTGGAGCGTAGTGAGCCGGCAGGAGGAGCCCATGTTCTTCCAGATTGGCGCGCACCCTGCGTTTTTGCTGCCGGATTACAAGGCCGATGACCCGGTGCATGGGTATTTCCTCCTCTTGGACGCTTCCGGTAGGGAGGTTAGGCCGATGGTAACTACGCAAGTGGTGCACGGGGTAGGTTCGCGCGCGTTTTTGAGCGAGCCTTTCCAGTTGGAGAGCCGTATTCCCATTACGGCCGATACCTTTGTAAACGACGCTATCCTCATCGAAAACGGTCAGGTGGCGAGCGTTGCGCTCCTTTCCAAGGAGGGCGAACGCGTACTTACCGTTCATTGCCCGCAGGCGCAGGCCTATGGCCTTTGGGCGCCTGTAAAACCCGGCTGCCCTTTTGTTTGCATCGAGCCCTGGTGCGGCATTGCAGACCGCGACGGATTTAAAGGAGACTTTTCCGAGAAAGACTTCGTGCACCGCCTGGGGGCAGGGGAGGAGTATCTTTTTGAATATGTGATAGAACTGTAAATCAGTAAACTAATTTTTATTGCAAAAACGCGGGCTAAAAGGCCCGCTTTTTTATTGGTAAAACGTTGTCAAATTCGTTAAAAATGCATACCTTTGTTTATCCTATTCTCGTAAGAATAGCCAGGCGGCCGGGGCGTCAGCTGGATAGCGACAAACCGGAGAAACTGTGCAAGTTGTTTCGTCCGCCTTTCTTGTTACCCTTCCGGCTTGCATTCAGACGGGAGGGGAATTAAAGATGTGTGTCTTTGCGTAATCAAAAACTATGAAACGATCCCTCATCATCACCGGCGGTGCCGGTTTCATCGGCAGTCACGTGGTGCGGCTGTTTGTGAACAAGTACCCTGAGTACAAGATCATTAACCTGGATAAGCTCACCTATGCGGGTAACCTCGCTAACCTCAAGGACATCGAGGACAAGCCCAACTACAAGTTTGTGAAGATGGATATCTGCGACTTCGAGGGCGTTCTAAAGCTCATGCAGGACGAGCAGGTGGACGGCATCATCCACCTGGCCGCCGAGAGCCACGTGGACCGCAGCATCAAGGACCCGTTCACCTTTGCGAAGACCAACGTAATGGGAACGCTGAGCCTCCTGCAGGCCGCCAAAGCCTACTGGGAGCCGATGGACTGGACTGTTTGTCATTCTGAGCCCTCCTCCTGTCATTCTGAGCGTAGCGAAGAATCTATCCCTTGCCGTTTCTATCATATTTCCACCGACGAAGTGTACGGCGCCCTGGAAATGACGCATCCGGAGGGCATAGAGCCTCCGTTCACCACCAAGGCATCCAGCGGCAAGCACCACCTGGCCTACGGCGAAAAGTTCTTCACCGAGGACCTCAAGTACCAGCCCCATAGCCCCTACAGCGCCGCCAAGGCCAGCAGTGACCACTTTGTGAGGGCCTTCCACGACACCTTCGGCATGCCCACCATCGTGACCAACTGCTCCAACAACTACGGGCCCTACCAGTTCCCTGAGAAGCTCATCCCGCTTTTCATCAACAACATCCGTCACCGTAAGCCCCTTCCGGTTTACGGCAAAGGCGAAAACGTCCGTGACTGGCTGTATGTGGAGGATCACGCTCGCGCCATCGACCTCATTTTCCACGAGGGAAAGGTGGCCGAGACCTACAACATCGGCGGGTTCAACGAGTGGAAGAACATTGACATTATCAAAGTCCTGATTGCCACCGTCGACCGCCTCCTGGGCCGTCCCGAGGGAGCCGACATGGACCTTATCACCTATGTGACGGACCGCGCCGGACACGACCTCCGTTACGCCATCGACTCCCGCAAGCTCCAGCGCGAACTGGGCTGGGAACCTTCCCTCCAGTTTGAGGAAGGCATTGAGAAAACCGTGCGCTGGTACCTGGACAATCAGGAATGGATGGACAACGTGACGTCCGGGGATTACCAGAAGTATTACGAAGAAATGTATAAAGGACGGTAGCGTCCCGTGTCATTCTGAGCGAAGCGAAGAATCTATTCATAAACCAAGAACCATGAAAATTGCAGTAGCAGGAACCGGATACGTAGGCCTTTCCATTGCCACGCTTCTGTCCCAGCACCACGAGGTGGTGGCCGTGGACGTGATTCCGGAGAAAGTAGAGAAGATTAACAGGAGGGTAAGCCCCATCCAGGATGAGTATATCGAGAAATATCTGGCCGAGAAGCCGCTGAACCTTACCGCCACGCTGGATGGCAGGTCCGCGTACAAGGACGCCGATTTTGTGGTGATTGCCGCGCCCACCAACTACGACGCCAAGAAGAACTTTTTCGATACTTCCCACGTGGAAGAGGTGATTGAGCTGGTGTTGGAGGTGAACCCCTCCGCCGTGATGGTAATCAAGTCCACCATCCCCGTGGGCTACACCAAGACCGCCCGCGAGAAGTTCTCCTACAGAGAGCGTCAGGCCGATGGTACCATGAAGGTGGTCACCCCCAAGATCATCTTCGCCCCCGAGTTCCTGCGGGAGAGCAAGGCCCTCTACGACAACCTCTATCCCAGCCGCATCATTGTGGGCTACGATGAGCCTGCCCTGGAGGCATCGGCCCACACCTTCGCCTCCATCATCAAGGAGGGCGCCATCAAGGAGGACGTTCCCGTGCTGTTCATGGGCACGACGGAGGCTGAGGCCGTGAAACTGTTCGCGAATACGTACCTGGCGCTCCGTGTGAGCTACTTCAACGAGCTTGATACCTATGCGGAGATGAAGGGACTGGATACGCAGGCCATCATCGAGGGCGTCTGCCTGGATCCCCGTATTGGTACGCACTACAACAACCCCAGCTTCGGGTATGGCGGCTACTGCCTCCCCAAGGATACCAAGCAGCTGCTTGCCAATTTCAACGATGTCCCGGAGAACCTTATTAAGGCCATTGTGGATAGTAACCGCACGCGCAAGGACTTCATTGCCGACCGCGTGCTGGACCGCGCCGGCTACTACAGCTACTCCGGCGTGAATGCCTTCGATGCCGCCGAGGAAAAGGAAGTGGTGATTGGCGTGTTCCGTCTTACCATGAAATCCAACTCCGACAACTTCCGTCAGAGCGCCATTCAGGGCATCATGAAGCGCATCAAGGCCAAGGGTGCCAAGGTCATCATCTACGAACCCACGCTGGAGGACGGCACCACGTTCTTTGGCTCCAAGGTGGTGAACGACCTCGCCGCCTTCAAGGCCCAGAGCCACGCCATCATTGCCAACCGCTACGATGCCAGCCTGGATGATGTGAAAGACAAAGTCTACACAAGAGATATTTTCAAACGCGACTAGTTTATATGTCCAGCATTAAGATTCAGCTTTCAGACCATAGGGCAATTAAGGACGCTGATGTTGCTGTTAGCAGCATTACCGTCATGGCCGGTCCAAATGGAAGCGGTAAAAGTACCGTTTCACAGATGTTGAACGGCCTGATTAACGGCATCAACAATTTTGAACAGGACATGATGGCCGACCTGCTCAAGTCCTTCAAGCGGGAATTGACCAGGATCAGAAGGGCTATCCCTGATTCGGATCCTATGCGCTCCCTTATTTCGTCCTTTGATAATCATAATGATGAGTATGAGCCCCTTGAACAAATCAGAAAAGGTATTGATGGCCTTTATAGGGTACTGATTGATTATGCAGAGAGAGAAGTTGGGGGAGAAGAACTGAAGAGAAGGCTTGACTATATTATAGGTGAAGAGACACTGTTCTCTAATGGTATCGAAGGCCGGATAGCTGACTACTCTGACATGCTATATAAGAAATATGAGTCACTGTTCTTTGATAAGCAACAGAAACTCCGTGAACGGAGGGTTTCGGATTTATTTTTGTCAGTTGTCGCCAATTATTCTTCTTTGGGCAATATTCCTACTAGTGTGACGCTTTGGGAAGATAACCATCCGGTTGTGGAAGGCACCAATTTCAGCGATTTGTTGTCAGTCCGTAAGTCTATTTATATCAATACCTCTACATCCGTTGTCTCTCCCGGATTTGACATGTCTTCTTACCGCCTGAAAAATTTGGTGGTTTTAGACTTACCAGCCGCTTTTGATGAAGCCACAGGAAAAATACTTAAAGAGTTGTCGTTTGTCATTGGTGGTGAGATTTATCTGGATAATGAAATTGGCTCCTTCCTAAAGTTTAAGAGCAGGTCTGGCGTCAATATCTATCTGGAGGATGCGGCTTCCGGTATCCAGTCTCTTGCTGTTCTTTACAGACTCCTTTATGCCGGCCTTCTTGATAACGAAACCGTGCTTATACTGGATGAACCGGAAAGCCACTTGCACCCCCAGTGGATTGTGGAACTGGCCAAGATTCTTGTGAAAATCAACAAGAATGTGGGAACGAAAATACTTATTGCCAGCCATTGCCCCGATCTTGTTTCTGCCCTTTACAATCTGGCGAAGGTCTATGATGTAGAGGACATTCGCTTTTACCAAACCTACCAGGACGGAAACGGTAGTCAGTATACATTTAAGGATTGCGGTGGAGAGATCTCAGATATCTTCGAGTCTTTTAACATTGCATTAGAAAGAATTAGTTGCTATGGCAGAATGGTGCAGGAGAGATAGCCTGGTGCAAGAGTCGGGTTTTGACGCGAAGTACGTATCTACCATGAACAGCCTCTTCGCTCGTGATTATAAGGGCTCCCGGCCGTTCACGAACGACAGCGCTGCTTTGGATATGGATACTATGGAGCGTGATGCTTCCGGCAAAAACGACTGCACCATGGATTGTGCCATTGGGATTTGCAAGTATAATGGTGATGCATACACCCATGAGCAAATGCTACTGGTAGAATTCCGATGCGACTATAAGTCGTCCCATAACCTGGACCATACCCAAATGAGCAAAAAGGTTAGTCACTCTAAAGCGATGCTGGCGCCGAGCGCGGTTCACAATTGTCCCATTTTTATTTTTAAGGATAATGTGGTTAACCAGGCGCAAAGCTGGGTTCGGAATTACTCCAGCCAGTACGCAGAAATGAGACAATGGCAAGTGATGAAGGTGGCTGATTTCAACGCATTTGTAGGTGTAGAGGCCGACTTCCCCTACGTTCCCGTCACGGATTTGACTTGCATAGATAGGGATATTACGGCATCAGCAGTAGATGCAGATGCGCTCATGAATACTTATCAAAAGTGGCGCGATATCGCGTTGAAGTTCAAACTAAAATATAACCTAAGGGAAGTAGAGGCCATTACCAACGCTTTGCATCAAGCGTTGGAGGATATCGTAAATAAAGGTATCTGTGCAGATCCCGATGTTGCTGCCTTGGCACAAGAGGATTTAGCCTTAATTACGAAATAGTAACCCATAAAATACTAAAACTATGAGACACGTTTTTACCCTTCTTGCCATGAGCATCTTCCTGTGCATTGGTTGCACTGCACAGCCTAAAGTGGATAACTCTGTTGCCGGTGACCTAAAACTGGACCAATACCTGGGGGACTGGTATGAGATTGCCCGCTTTGACCATAGCTTTGAGCGTGGCATTCAGTTCTCCAAAGCCAATTACACCCTTCGCGAAGACGGCAAGGTGCAGGTTGTGAACAGCGGCATCAAGGATGGTAAAGCTAAGGAGTCCAAGGGCAAGGCCAAACTTACCGCCAATCCTCGTATCCTAAAGGTCTCCTTCTTTGGACCCTTCTATAGCGACTATCGTGTTATGCTGCTGGACCCCGACTACCAGTGGGTACTCGTTGGTGGCAGTTCCGCCAAATACCTCTGGATTCTTTCCCGCACCCCTCAGCTCACTGACGCCGTGCGCGAAACCATACTGGCCGAAGCCACCCGCCGCGGCTACGATGTAGGCAAACTCATTTGGGTAGAACAGTAATTTAAAACCGCACGCGTAAGGATTATATCGCAGATCGAGTGCTGGAAATCGCCGGTTACTATACCGCTTCCAGCGCCTACGATACCAATAAAGAGATAGAAGTGGTCATTGGCGTATACCGCCTCACCATGAAGTCTAACTCCGACAATTTCCGCCAGAGCGCCATCCAGGGCATCATGAAGCGCATCAAGGCCAAGGGCGCCAAGGTCATTATCTACGAGCCCACGCTTGAGGACGGCACCACGTTCTTCGGTTCCAGGGTGGTGAATGACCTCGCTGCCTTCAAGGCCCAGAGCCACGCCATCATTGCCAACCGCTACGATGCCGCCCTGGACGACGTGCAGGAGAAAGTGTATACGAGAGATATTTTCAAGAGAGATTAAACGATGAAAGGAATTGTCCTTGCCGGCGGCTCCGGCACCCGTCTGTATCCCATTACGAAGGGTGTGAGCAAGCAGCTTCTGCCCATCTACGACAAGCCCATGGTGTATTATCCCATTAGCGTGCTCATGCTGG
>CAMODD010000030.1:0-19982 GCA_946611215.1 uncultured Bacteroidales bacterium | reverse complement strand
TGCAGGAGCCCAGCGGATAGAAGCCGGTATCCACGCCGAAGTTCATCTGGGAGAGGTTGTTGTAGTGGCGCACCACTTCCGGCTCACTCACCTGAGGAAGACGGGGGGCGGAGGCGCGCTGCAGCTGAACCGGAAGTTCCGGTGACTGAGGGAACTTGTTCACAGGCAGGGAATAACCTTTGCGTCCTTCCTTGGAAAGTTCAAATATAAGCTTGTCGTAGTACTTCATGGCTTATCCCTCCTTCACGGCTGCGACCAGGGCGTCGACATCGGCCTTGGAACGCTTTTCGGTTACACAGAAACTCACATAGCCTTCCTCGGTGCCGAGGGCGGCGAAAAAGCCGGCTTTCTCCAGGCGCTGCTGCAGCTGAGCGGCATCTTCCTTCGGTTTAAGGACGAACTCCTTGAGGAACGGCTTGCCGGGAAATACTTCCTCGAACTTGCCGGTGGCGAGCAGCTCTTTATAGAGGTAATGGGCGCCGTCGGAGGAGATGCGGTTCACTTCCCTGAGGCCTTCGGGACCCATCAGGGAAAGGTAGATGGTGACCCAGAGCGCCATAAGGCTTTCATTTGAACAAATGTTGGAAGTGGCTTTCTCGCGCTTGATGTGCTGCTCGCGGGCCTGCAGGGTGAGTACGAAAGCGCGCTTTCCCTGTTTGTCCAGCGTCTGGCCAACAATGCGGCCGGGCATCTTGCGCATATGTTCCTTCTTTACGGCCATGAAGCCCACGTAAGGGCCGCCGTAGCTGAGCGGAAGTCCCAGGGGCTGCCCGTCGCCTACGGCGATATCGGCCCCCCATTCGCCGGGCGTCTTCACCACGGCAAGGGCCGACGGGTCGCAGTACTCCACGAGGAGTGCCTTGTGCGCATGGATGGCATCGGCAAAACCGGTGAGGTCTTCCACAATGCCGTAGCGGTTGACGGAAGGGACGATGACGCCGGCGACGCCTCCCTTCCCGAGCTCGGCCTCAATGGCGCTGAGCGGGGTGACACCACCATCGGCCGGAATGACGGTGAGCTGCACGCCGTGGAACTTGGCGTAGGTTTTCACCACCTCCAGCACGTGCGGCAGGAGGGTGGCCGATACCAGTACGCGCGGGCATTTGCGCACGCTGGCCGTGCACATCATGACGGCCTCGGCCGCGGCGGTGGGGCCGTCGTACATGGAAGCGTTGGCCACATCCAGGCCAGTGAGCTCGCAAATCATGCTCTGATACTCAAAGATATAGCGGAGCGTACCCTGCGAAATCTCACACTGGTAGGGAGTATAGGCAGTAATGAATTCGCTGCGTTGGGTGAGGTAAGGGATGACCGCAGGGGTATAGTGGTCATAGGAGCCCTGGCCCACGAACACCTTGAGACGGGCGTTCATGGCCTCCAGCGCGGCAAAACAGTCGCGGATTTCCTGCTCGGAAAGAGCTTCCGGCAATGCGTAGGCGCCTTTTTTTAGGCAGCCTTCCGGAACATCGGCATAGAGGTCGTCAAGCGATTTTACGCCGATTTTCTCCAGCATGGCCCGGATATCCGCCTGAGTATGGGGAAGATACGGATGAGCCATCTCCTACTCGCCGATAAAGGATTGATAGGCAGCGGCGTCCATGAGGGCGTCTACCTCAGAAGGGTTGGACATTTCCACCTTGATGATCCAGGCGGCGTAGGCATCCTCGTTCACTTTCTCGGGGGTGTCTTCCAGCTCGCCGTTCACGGCTACTACCACGCCCGAAACCGGGCTGTAGAGGTCGGAGGCGGCCTTCACGCTTTCCAGGGCGCCGAATTCCTCACCGGCCGCCACTTCGTCACCTTCTGCGGGGAGATCCACATAGGTGATGTCACCCATTTCCTTCTGGGCAAAATCGGACACGCCGATATAGGCCACGTTGCCTTCTACCTTTACCCATTCGTGCGACTCGGAATACTTGAGTCCTTCCAAAATCTTAGACATAGCGTTTTGTGTTTTATTTTTTGTAATTGGTTTGATAAAATCTCTTCTTGACAACCTTGCCGGGGAATACTTTCTTGCGGATGTGGACCCAGAGGGGCGTATCCAGCGCGGCATAGGCCTTGTCCACCAGGGCAAAGCAGATGCTCTTGTCCAGCGAAATGGAGTGGTAGCCGGTGGTGACTACGCCCACCTCGGTGCCGTTTTCGAGCTCTACGGGATAACCGGCGCGGGGAATGGCATTGTCCTCAATTTCGATGCCCACGAGCTTCCGGGCCAGGTTTCCGGCCTTTTGCTCCAGGAGGGCTTCCTTGCCGATGAAATCTTTCTCGAACTTGCAGAACATGGAAAGTCCTGCCATCACGGGACTGATCTCCGGGCTGAGCTCGTCTCCGTACAGCGGCAGTCCGGCCTCGAAGCGGAGCGTGTCGCGGCAGCCCAGGCCGCAGGGCTCTACGCCGGCCTTGAGCAGGACATCCCACAGTTCCACGGTGTTTTCCAGCGTGGTATAGAGTTCAAAGCCGTCCTCTCCGGTGTAACCGGTGCGGCTCAGGATAAGGCGCTGCCCTTTGTACTCCACGTCGCAGAACGTGTAGAAGGAAAGTGCCTCGGCCTCCTTGTAGCCCAGCACTTCTACCATGATTTTCTCGGCCTCGGGGCCCTGGACGGCAATCTGGCCCCAGCGGGGAGATTCGTCATCCACCTTGCAGTCGAAGCCAATTGCCTGCTCCTGGATCCAGGCAAAGTCCTTGTCGATGTTGGCGGCGTTCACCACCAGGAGGAAGTGCTCCGGCTCAAACTCGCGGTATACGAGGAGGTCGTCCACCGTGCCGCCGTCCGGATAGCACATCATGCCGTAGAGTACCTTGCCGGGCTCGAAGCCGCGGATCTCATTGGTAAAGATGTGGTTGATGAGAGCCTCGGCCTCGGGGCCCTCCACAAAGATCTCGCCCATATGGGAAACGTCGAACATACCCACGTGCTGGCGGACGGCCAGGTGTTCCTGGGTAATGCTGCTGTACTGGATGGGCATAATGAAGCCTGCAAAGGGGCTCATCTTGGCCTGCAGCGCTACATGCGCGTCGTAAAGACATGTCTTTTTCTCTGACATAGGAAGTGTTATGTGTTTTATTTTAAGTGTTTCTTTAAATATGCGTAAAGTTCCCGGCTGGTTTCCCCGTTAATGCGGAGGTCTTCCGGCGAAGCGCCTTTCTCCACGGAAAGTGCCCCGCATACATCTACCGCCACCACCTGCACCACGCCGCTGAGCAGTTTTCCCAGCATGCGCATCACATCCTCCAGCGAATGCTCTCCCTGGCTCCAGTCCGTGCGGGCCCATTCCCGGCCCATCACATCCCTGTCCAGCGAGACATAGACCCTTTCTCCGCGCCGCTCCTCCAGCCATCCCTCAGGGATGTCATCCGGACAGTCTTCCGGGCCGATGGTAAGGACGTCCCTCAGAAGCGGACAGGACTCCCGGAGGGTCTTCACCCAGCCTCCGCAGCTGAGCACTCCTCCGCCAAAGGCCGGTTCCTGGTTGTCGGGGTGGTTGTCCACAAGAACCAGGTGAAAGGGAGCCTTTTCGTTTCCGGCAAGGAGGCAGCTCATGTAGTGGTAGTCTCCACTGTCTGTCCAGCGCAGCTTCGGGAGCGGCTCCGGAGGAAGATGGGCCAGGATTCTTGCCTGGGCATCCGCGTCGCAGTAGCAGCAGACTCCTTCCCACCTTTTCCAGTCCCGGTACTCCACGGCGGCTCCGTTTTCCTGCAGCCAGGGCAGGAATCCTTCGGCCTCTGCGGTGCCTGAAAAGTCTGTGACCAGGATGTCTTTCATCTTTCAAAGGTAGTCATTTTTGGCATACTATACAACAGTATATGCTTCTTTACGCTTTTTTACACGGTTCTTTAGGAGAAGTTTGTAATATGTTGTATATTCGTTTCTGAAACATTCACGTTATCACGTATAACATTTTTGTTATTATCGAGTCTCGATAATCAATGTGCGTCCAACCCCTCCCTTATAATATATGTTTAGGAGAATTTTCTTACCTTTGTACGATTTAGTTTAGACCGTACAAAGATGCACAGTGTACCCACCCCCGACTTCCCCGTGTCCACGCCGTTAATGATTGCATGGGCCTTCCTTCTTCTGGCCGCTACGGCAGGCTTTATCCTGTCACTCATCCACCTGAACCGGAAGGGGCACCGCTGGGCCATCGTCGCCATCTTCGGGCTGCTCCTTGTGGCCGGAACCGCCATGCACGTCGTCCTTCTGGCCAACTCCTCCCATACGGTTACAGAAGGAAACTGGATCCAGCTCGTGATGGTTTCCCTGGTGGCGGCCCTCGAGATGTTCATCGGCCACACCGTAGTGTTCGACGATATCATTGCCGCGGTCATCTTCCACGAGCCCGGATACATGCTGGCATACCTCACCATCCTTGCGTTCATCATCGCCTTCACCCTGAGCATGGTGCTCCTCATCATGCCGCGCCGCCTCCGGGACCGCACCTGGCTCATCAGCCATGCGCGCAATGCAGGGCGCGGCAAACGCAAGAACCACATCTTCCTGGGGCTCGACAACCACTCCAAGGCCTTTGCGCAGTCCATCCTCAAAGAGTGGGAGGCCGCAGCCAATAAGGACAAGCAGGGAGACGTCATCCTCATCGAGTTTCCCGGCGACGAACACCATCACTCCGAGCTTTCCATCGGCGAACTCATCTCCAATATCTTTGGGCACCAGAAAGAGCTTTCGCTGGAGAACCAGCTGGGCAGCAGCCGATTCGTTCTTCTGAAGGGCCGTATGCCCGAATCCGGCAACACCCAGTCCTTGAGCCAGGCCATCGGCCTTGCCAAACTGGCCCCCTGGATCAACAGCCCGGACACCAACCTCTATCTCCTCTCGCCCAACGAAGAAGATAACGTCATCCTGCTCAAGCACCTGGCCACAGACCCCGATGTCAAGGCCAAAATCCTATGCTACAGCTACCGGGTCAACAGCTACACGTCCCTCCTTGCCTCCATGGGAGACCGCGTCCGCGTGCTCAACCTGCCGGAAATGTCGTTCAACGAGCTCCGGCAAAACCAGCCGCAGCTGCATCCCATCCACTTTGCGAACATCGCCCGTAATGCCAAGGGAGAATCGCTGGGCTATATTGAGAAACCCAGTACGTCCCTTCTCATCGGCTTTGGAGAAGCCGGCCAGGAGGCTCTTCGCTATCTCTATGAATTTGGCTCGTTCATCGACAAGGACATGCAGCCCGTCAACAATACATTCAAGGTGTTCGACCCCCAGATCGAATCGCTCAAGGGAGAATTCCTGAACCGGACGCCCGCCCTTCGCTACGACGCCAACATCGAGTGGCTTTCGGCATCCATCGGCTCGTCTCAGTTCTGGCTGGACTTTGCCATGTCGCTGCCGTCGCTCACCTACGTGGTGGTCACGGTGGACAAGGGCCCGCATAACGTGGAAATCGCCGTCCAGCTGCTGCAGGAAGCCGCCCGCTACGGGAAAGACCTCTCGCACATGTGCATCCTCGTAAGGGCCACCCAGGCCGATGCCGAAATGATCAAGCTCATCGACTTCTACAACGGGAGCTACTGTCCTGCCGGAATCCGGGTCATTCATCCCTTCGGCCTGCCCGAGAGAATCTGGAACCTGGACATTGCAACCGGAAAGACTCTCAAGCAGCGCGCCCTGGCCTGCATGCCGGTTCCTGCCGGAGAAGATGCCCAGTCGGTGTGGGAAGAGCGTAGCCGCAGCATCCGCGGCCGCAGTGGAAACGAGCTCCTGAACCGCCAGGAACTGCTCCGCAAGCAGGCCGGCGATATCGGCCGGGGTCTCTTCGCACCCACCCTGGTCACCCTGTGCCCGGAAAGTCTCCGGGACGCAGCCAACCTCATTCCCGACGAACTGGATCCCCAGAATCCCGTGCACTTCACCGGCACCAAGGCACAGTATAAGGTAATGGAATACCTGGCCGCCAGCGAACACCTGCACTGGATGACCGCTCTGGAAGCCGCCGGTTACATTGACGGCGCCGGCGAGCAGGACGAGCTCAACAAAAAGATCAAGAACCTGGTTCCCTACAGCCTCATTCCCGACGAAGAAGCCAAGCACCTGTGCTGGCTCGCCCTCAAGCGCGCTCTTCTTAGCACGAAATAGCGTTCCGGATGGCGTGGCGCCTTGTCCATGACGCGCAGGCGTGGCGCTTAAGTCGTTAATAATTAATAAGTTAGCACAACTGACGGGTTGCTTTTGAGTACCCGTCAGTTGTGCTAATCGATTGGTAGTCAATGAGATAAGTGCCACACTATTTTCTGCCGATTACTCCTGCGGCCAAAGCCCCTGACTTTTCGTCGTGAAATCGAGCAAAAACGGCAAAAATGCCAAGTTTCGCGGCCGGGCTCGGGTAAAACTTGGCAAAAATGGCAAAAATGCCGTGTTTTGGGCGGTTAAAGAAAAACTCGTATCTTTGCAGTTCCATGAAAGAACGTACGCTACATACCATATTGGATGGGTTTGGCAAACCGGAACTGGAAGACCTTGCGGCGCTTTTGGGGCGGGACGTGAGCCCGAGGATCCGGAAGTCGCAGCTGGTGGACCAGATGGACGACTATCTCAAGGCCGAACCGCGCCGCTGGATGTCGCACCTGCTGGAGCGAGATGTGCGGCTCCTGAGGGACCTGGTGCATGCCGGCCCCGATAAAATCCAGTACATGGATTTTGCCGATTATCCGTCCCTTCTCGAAGTAACCGGAATCGTGGAGTATGATGATTCCGACGAACACCATCATAAAGTGTGGATCAGCCGGGAGGTATACGACATTGTATCGCCGGATATTGACAAGGTTATCCGCAGTGGAGAAAGAAACGGCCAGTTTGAACTGGAACGCGTGTGTCTGGGTTTCCTGAACCTCTATGGCATCCTGTCCACGGAGCATTTCCTGGATGTGGTGATGGAGTGGTATGAGCAGATGCACAAAAACCCGGACTTTGACCGTTTGTCCCGGATGCTGGCCCAGAGCCCGTTGGTGAAGATGTACCGCTACAATGATCGCTGGGGCGACTACGTATGCAGTCCCTGTGTGGAAAATATAGACGAAATCTTTACCCGCCGTGAGGAACTCAAGCAGCGCGGTTTTGCTACGTTTACGCCCCAGGAGGCACGGGAGGCCGGTTCCGGAGCCCCGTACTTTACCGTGGGCATGAAAACCAAGGCCGGTATGCAGTTGGAGCAGATGTACCGCCGCGTGGGCTATGAAGGATTCGAACTCGTCAAGGCCCTGCACGACACCTGGGTAGAGGCCCAGTACACCGAGAGCATCAACGACGCCCTCTTCCAGCCGCTCATCGACAGCCCGCTTTATCCCGAGCTGGACGACGACAGCTGGCTGGCCTGCTGCGAGATTGTAGCCCAGTATGCCGACAGCGTTCCCAAGTGGGTGCTTTGCGGCCGCAACGCCGCCGATACCGGCCTGCTCAAGGCCGACTGGAGCATCTGGAAAACCCGTTTGCGGGAAGAAAACAAGGCCGCAGAGGCAGCATCGGAAGAGGAGGATTATCCTCACTGGACTATGCCCGAGCCCACCATCACCGACGGCTTTGCCACCGACCTCAATTCCGACTTCCTGCCCATGGGATTCGCTATCCCGCACGTGGCGCCCAACGATCCCTGCCCCTGCGGCAGCGGTCTCCGCTACTGCCGGTGCCACGGTAAATACCTGTCCTGATGGAGATTATCCCTGTCGCTTACTACCACGGCCCCTTCGGCGAGAAGTTCGGCATTCCCCGCCAGAGCTCCCTTGCCGGGGTGGAAGGCCGCATTGTCTTTACAGAAGTCTATGCCGTACGGGAAGCCCTGCGCGGGATAGAAGGTTTTGAGCGGCTGTGGCTCATCTGGGGTTTCAGTGCCAACAGGCCGGCAAAAGGGGAATGGCAGCCCACTGTCCGCCCTCCTCGTCTGGGCGGAAACACCGCCATGGGCGTCTGGGCTACGCGTTCTCCCTTCAGGCCCAATCCGCTGGGACTTTCCTGTGTGGAACTGATCTCCGTAAGTGATCTGGAACTGGTGGTAAGGGGAGCGGACCTCATGGACGGCACTCCCATCTATGATATCAAGCCCTACATCCCCTATGCCGATGCCTACCCGGAGGCCCGCTCGGGCTTCGTAAGCGGCGCACCCGAGGCCCGGCTGCAGGTGGTGATCCCCGAAGAACTGCCGCTGACCCAGGCCCAGAGAGAGGCGCTCACCGAGGTCCTGTCCCTGGATCCCCGCCCCGCCTACCAGGACACCCCCGGCCGGGAATATGGCATGGTTTTCGATAAAAGGAACATCCGGTTCTCCGTAAGTGACGGAACCCTAACGGTATTAAAAGCAGAAATAATATGAAGAAATGGATTTTGATTGCGGCCCTGGGCCTTCTCTTTCCCCTTGTCGGCACTGCGCAGGAAGCCCAGCTGGACAAGCGGAATCTGGTGATTAAGGAGTGGAACACAGATCCCCGCGGCGGACACAAGGTACTGGACCATGTTACAACCTATAGCCCTGCCGGCCAGAAAATAGAAGAAATCGAGTACGACAGCATGGGTCAAAAATGGCGCAAGCGCTTCGAGCGGGACGCCGCCGGCAAAGTGACCACCGAATACGTCTACGACAACCGCAACCGCCTCCAGACCTACAAGAAATTCGAATACAACGAGTTTGGCCGCAAGAAGGTACAGTACACCTACAACCCCAAGGGAAAGCTCCTGGGTATCAAGAATTACGAATACGTAGCAGAGAAAACCCGCTAGAGGCCGCTGTTGCGATACTCCGAGGGAGTGATTCCCATCTTCTTCTTGAAGAAACGTGAAAAGTAAGACTGGTCCACAAGGCCGGTCTTTTCTGCTATTTCGGCAATGGAGTACGAACGGTTGCGCAGCAGCTGCTTGGCCATGTTCAGGCGTGCAATTTCAATCCAGTCGATGGCCGTGCGGTGTGTATGGCTCTTGACGGTCTTGTTAAGGTAATTGGGCGTAACCTTAAGGATACCAGCGTAGTCGGATACATTGAGCGGGGCCTTTCCGTGCTCGAACACCAGCTGCAGGAACTTCTCCGGAATGACAGCCACATGGCTTCCGCTGCGAAGCTGTCCCAGCACAAGGTCGATGCCGCTCTGCAGGAAAGCCTTGTCTTTGTCTGCGCAGGCGGTGACCATGCGATTGAAAAGTGCCCCCATGAAGACGGCGTCGTCGAACCAGAAGCTCTGGAGCAGCGGCTTGTCCATGCGAAGCGCAGGGTGAGTGGCGTCTTTCAGTGCATCCAGGGTGAATCGGCCGTCAAATCCCGTGCAATCCTTGAAATGCCGGATGAGGATGCTGCGGTTCTCGGGAACGAGCAGCAGCTGGCCGGGGCCGATAAGGATGTTGTGGCCGTCCACCTCTACCAGGATTTCTCCTTCCATGAGATAGGCGAATGTGTAGAAGGGAAAGCAATACGGTGCGCTCGTGGAAAGAGGGTCGGCCCCTCCTTCATTGCTGATGGCATGAACGTAAATTCCTGTATTTCTCATAGGCTTTAAAATGATAGTTCCAATCCGACATTGACGCTGAAGTTCTTACTGCGCTGCTCCTGGCGCTGCGTCAGGCGCCAGAAGAAGTCTACCCGCAGTATCTGCAGGATATTGGAGATGCCGATACCGGCCTCCACATAAGGAATATTGAGGTTTTTGGTTTCCTGAAGCGTGTTGAGCCTGTTTTGCTCGGTGAGGTCTCCCCACGCAAAACGCACGGAAGCAACCTCCCGCAGGTCCAGCTGCTTGATGAGGGGAATCTTTCCCAGGAAGAAGCCTCCGAAATTGTGCTCGTAATAGCCCTCCAGCCAGCGGTCCGACGCAAACTCGTACGCGTCCATGCAGGAGAAGGCCGTCTTGTCCGTATAGTAGGTGGTATTTCCCTTGTGCAGCTTGAGCAGGGTGTGCGGAACGCTGCCCCAGATGATGCCGCCGTTGATATTGAGGTCTCCGTAGCCGATGGCCGTAGACGGGAAGCGCCAGCGTAGGGCGGCGTAGGTGCGGACATAGCTGATGTCTCCCTCCGTAATGCCCTTGAAGGCCCCGGAAACACCCAGAAGCAGCACCGGATACTGGGAGTACAGGTAGGTTTTCTTGAAATAGCCGCGGCCCACCCGCTCGTCGATGGAAAGGCGCAGGGCGGCGCTGAGCTGGTGCACGGCCATGCTCTCCATCACCGCGTGCGTGCCGTCTACCGAGTAGATGGGAACGGTGGGATTGCTCCACATGCGCTGGCTGGTCCACTGGAGCTCTGCGTTGAAGGACGGGTTGAACTCGTGCTGATACAGGATGTCGGCGGTGCGCACGAACGTCTGCTTGTTGCCGTCGGAGCGCATGAGAATGGAAGAGAACATATTGGGGGCCGAGAAGACGCCGCTGCCGCTTCCCAGCCACTCGTAGTCTTCCTTGTAAGTGACCGTGAGCTTTCGGGTGAGTTCCCGGCCGATCATCCACTCCACCCGTGCCTGTCCCTTGGGCTTCTTGTCCTTGAAGCCATAGGCCAGATAGCCTCCCAGGCGCACCTTGGTCGAGAACGTATGCCGTGTACGCCCGCCCAGCGACACGCGGAAGCCCTCCATCTGGTTGCTGGAGAACGTGCGGGCCCAGCGTCCCAGTTCCACCTTGCCGCCCGGCAGCTGCACATAACCGCTGATGAGCGTATAAAGGATGCCGTAGGTCCATTTGTAGAAGCGCCCGTTCTGGATGCGGTCTACCATGTTGTAGATGCCCTGCTCGCGAAGGGACAGGGGATAGGGCCGCACGGAGCGCCAGTAGCGTTCGTCTCCCTGGATGGTCTTGCTGCGGATGACATCACCCCCGGCCGCCAGCCGCTCCTTGTCCGGGAGCGTCCCGAACTCCGGCAGGCTGTAATGCATGCTGCGGCGCACGAGAAACGCGATGAGCCGGGAGTCGTTGGCGTGCGTGACGGAAAGGTCAATGTCCAGGTTCTCAGAGGCATAGAACCATTTTCCTCCCACGCGCCGGTATTTGGCGTCAATGTCAAAGCGGCGGATCCAGTTGACGTCGGACTTGGCCGACAGGCTGGCGCGCACGCTGCGGATGCCGAAGTCCTCCGCGTCTATCCACATTTCTCCGTCCAGAACGGGCGAGGTGACCAGCTTCTTGGGGTGAAAACGCAGCACATAGGTCTTGTGCCCTTCCACCTGCAGGCTGTCTACCAGGAAGTAGTTATAAAGAACCTGCGAGGACGCAACGGCCGGATTGGGCAGGGACAGGTTGTAAATGCTGATGGAAGGCTTGTAAAAGCTGGTCTTGAGGATGTAGGAGCCGGTAAACTGCTGCAGTGCGTTCCCGGCGTCTATCCCCGAGATGCGGCTGGCCTGCATCTCTTCCCGGTTGAAGGAAGGGCTCTGGCTGTGGTAAAGCTCGCTGATGCTTTCCGAGAACAGGGCGGGGACATAGGTGTTGCCGGAAGAGGTATCGGCATATTCCATCACAAATCCCAGCGGTCCGTGGAGGATGCCGTCTTCCAGCATGCGTTCCATGTTGTCCACGTCCAGCTCAATCTTGGTGTACACGCGGGAGCGCCAGTCCTCGGCATTGTCGGGGTCGTTGGCGGCAAGGCTCCGGTCCAGTTTTTTCAGGAAAGCGCGGATGTAGCTGTCATCGGCCCGGACGACGGCTGCGTCCAGCGTGTCGGGCTCAAAAACCTGTGCCCCCGCCGGAAGCAGCGTGGCCAAAAACAGGAAAACGATGAGCCCCCACCTTTTGAACATAGAACCAAAGGTAGGGTAAATTTGTTAATTATACAAGAGGTTTACCAGCTTGAGGCGCCATTTCACAGGACAAATGCGGACAACGAATCCGATGAGCCCGTAATCGATGCGCGGAATCACCCTTGCGCGCATGTGTCGCCGCTGAAGCTGGCGCAGGATGCTGCGGCCGATGACGGCAGGCGACATTCCTCCCAGCTCGTCCTTTTCAATCTTGGCGAGGTTCTTTTTCATCTTGCCGGCGTAGGGAGAATCGGGCGTCTTGGCCGCCTCGTTGAGTTTGCGGGCCGATGTGAAGCCCGTGGCAACGTCTCCCGGGAGGACGCAGCAGCACTCGATCCCGCTGCCGTCCAGTTCCATGGCGAGACCCTCGGTGAGGAACAGGAGCGCCGCCTTGGCGCTGGAGTAGAACACCTGGTAGGGCAGGGGCAGGATGCCCATGACGGACGACACCGTGACGATGCGTCCAAAGCCCTGGCGCCGGAAAACGGGCAGGCATGCCTCGATGGTTCGCAGCGAGCCGTAAAACGTGGTTTCGAACTGGTTACGGGCTTCCTCCTCAAGCGTTCCTTCAACCGGACCGTAGATGCCGTTGCCGGCATTGCAGATAACGGCGTCCAGGCGGCCTTCGCGGGAAAGGATATCGGCCACGACGCTTTCGATGACGGCGGCGTCGTTCACGTCCAGCTTCACGGGGACGATGCCCTCCTGCGGCTCGTCAATGGTTCCGCGGCGGCTGCCGGCATACACTTTCATGCCGGCCGATGCCAGCAGATGGGCGGTGGCGGCTCCAATGCCGCTGCTGCCTCCGGTAAGGAGGACCACTTTTACTTTTTCCATAACTCAGAACGTAAGGTGAAGGATTCGGGCAGGGGCATGTCGTAGACGCTGGAGCGGAGAAACGCCTTGAAGTCTGCGTCGGAAACGGCATCCTGCTGTGCTGTACTGATGGTTTCGCCGATGCCTACGCGCGGATGCGTGCCCTTCTTGTTGAACAGTTCGTGGAACAGCCGCACAAAGCGGATGCGGTAATCGAGGAGCCCCAGCGCGTAGTAGAAGCGGGAGTTGCGGTCGAAAAAGCGGACGGGCACGATGGGAACGTGCGCCTTGCGGATGAGACGGATGGCGGCGTCCTGCCAGTCGCGTTCGCTGAGCGTCCAACCTTCCCGCGGTTTGACATCGGCCACCGCCCCCGAAGGGAAAACGGCGAGCGGCTCTCCGCTGCGCAGCTGCAGGAGGGCGTTCTTGACGCCGTTGATGCTGGTGGCCGTTGTGCCGCTGCTGGCATTGGTGACGGGGTTCACGGAGATGAAATTGGGCGCGAGGCCCCAGATCCACATGAGCATTTCGTTCACCATGACCTTGGTGCCCGGGCGCTGATGGCCCAGGAGGTCTACGAGACAGATGCCGTCCAGGTGCCCGTAAATATGGTTTGCGATGACGATGAAGGGGCCCTCGGGGAGGGCCTCCAGGCGTTCGGGATGGCCGATGCGGAAATCCACGCCAAGCCCTTCAAGCAGGGCGGTGGCAAAGGCCGGACCGGGGGCGATGCCCTGGTCTTCCACCCACTGGTGGATGTCGTTGACATGGTCTATGCCGGTGAGTTTCAGGCCCAGCTTCAGCAAAAGCTTACCCCGTTTTCCTTTGAAAACAGGGGAGAGCCGGGTTGCGTTTTCGGGGGTAATGACCATCTATTTCTGGTTCTTGGGAGGGTCTATTTTCGCAAAGTATTTGGCATCCTGGAAGAAGCCGCGCAGCCAGAAGAAGATGATGAGGAGGGCGGCGGCTACGGCGATGTAGTCGAAGATGCCGATCATGAAGTTGTTGTGGAACAGCGTCATGGGCTTTTTCCACTCGGAGAGCCAGGGGATGTAGATGAAGCAGATGTTGGTGATTACCAGCAGGAGCCGGAATTCCGTGGGGCCCAGGCCGCTGTAAGTGAGCCGCATCTCTCCCTTGAGGTGACAGTCAATATATACGTACACGCTGAGCATGAGGTAGGCCACCAGGGCGAACATGGCAAAGCTCATGTTTACGAGCGGACTTACGCCCACGCTGATGAACATGATGGTCTCGTTGATGACGTCTACGTTATGGTCGATGAAAAAACCGTAGATCTTGCGCTGGGTGCCCCTCACGCGGGCCAGCGAGCCGTCCAGGGAGTCTCCGAACCAGTTGATGAACAGTCCAAGGCAGGAGAGCCAAAGCCAGCGAAGATCCAGGTTGGAAAGGGAGTAGCCGGCTGCCATGACCAGGGCACCCGTGAAGCCCACGAACGTGAGCATGTCGGAGGTGACCCAGGCGGGCATGCGCTCTGCCAGGTAAACCAGAATCTTTTTCTCGTATGGATTGAGGATTGAAGTTTGTATCCTCTTTGCCTGTTTCTTTTCTTCGTTCATAGTAAATGGGTTTAAGTATTAATACATTATTTTCTTTGCAGTCGTTTGAGAAGCTTCCGGATGCTTTGCCAGCCCTGCTGGAGGAAGGTGTCGGAGTGGCGCTTGCGCTTTTCCGGATACATGTCCATGAAGGTGACGAGGATGCCGGAGTCGTAGACGTCTCCGAATTCGTCATTGATGCCGGTACCAAAGTAAATCATGGAGGGGGAGAGGTTCATGTACGTATTTACCAGCGGGGGAATGGAAACCCCGTGCTTCTGGACTTCTGCCTTGAGTACGCGGTAGCCCTCCTTGAAATCCAGTCCTTTGAACAGGCGGTAGTAGCGGCGGCGCGTCTTTCGCTCCACTTTTACCTCCTTGCGGATTTTCAGGAGCCGGTGTCCCTTGCCAAAGTACTTTTTAAGGAAACACATGATGAGTTCGCGGGCTTCGTCGGGGTATTCGGTATAGATAGTGGCCTTGCCGAAGAAGTATTTGATGCGCTTTTTATAGAGAATGCCGATGGCTGCGATTCCGTCAAAGAGGTTGTCCAGCGCATAGAGGCTCTTGGCGCCGGCTTTGGAACTCTGGTACTCCACCGAGACGAAACTGCGGCCCAGTTCCAGGGTGAGGGGCAGGTACTGCCGGATGAACTTCTTGGTGAACTCGAACATGTGCGACGAGGTAAGGATGGGCTGTCCTTCGCGGTCAAAGACCGCTTTGTCGCAGATGCAGAAACGGTATCCGCCGATGATTTCCTGCGCCTCCGGGTCCCACAGCACCAGTTGTTTGTAGCCATAGGCAGGATCTGTGTCAAACTCGTCTATGTCCAGGGATTTCCCGGTGCCGCCGCCGTCGTTCCGGAAGGCGATTTCCCGCAAACGGCCAATTTCACGGATGACGTTGACGGACTCTGCGCCTACTACGTAGAGCTCGTTTCCGGCGCGGTTGGTGGTTCTGAGGAGAGTGTCCGGAGTAAGTTCCGTAAGGAGCGCTTCTCTCGAGACAGGTTCTATGATTGGTTCCATAAAATACACGTTTGGAAAGGCTAAATTAGTCTTATTTTGTGACAAAAGCAAAAATTTGTATCTTTGTAGACTTTAAGAAAAGGCATGAGCAGAAGTTGGAAAGAACTCTTGAGTAAATTCGTGATGTTCGCCCTCACGAGCAGCATGGGTACCGTCGTAGACCTGGGCCTGCACTGGGTTTTGGCAACCTATGCGTTCCGTGGTAACTACTGGGGCTCTTTCTGGATTGCTCCTACCATCTCGTTCGAGGTGGCTGCCATCGCCAATTTCTGCATCGCGTATTTCTTTGTCTGGACGGAGCGCATCAGTCAGCACACCGTGCGTTCCTTCTTCCGCCATCTGGCCGCCTACAATGCGGCCTGCGTGGGCGCTTACATCCTCAAACTACTGGCCATGCAGGGCATTCACTTCCTGTTCGTGCGCCTGAACTGGATGCAGGACTGGACGATCGAACCCGTTATCTGTAATCTCCTGGGCCTGTTCTTCAGCGGCGGGTTCAACTTCTTCATGAGCGAGTTCGTCATCTTCAACAAGACCAAGAAAAACAACAATAATATAACACACAACATTTAATTTCCATCATGAAAGATTCCATCATCATCCTTTGTGGCGGCGGTCCGGCTCCGGGCATGAACACCGTCGTTATGTCCGTTGCCAAGACGTTCCTGTCCAACGGTTACCGTGTCATCGGCCTGCATGGCGGATACAGCGGTCTTTTCTCCAAGACACCCCGTACGGAGGACATCGATTTCTTCAAGGCCGACGCTTACTTCAACCGCGGCGGTTCCTACCTCCAGATGAGCCGTTTCAAGCCCACCGACAAGGATTTTGAAGAGAACTTCAACCTGGGCCTGTTCCAGGAGAACAACATCAAGCTGCTGGTGACCGTGGGCGGTGATGATACCGCTTCTACCGCCAACCGTATTGCCAAGTTCCTGGAAGCCAAGCACTATCCCATCCACAACATTCACGTGCCCAAGACCATCGACAACGACCTTCCGCTGCCGAACAACACGCCTACCTTCGGCTTCAACAGCGCCAAGGACGAAGGCGCCCACCTGGCCCGCACCGTGTATGAGGATGCCCGCACCAGCGGCAACTGGCTCATCATCAGCGCCATGGGCCGCAGCGCCGGTCACCTGGCCCTCGGTATCGGCGAGGCTACGCACTGCCCCATGACCATCATCCCCGAGATGTTCAACAAGACGGAGATCACCCTGGACAAGATTGTGAACCTGGCCCTTTCCGCCATTCTCAAGCGCAACATCCTGGGCATTCCTTACGGCACCGTGGTGGTGGCCGAGGGTGTGTTCCACGACCTCGATCCTCAGGAGATCAAGAACGCCGGCGTGTCCCTCACCTACGATGAGCACGGTCATCCGGAGCTGGGCAAGGTCTCCAAGGCTGTCCTTTTCAACGACATCCTGGAGAAGAAGTTCAAGGAAATCGGCCTCAAGGTGAAGACCCGTCCCGTGGAAATCGGCTACGATGTCCGCTGCCAGGATCCCATCGCCTTTGACCTCACGTACTGCACCGAGCTTGCCATGGGCGCTTATGAGCTCTTCTCCAAAGGCGAGACCGGCTGCATGGTGTATGTGGATGCTTTCGGCACGGCTCATCCGCTGTACCTGAAGGACCTGCAGAACGAGGAAGGCAAGATTCCTCCGCGCCGCGTGGACATCTGCGGTGGTACTTCCCAGAACTACTACAACCACATCTGCCACTTCATCGGCGAGTCCGACTATGAAGCCGCCAAGAAGTACGTGGCCAATCCTGAGGCCTACGACTTCAAGAAGATCCTGAACTGGTAAGATGTTCCTCCGGGTTCATCCCAAAGCGATATTCCTGCTGACAAGCCTTTTCCTTGTGGCCTGTCAGCGGGAATTTATCGTTTCTCCGGACTCTGAAATTATACCCGAAAAGCCGTCGGTCATTCCTGCCGGCATTGAAACGCTGCCGCGTATGTACATCACTACGCCATCGGCCATCGTCAGTAAGGATAACTGGATGGACGGGGCGACGCTGCGTATCGAGGTACGGGTGGCGGGCCGCGACTCCGTGGTGTACGAGGGGGATACCCAGATCCGCGGACGCGGAAACAGTACCTGGGGGTCTTATCCCAAGAAGCCGTATGCGCTCAAGCTGGATACCAAGGCCAATTTCATCGGCACGGGAAAGACGCGGCACTGGGTGCTGCTTGCCAACTGGGGAGACCGCACGCTGCTGCGAAACCAGGTGGCCTTCGAGGCGGCCCGGCGCACGTCGCTGGAATGGACTCCTTCCGGCACGTTTGTGGACCTGTATATGAACGACCCTGACAGCGGAGAACAGGATGTCTATCAGGGTATTTACTGGCTCGGAGAAAAGGTGCGCGTGGAAGGCTCGCACTTCGAGGCCGACTACCTTTACAGCTTTGATTCATCGGACCGAGGGAAGGAAGATTACTCGGCCTGGTGCCATTATTATAAAGGGGGAGAGTGGCAGGAGGGAGAAGTTCCCGTGATCCTCAAGTACCCCGACAAGGACGATTATCCGCTCTATTACTGGATTTCCTACCTCCGGGATGCCAGCCTCATGGCCCTGCAGGAGAAGGAAGACGCCATTTATCATCTGGCAACAGGGGAGTGGAAAAGACAGCTGGACCTCAATTCTTTCTGCGACTGGTATCTGGTCAATGAACTTTGCGTGAACGGGGAGGGCCGGCATCCCAAGAGCTGCTTCTATTATATCAGGGACGGCATCATGTATGCGGGCCCGGTCTGGGACTTTGACTTTGGTACGTTCCGCATTTCCTCAGAGATACCCCGGCTGCGGCTCCGCAGTTCCCTTTATTATTTTCAGCTGTTCCCGCTTCCGGAGTTCCGGACGCGGCTCTTGGCCCGTTGGAAATATCTGAGGCCCCGTTTTGTGAGCCTTGTGGACTATATTGACGAGCAGGCTGCGTGGATCAGGCCCCGTGAGGAGGCCAATCACGATATGTGGCCCTGCTATCCCAATCCGCTGGCTTCTCCGGAGGCCGGGGGCTATGTGAACGGTGACGAGGACCTAAGCTTTGATGAAGCCGTCGAGAAAATGAAGGAGGCGCTGCTCTGGCGCATCGGCGTGCTGGATGAACAACTTGCTCAATTGTAATGAAACAACTGATCTATCAGCTGCTGCCCCGTCTGTGGGGGAACGGCCGTTTCTCTGGAATAGACCGGGATTCTCTCCGTTATATGAGGTCTACGCTGGGCATGGATATGCTCTGGCTGACGGGTATAATCCGGCATGCTACCTCCACGGAGAACAAGGTGGTCAAGGGAGACGCCGGTTCTCCGTATGCCATAACGGATTACTATGACGTGAATCCGTACCTGGCCGATGATCCTGCCTGCCGCATGGAGGAGTTCAAGGCGCTGACAGACCGTGTGCATGCGGCCGGCCTCAAACTCATCATCGATTATGTGCCCAACCATGTGGCGCGCGAGAACGTGAACTTCGGGCTGGAGGATGACAAGTCCGTACACTGGAAGCCGGAGAATGACTTTTACTATTATCCCGGGGAACCGCTCCGGCTGCCTGTGGAGGCGCATGGCTACGAGGAATTCCCGGCGCGGGCTTCGGGCAATGCGTTTACATCGGCCCCGTCCGTGAATGACTGGTACGAGACCGTGAAACTCAATTACTGTGACACGCACACCGGCACCTGGGACAAGATGCGGGACATTGTGCTGTACTGGGCCGGGATGGGCGTGGACGGGTTCCGCTGCGACATGGTGGAGCTGGTTCCGGTGCCGTTCATGGCCTGGCTGATTGCTCAGGTGAAGAAGGTGTATCCTTCGGTCCTGTTTATTGCCGAGGTCTACGAGAAGGAGAAGTACCGCATGTATGTGGAGGAAGTGGGATTTGACTTCCTGTACGACAAATCGGGGCTCTACGATACGCTGCGGGCGGTTACGTGCAGCGGGGCATCGGCCCGGGGCATTACCTGGAACTGGCAGTTCCTGGGGGACTTGCAGCCGCACATGCTCAATTTTCTGGAGAATCACGACGAGCAGCGCCTGGCCTCCGACTTTTTCTGCGGCAAGCCCGAGAAAGGCTACGCTGCCCTGGCGGTGTCGCTGCTTTTGAACGACGCTCCGTTCATGCTCTATTTTGGACAGGAAATGGGGGAGAGAGGCATGCAGAAAGAGGGTTTCAGCGGCCTGGACGGCCGTACATCTATCTTTGACTGGTGCAAGGTTCCGGCACTTTCGAAGCCCGATGAGAAGGTGCTCGCCCGCTATGAAGACATCCTGTTCTGGTCCAAGCATCCCGTGTTCTCGGAGGGAGCGACCTATGATCTTTGCTATGCGCAGGGGGCAGGCTTCAATCCGGACCACCATTTCGCGTTCCTTCGCGCCCTGGGACACGAATGTTATCTGGTCGTTTCCAACTTCGGGCCTTCGGCCGCTATCCGGATTTCCATTCCGGATGAGGCGCTTTCTTTCCTGGGTATCCACGCCCAGCGCACGGTCTATACGCTTTCTATTCCCGCATTTGACTACGCTCTGGTGAGGGTGAGTTAACACCTTGGCCGCGTTGACAGGAAAATAGCATTCTGTGCGTTCTGCGTGTCGACGCGGCAAGCATTTTGGCGAAAACGGCTCAAAACCCGGCCGCGTTGACAGGAAAATAGCATTCTGTGCGTTCTGCGTGTCGACGCGGCAATGGCGCCCGTGGTCTGTTGGCTGGCTTCAGCAGCGGTACTGCGGAGGGAGGAAGATCCGCCCGGGGGACTCCGTTCGCATGGGAGGTCAGGTCGCTTCGCGCCCTTCGCTCCCATTGCTCCCTCCGGCCCCTCTTTTAGATTTGCACCGTGATTCCAATATGGG
>CAMODD010000029.1:0-20883 GCA_946611215.1 uncultured Bacteroidales bacterium | reverse complement strand
AAGATTTCAACCTTAGCTTTTTTCTTTTTTTAGCTACTTGCGAAACTTAAATTATCAAAATGCATTTGAGAGATTATGGTCGAAGAATTGAATTCATATACGCAGGAGGACCTCGCGGATCTCGATGCGCTGATGCGGGAACTGTCGGCTACGAGTTTTTGCAGCGCGGCGCTCCTGGAAAACGTCATGGCCGATGCCAATGTCCACGTGTACGTGATACGGGCCGATGGACAAATCGTCGCCACCGGCACCCTTTGCATCAAGCATACGCTGGAGTTCACGATGGCCGATATCGAGTCGGTGGTGGTGAGCTCCCGCTGCCGTGGCAAGGGTTTTGGCCGGGAGCTGATGTCGGGCCTCATCGCGGCCGCCCGCCGCTTGGGGGTGCATCACATCCAATTGACGTCCAACCCCGCACGGGTAGCGGCGAACCGCCTGTATCAGGAGCTGGGCTTTGTTCGGTATGAGACAAACTGCTACAAATGGCGTGATTTGTAACTTGCACATTGATAACTAGTTATGGAATTTTCTCCCCCTCGAATTCGACTGGGAGAAATTTTGTAAATGCTTGATACATATATAGTTGCGCATCACGACCGGAGTAGGGAGGCGCCCCGGGGCAGGTAGGGAGTCGCCCCGGGGCCGGGTGTGGAGACGCCCGGGGCCGATGTGGAGACGCACGGGGCCCTGAAAAGACCTACAGCCTGGCGTAAGGTGGATGCGGAGCCGCTCGTCGCCCTCATCCACCTGTACCAGAAGTGCTATGACCAGGAAGGCTATGTGAGAAGTATGAAAAGCGTGGAGCTAATTGCCTGATACATAGCTAGATGTGTAATAACGCCTGCGCGAATCCGACCAGGCGTTTTTGTGTAAGCGGTTGATTGTTAGCGATTTGCCTCCACGCTCCGTGTTCTCGGCCCAACCCAATCCGGCCCCGGCCCCGGCCCCGGCCCAACCCAACCTCCTGGCTCCACCTCGGCCCCGCCCCCATTAATTTTGCTCAATTCCCCGGAAATGCCTACCTTTGAGAAAACCCAAACCTTCAGATTATGCTACAAATCGGAGACATGATGCCCGCCTTTGAGGTGGTGGACCAGGACGGAAATGCCGTGGGGTCTCAGGACTTCATCGGGAAGGGCAGGAAGACCATTATCTACTTCTACCCCAAGGATAATACCAGCGGATGCACGGCCGAGGCCTGCAGCTTCAGGGACAACTACGCCGCCCTTACGGCGCACGGTTACAATGTGGTGGGCGTGAGTAAGGACAGCGCCAAGTCCCACACGGGGTTCCGGGCAAAGCACGGACTTCCGTTCCGGCTGCTTTCAGATCCTTCCACGGAGATGCTGCAGGCATTCGGCGCCTGGGGAGAGAAGAAAATGTACGGCAAAACCGTGCTGGGAACGCTCCGACGCACGTTTATCTTTGACGAAAACGGCATTCTGGAGCGCATCATCGAGAAGGTGGATACCAAGAATGCCGCAGGGCAGATTCTGTAGTTCCCTCCAAAAGCGTGATGCACAACTTGCTTATTTATAGATGTTTATGAGATTTCTCCCCGGTGAATCCGACGGGGAGAAATTCTGTAACTGTTTGTTATTTAGTTAGTTACACATCACGCGGCTTTTGGCGGCGAGCGAGATACAGAGGCAACGCCCCTCGGCAAGTCCCCCGCCCAAGCCCCCTTCATATTTCAGAAAAACGTGGTATCTTTGTGGAAAAACGCACGAATATGATCAAGTATATCGGAGTAGACGACCTGGACCTGGACCTTTTCGAGAGCCAGTATGTAGTGCCGGAAGGCATGAGCTATAATTCGTACCTCATTGAAGATGACAAGATTGCCGTGATGGATACGGTGGATGCGAGAAAGGCCGCTGCCTGGAAAGAGAACCTTCAGAAGGAGTTGAACGGCCGGCAGCCCGCCTATCTTGTCGTTCATCACATGGAGCCGGATCACGCCGCGCTCATCGGCTGGGTACTTCAGACGTATCCCGGCACACAGCTCGTGTGCAGCGCGCTGGCCACGAAGATGCTCCCGAACTTCTTCGACGGCTTCTCCTTCGAGGGCCGCGTAAGGGAAATCAAGGAGGGGGATACGTTGGAGCTGGGCCACCACACGCTGCAGTTCCTCACGGCCCCTATGGTCCACTGGCCGGAGGTCATCATGAGCTACGACGCCGCTGAGAAAGTGCTTTTCAGTGCCGATGCCTTCGGGAAGTTCGGCGCGCTCGTCCATGAGAAGGCCGAGGACTGGGCCTGCGAAGCGCGTCGCTACTACTTCAACATCTGCGGCAAGTACGGGCCTCAGGTGCAGGCCGTGCTAAAGAAAGTATCGGCCCTGGAAGTCCGGAAGATTTGTCCCTTGCACGGCCCCGAGCTGGAAGGGGAGGCGCTGCAGAATGCGCTGAAACTCTACGACATCTGGAGCCGCTATGAACCGGAGTCCGAGGGCGTCTTCATCGCCTACGCCAGCATCCACGGCGGCACGGCAGAGGCCGCAAAGAAGCTGGCCGATATCCTCCGCGCCAAGGGCGCACCCAAAGTGGTGGTGAGTGATCTTTGCCGCGAAGACCAGGCCGAGGCCATCGAAGACGCATTCCGCTATCCCACAGTGGTGGTGGCTGCCTCCAGCTACGATGCCGGCGTGTTCCCGCCCATGCACGATTTCCTCTACCACCTCCAGATCAAAGGCTTCCAGAAGCGCCGCTTCGGCATCATCGAAAACGGCAGCTGGGCCCCCACGGCTGGCCGCGTGATGCGTACGATGATCGAAGCCCTGAAGGATTGCGAGATTGTGGAGCCCATGGTTACCATCCGTTCCCGGATGAAGCCCGCCGACGAAGTGCTCCTTGAGCAACTGGCAAATAAACTGATATGAAACGAATTCCCCTGATTATCCTGTCCCTGAGCCTTCTCGCCGCTTGTGACAGGCCCACGAGCGGCAATCCCATTTTCGAAGGATGGTACGCAGACCCGGAAGCGGTGGTTTTCGGCGACGAGTACTGGATTTACCCCACCTATTCCAAGCCTTATGAGGAGCAGCTCTTCATGGATGCCTTCTCCTCCAAAGATCTGGTGCACTGGACCAAGCATCCGAAGGTTATCTCGAAGGAGAATATTTCCTGGCTCCGGCGGGCCCTCTGGGCACCGTCGGTCATTGAGAAGGACGGCACCTACTACCTCTACTTCGGCGCCAACGACATGCATGAGAAAGGGGAAGGCGGCATTGGGGTGGCATCGGCCGATAACCCCGCCGGACCGTTCAAGGATGCCCTGGGGCATCCGCTCATCGACGAGGTGGTAAACGGCGCGCAGCCCATCGACCAGTTCGTCTTCCGCGACGACGACGGCACGTACTACATGTACTACGGCGGTTGGCAGCACTGCAACATGGTGAAGCTGGGCCCGGACCTCACGAGCCTCGTACCCTTCGACGACGGTGAAATCTATAAGGAAGTGACGCCGGCCGGCTACGTGGAAGGCCCGTTCATGCTCAAGCGGAACGGCGTCTACTACTTCATGTGGAGCGAAGGCGGCTGGACGGGCCCGGACTACCACGTGGCCTACGCCATGGCTTCGAGCCCCTTCGGGCCGTTCGAGCGCATCGGCACAATCTTGGAGTCGGACCCCGAAGTGGCCACCGGTGCCGGCCATCATTCCGTGGTGAAAGGGAAGGGGGCCGATGACTATTACATTGTGTATCACCGCCATCCGCTGGGGGCCACCGACGGTAACCACCGCGAGGTGTGCATCGAACGGCTCCGCTTTGCCGATGACGGCCGCATCCTGCCGGTGAAAATCACCTTTGAAGGGGTACCTGCGCTATGATGTGGCAGCAGGCCATACAGGTACGCGTGCGGGCTTTTGCCATCTGGCAGAAGCTGGGGTACCTGCCGTGGAGGAAAGTGAAGGCCGATGTCCATAAGTCCGGCTCCTTCTACAAGGGCGCCTTTGACGACATCCCTTTCCTGAACGACGACGCCAAACGTACTTTTGTCCATTTGCTTTTACGGCCCGGCTACATGATCCGGGATTACATCCGGGGAGACCATGAACGGTATCTGGCTCCGCTTACGGCGCTGATTATCTTCTATGCGTTTTTCTCGCTGATATGGGCAGTGCTGCAACCGGTGCAGCCGGCGAAGGAAGACCCTTTCAATGCGCTGGACAGGGGCGTCCAGGTGGAGTCGGCCGATTCTACCTCCGCAGAAGCTACCCGCATCTTCCGGAATACGCTGGAACTGGTGCGCGCGGGCTATATCTACCTTCATCTGGATACGCATCCGGAGGCCGTTCACACGCGTGGGGAATCGGCCCTGGCTGCCTTCGAGAACAAGCTCCGGGGGCAGGGGATTCCGCTTTTCCTGCGTCAGTTCTTCCTGCTGTGGCTGGCGATGGGTATTGCGCTCCGGCGGTTCCGGCTGGGGATGTCGGCGAACGCGGCAGCATCGGCCTACATCCTTTGCCAGTTCAGCTTCTTCATGCTGTTTACGGTGCTGCTGTCGTTGGGGGAGAGCCGGTCCATCGGGACGCTCCTGATGCTGGCGCTCCTCACGGTGGACTACAGGCAGCTCCTGGGCGTGCCGTGGAAGCGGAGTCTGGGGCTGGGTGTGAAAACGGGCATCTGGTATGGGGTGCTCTATGTGCTGGCGCTCCTCCTCGTGAGCGTGCTGGCTGTACTTGTTGCTTGGCTTAAAAACAGTTGATATGAGATTTCTGCTTATGACCGTTATGCTCGGTTTGGTCTCCTGCGGGAGCGTTACGGATTTACGAGTTGAGGCTTTTGCCGATTATGTAGCGCAGCCCGAGGTGGCTACGCTCGACGTTCGTACGCCGGAGGAATATGCCGACGGCCACCTCCCGTGGGCCGCCAACGTGGATTGGAAGGCCGATGGGTTTGTGGACGCCGTGGTGGCTGCCTACCCTCGCGAGACGCCGCTGGCCCTTTACTGCCGAAGCGGGCGCCGCAGCGCCGAGGCTGCCGCCGCCCTGCTGAAGGCCGGATACACGTCGGTCTCCAACCTCCTGGGCGGCTACGTGGCCTGGACCGAGGCCGGGAAACCGGTGTCTTCCTATGCCGTAGAGACGTTCTTCACGGACGGGGGAAGCCCCGTGGACGTGATGCTGATCAAGCACGGCACGCTGGCGGTGCGTTACACCGGCCGCACCTTGCATGTAGATCCCGTCGGGGCCTACGGAAAGGCCACGGACTATGCCGCCGAATTCCCGAAGGCCGACTACATTGTGGTGACGCACGAACACGGAGATCATTATGACCCTGCCGCCATCGCCGCTCTCACCGATGAAACGCGCACGAAGATTGTGACCAATGCACGGGTAGCCCAGATGATGCCCCCGTCCCCGGTCGGTGTCATCGTAGTGGCAAACGGTGATGTCCTGGAGTCGTCGGGCTGTGTTTTGGAGGCTGTCCCGGCCTACAACTACACCGAAGGCCGCACGCAGTTCCACCCCAAAGGCCGTGATAACGGCTTCGTCCTCACGCTGGACGGCCTTCGCATCTACGTGGCCGGCGACACTGAGGACATTCCCGAAATGGCGGAGCTCCATGACATTGACGTGGCCTTCCTGCCTGTGAACCAGCCCTATACCATGACCGTAGAGCAGTGCGTGAACGCCGCTCGTGTCATCGGCCCGCGTGTCCTCATCCCTTACCACTTCGGTAGCACGGACCTCTCCGCCCTGCCTGCACTTCTTCCCGGAGTGGATGTCCGTCTGCGGGACATGCAGTAGGGACGGCGCGATGGTGTCCGTGGCGCTTAAGTGTTTGATTTTTAACGTGTTAGCACAACTGACGGGTGCGGTTTTGATACCCGTCAGTTGTGCTAACTAGCTGTGTGTAAGGCGTTTATCCGCCACGCGCTGTCACGCGCTGTCACGCGTTGCCGCGCCCGGCACGGCTCAGCCCAGCCTCGGCACGGCTCAGTCCAGCCTCGCCCCGCCCCTGCCCGGCCCAAAACCGTGGCGGGGCCTGTCTGTTTTTCAAAAATTTTAATTATCTTTGCGGCTCCAAACACAAACACACAAGCATTATGGTAAAAATCGGTACTCCGCTCACCAAGGTTGCAAAGAAGGCCCTGCTGTGCGGATCGGGTGAACTGGGCAAGGAAGTTGCCCTTGAGTTGCAACGTTATGGCGTAGAGGTCATCGCTCTGGACCGTTATGAGAACGCTCCGGCCATGCAGGTGGCTCATCGCAGTTACGTGCTTTCCATGCTGGACGGCGCCAAGCTGCGGGAGATCATCGAGAAGGAGAAGCCGGACATGATTATCCCCGAGGTGGAGGCCATCGCTACTCCCGAGCTGGTGAAGCTGGAGCAGGAGGGCTACAACGTCATTCCTACGGCCAATGCCACCTTCCTCACCATGAACCGAAAGGGCATTCGCCAGCTGGCTCACGAGACGCTGGGGCTTCCCACTTCCAACTACCGTTTTGCCGCAACCCGCGAGGAGTTCGACACTGCTATTAAAGAGGTAGGCACTCCCTGCGTGGTGAAGCCCATCATGAGCTCTTCCGGCCATGGCCAAAGTGTCTGCAAGACCCCGGCCGATGCCGATAAATGCTGGAACATTGCCCAGGAAGGCGGCCGTGCCGGTGCCGGAGAGGTCATTGTGGAAGGCTTTGTGAAGTTTGACTACGAGATTACCCTCCTCACGGTGCGTCATGCCGGCGGAACCACGTTCCTCAATCCCATCGGCCATCATCAGGTGGACGGCGACTACCGTGAGTCCTGGCAGGCCCAGCCCATGAGCGAAAAGGCCCTGGCTCAGGCACAGGATATAGCCAAAAAGATTACCGACGCCCTGGGCGGATACGGCATCTTCGGCGTGGAAATGTTCATCTGCGGTGATGATGTGCTTTTCAGCGAGGTGAGCCCCCGTCCGCACGACACCGGTATGGTCACCATGATTTCCCAGGACCTCTCCGAGTTTGCCCTGCATGCCCGCGCCGTACTGGGCCTTCCCATTCCCAAGGTGAATTTCTTCGGCCCCAGCGCCTCCAAGGCCATTGTGGTGGAAGGAGACACCACCATGGTGGAGTTCGAGAATCTGGAAGAAGTGCTTGCCGAGCCCGACGTCCAGATTCGTCTTTTCGGAAAACCTTTCATCAAGGGACACCGCCGCATGGGTGTGCTCCTGGCCCGCGCAGAGAGCGTCGAAGCCGCCCTTGAGAAGGTGGAACGCGCCTACGCCAAACTCAAGGTCCGCGTTCTCTAGTTTTTAATGTGAAAAAGTTTTCGTACCTTTACCGGCCCTAACGATAATAAACTACAGCTATGAACCTCAAAGGTACCAAGACCGAAAAGAACCTGATGGAAGCCTTCGCCGGCGAGTCCCAGGCCCGTAACAAATACACCTACTACGCCTCCAAGGCCAAAAAAGACGGTTTCGTCCAGATAGCCGCCCTCTTCGAAGAGACGGCCGCCAACGAAAAGGAACACGCCAAAATCTGGTTCAAGTACCTGCATGGCGGTGCCGTTCCCGGTACCGTGGAAAACCTGGAAGACGCCGCTAACGGTGAAAATTTCGAGTGGACCGACATGTATGCCCGCATGGCCCGGGAGGCCCGCGAGGAAGGCTTTGATGAGATTGCAGAGAAATTCGAGATGGTAGGCGCCATCGAGAAGCATCACGAAGAGCGCTACCGCAAGCTCCTTGCCAACATCCAGGACAAGAAGGTGTTCTCCAAGGACGGAGACGCCATTTGGCAGTGCTCCAACTGCGGCCACATCGTCGTGGGTAAAGTGGCCCCCGATGTGTGCCCTGTGTGCAACCACCCCCAGAGCTATTTCCAGGTACTGGCCCAGAACTACTAGTTTATGACTCGAGAGTTTCTGAACTTTCTACGCAGGATTTTCCAGTCCAAGGTTTTGCCTTCCTGGGTAATCCTGCTGTTTGACACGCTCATCACCCTCGTTTCCGTCGTCCTGTCCTTCCTGCTGCGCTTCTCGGCCTCCGAGATGCTCACGATGGGAAACGACGTACTCATGGGCATGGCCCTTACGCTGGTTTTCAACCTGCTGTTTTTCAGGGCGTTTCGTACATATTCCAACGTACTGCGTTTATCCTCGTTCACGGACATCCTTCACGTTAGCGTAGCACTGGTGTGCTCATACCTGTGCGGCGCCGTGATTTCGTTGGTTCTCTACTATGTTACCGGAACCACAATCGCAGACCTTGGCATGCTCACCATCGCCTATGTGGTGATGTTCGTGTTCATGGCCCTCATGCGCATGACCATCAAGTCGCTCAACGACGCCTTCAACGAGGACCGCGTGGAAACCCGCAACACCTTCGTGTACGGCACCCAGAGTGGCGGCGTCAACATTGCCAAGGCCATCCGTATGGCCCGTCCCAATAAATTCCACCTCAAAGGGTTTATCGCCGACGACCCCATGATGAAGGGAAAGGTGATGATGGGCGTGAACGTCTACATGAACGACGAGAACCTCCTGGAGCACATCCGGGAAAACAACGTGGAGGCCATCATCGTCTCTCCCGTCAAGGCCGACAATCTGAAAAACACCGACATCGCCGACCGCCTCCTCCAGGAGAACGTAACCATTTTCCTGGCACCGGACGTCACCGACGACTGGCAGGGCATACAGAAAGCTGGCCAGATCCGCCAGGTCCAGATTGAGGACCTCCTGGGCCGGGATCCCATCAAGATCAACCTCCAGAAAATTGGTTCGCACCTGGAAGGCAAGCGTGTGCTCATTACGGGTGCGGCCGGCTCCATCGGCTCGGAAATCATGCGGCAGGTGGCCGTCTTCAACCCCTACCAGCTCATCCTGGTAGACCAGGCCGAGACCCCTCTCCACGACATCCGCCTGGAACTTCACTCCAAGTGGAGCTACCTGGAGGCTCCCACCATTGTGGCCGATATCTCCAACAAACGGCGCATGGAGGAAATCTTCGAACGCTACATGCCCGAATACGTGTTCCACGCCGCTGCCTACAAGCACGTTCCCATGATGGAAGACAACGTGTCGGAGGCCATCCAGAACAATGTCCTCGGAACCAAAATTCTGGCCGACCTTTCCGTCAAATACAATGTGGAACGCTTTGTGATGGTCTCCACCGACAAAGCCGTGAACCCGTCCAACGTCATGGGCTGCTCCAAGCGCATCTGCGAAATCTACGTGCAGGCCCTGGCCCGCAAAATCCAGAAAGACCATTCGGCCCCCACGCAGTTTATCACTACCCGTTTTGGCAATGTGCTGGGCTCCAACGGTTCCGTCATCCCGCTGTTCCGCCAGCAGATTGAGCGTGGCGGTCCCGTTACGGTAACCCATCCGGATATCATCCGCTACTTCATGACCATCCCCGAGGCCTGCCAGTTGGTGCTGGAAGCCGGCTCCATGGGAAATGGCGGTGAAATTTACATCTTTGACATGGGTAAACCGGTCAAGATCCTGGACCTTGCCAAGAAGATGATCCGCCTGAGCGGCCGTACAGACGTAAAAGTGGAGTTCACCGGTCTCCGTCACGGAGAAAAACTCTACGAGGAACTTCTGGCCACCAAGGAGAACACCAAGCCCACCAGCCATGACAAAATTATGATTGCCAATGTGCGGGAATACGATTTTGATGAAATCTCCGAAGACATTGACAACCTCATCTTTGCCAGCTACGACTTCAATTCCATGTCCACCGTGGCCCGTATGAAAGACCTGGTGCCGGAATTCAAGAGCCTGAATTCCCCTTTTGGCATTCTGGATTCACAAGCGGGGGGGGGTATAAATAGAAGATAATCAACAAATTAACGGGGGCCCGGGCTGAAAAGTCCGGGCCCCCGTTTCCATTTCATATTTATTTATTATCTTTGCAAGATAAATTAATTGACTAAAACCTAGTAAAAGATATGGGACTTCTTCATGCAAGGCTGGCCAAATATGACCTTCCTCAGAAAATGATGGAAAAGGGTATTTATCCTTATTTCCGCCAAATTACCAGCAAACAGGGAACCGAAGTGACCATGGACGGTCACAAGATTATGATGTTCGGTTCCAACGCATATACAGGCCTTACCGGTGACGAGCGCGTGATCAACGCCGGTATCGAGGCGCTCAAGAAATACGGCTCCGGCTGCGCCGGCTCCCGTTTTCTCAATGGTACGCTGGACATCCACGTCCAGCTGGAGAAAGAACTCGCAGAGTTCGTGGGCAAGGACGAGGCCCTGGTGTTCTCCACCGGCTTCACCGTGAACAGCGGCGTTATCCCGCAGCTTCTCACCAAGGACGATTTCATCATCTGCGACGACCGTGACCACGCTTCCATCGTGGACGGCCGCCGCCTGTCCTTCGCCAAGGGCCTTCACTACAAGCACAACGACATGAAGGACCTGGAGCGCTGCCTGCGTCGCTGCCCGCCCCAGAGCGTAAAACTCATCGTGGTGGACGGCGTGTTCTCCATGGAAGGAGACCTGGCCAAGCTCCCCGAGATTGTGGAGCTCAAGCACAAGTACAAGAACGTATATATTATGGTAGACGAGGCCCACGGCCTGGGCGTGTTCGGAAAGCAGGGCCGCGGCGTGTGCAACCACTTCGGCCTTACCGATGAGATAGACCTCATCATGGGTACTTTCTCCAAGAGCCTCGCGGCCATCGGCGGTTTCATCGCAGCCGACAAGGTCATCATCAACTACCTGCGCCACACGGCCCGCACCTACATCTTCCAGGCTTCGGATACGCCTGCCGCCACGGCATCGGCCCGCGAAGCCCTTCGCATCATTCAGGCAGAGCCCGAGCGCATCACCGCGCTCTGGGATGTGACCAACTACGCCCTGCGCCGCTTCAAGGAGGCCGGCTTCGAGATTGGCGAGACCGAGAGCCCCATCATCCCGCTCTATGTCCGTGATTTGGAGAAGACGTTCATCGTCACCAAGCGTGCCTTTGATGACGGCGTTTTCATCAACAGCGTCATCCCGCCGGCATGTGCTCCGCAGGACACCCTCATCCGCTTCTCCCTCATGGCGACGCACACGCGCGAGCAAGTGGACCGCGCGGTGGAGGCCCTCACCAAGATCTTCAAGGAAGAAGGGATTATCAAATAGCTATGAAAAGATTATTTTTGATGATTGTGGCGCTGGGTTTTTCCTGCGCCACTGTTTTTGCCCAGGACCCCCTTACGCGCTATCTGGAAGGACGTTTTGATGGCAGCGAAGACGGCGCCGCCTTTGTGAAAAAAGGCAGCCGCTCCATTGGCATCAAGGGAGGGTTCCGCAGTTTCAATGCCTCCGGAGACGAGGCAACCAATACCGGGTACGCGCTACTTTCCATGCTCAACGTCGGAAACGGGCAGCTCAAGGTGTGGAATGTCTCTCCCAACATCCAGTACTTTCTCTCCAACGACCTGTCGCTGGGCGTTTCGCTGGACTACACCGGTTACGCCGTGAGTACCGACATCCGCCTGGACCTCCGGGACATTGTGAACTCCTCCAACGAGGAGCTCAACCTGACGCTCTCCAACCGCGCCATCCAGCACCATGCCCTGGGCCTGTCCCTTGTCATGAGAAAGTATGTGCCCCTGTTTGGCAGCAAGTATGTCGCAGTATTTGGAGAAGGCCGCTTCCAGACCTCTTACGGCGCTACTTCCAATCAGCCGCTGGATGTGAAAGACTACAACCGTGAACGGCTTTCCGGTGCGCTTTCGGTTTCCCTGAAGGCCGGTGGCGGTTTAGCTGTCAAGCTCAAGAACAACAACGCCATTACCGTGAGCATTCCGCTGTTTGGCATTGGCTACAGCTATACGAGTCAGGAAAAAACCACGACGACTATGCAGGAGACCACCGACGCATCCGGCGCTACGGTCAAAGTCCCGGTCACCGAGAAGAGCCGTTCCCACATGTCCAACTTCAATGCGTCCCGCAGCCTGGACCTTCTGGGAATTCAGTTTGGCTTTGTCCGCTTTATCGAGCCGAAAAGGCGATAGATAGGTTGGTTTACCGCAGCAGCTGCGCAGCTTTGTCTACGTCGGAGGCTGCGACCACTACAGAAATAGAGAGTTCTTCGCCGCCCTGTGCGCTGGCGATGATGTTGATGCCCGCGGCACCCAGCTTGTCATAGACGGCAGCGGAGGTGCCGGGGGTATTTCTCATCTTGCTGCCGAAGATGGTGACAATGCCCACGGCCTGGTTGGCCACAACAACATCGTCCAGCGGCAGCAGGGGATTGTCCTTGAAAAGGCCGCGGATGGCGTCTTCGGCCTTGGCCTGGTCTTCTTCTTTCACTGCGAAGGAGATGCTGTATTCGGAAGATGTCTGGGCGATGAAGCGCACGTTGACATCGGACTGGGCCAGACAGGAGAAAATGGAGCCGGACATGCCCACGCGCCCCAGAAGGCCCGTCCCATAGACGGTGATGAGCGCCAGGTCTTTGTCGGTGAGGACAGCCGTCTTGTGGGCCGATCCCGTAGAGATGAGGGTGCCCGCGAAGCTGTCATCGGCAATATCCTTCACGAGGATGGGGATGCCGGCGTTCTTGGCGGGCCAGATGGCCGATGAGGAGAAGGGCGCTTTGGCCGATGCGCAGTAGTGCGCGGCTTCGTCGTAGGTCATGGCGCTGATGCCGTTGACACCGTGGTCTTCAATGTGGAACTCGACGGCATCGGCCCGGAGAACCTCCGCGATGAGGGTGGCCATCAGGTGCGCGCCGTCTTTCCCCACGCGGACGATGTAGCCGGTGTCCAGGCGCCCGTACCCGCCGGAGATGATGACGGGCCAGGGTGCCGATTCGCAGCGTGCCTTGATTTCGCGGCGACTGGCCTGCCAGTCAAAGTGCTGGTCTCCGTGGGCGTCGGTGCGGCAGAGCATGATCTCCGTTCCGTCAATGAAGGCGGCGCCAACATGGGCGTTCACGGCCTGCGCGCAGAGGCGGGCGCATTTGGCCATGACGTAGTCTTCCACGGCGTAGGGCTGCGTCTGGACATACATGCCTTCCCTGAGGTAGGTGGCAATGGATTCCACGGTGCTTTGCACGCTCTCCTGATAAGTGTCATCCTGCGACATTTCCAGGAAATAGGCCTGGATGAGCGCGAGTTCGTCGTCGGCCTGCTTCTTGTCCTGGAGGGTTTTGCGGATGGCCTCGCGGAAGAGTGCTTCAATCTTGCGCTGCGGGCGTACGACCGCCACCGTTTTGTCATCGATGAGGCGGGCAATCTTGCCCACAGACTGCTGCTTGAGCACAAAAGACTTTACAATCATAGCAATTTCTCCTTTAGGTTTCACAAATTTAGTGATTTTTTCGTAACTTTGACGCTTGTATTAAAGATTCTATATGGAAGAGCGTAAACTCAATTTTATCGAAGAAATCATCGAAAAAGATTTGGCCGAGGGCAAAGTGGACAGCATCATGACCCGCTTCCCTCCGGAGCCCAACGGTTACCTGCACCTGGGACATGCCAAGAGTATCTGCCTTAACTTTGGCCTGGCCCAGAAGTACGGCGGAAAAACCAACCTCCGTTACGACGACACCAATCCTACCAAGGAAGACACCGAATATGTAGACTCCATCAAGGAGGACATCCAGTGGCTCGGGTTCCACTGGGACAAGGAGCTCTATGCCTCCGACTACTTTGACCAGCTCTACGAGTGGGCCGAGGACCTCATCAAGCGCGGCCTGGCGTATGTTGACGACCAGACGCAGGAGGAGATCCGCGAGAACCGCGGCACCGTGGACAAGCCCGGAAAGCCCAGCCCCTGGAGAGACCGTTCCGTGGAAGAAAACCTCAAGCTTTTCCGCGAGATGAAGGCCGGAAAGTACGCCGAGGGCGAGAAGGTGCTCCGCGCCAAGATTGACATGGCTCATCCCAACATGATGTTCCGTGACCCGCTCCTGTACCGTATCAAGTATGCCCACCACCATCGTACCGGTGACAAGTGGTGCATCTACCCCATGTACGACTACACCCACGGCCAGTGCGACTCCATCGAGCACATTACGCACTCCATCTGCACGCTGGAGTTCGACGTGCACCGTCCGCTGTACGACTGGTTCATCCAGACCCTCGGCATTTATCCTTCCCATCAGTACGAGTTTGCCCGCCTGAACCTCACCTACACCCTCATGAGCAAGCGCAAGCTCCTGGAGCTGGTGCAGAAGGGCCTCGTGAGCGGCTGGGACGACCCCCGCATGCCCACCCTCTGCGGTGTACGCCGCCGTGGTTACACCGCTGAGGCCCTCAAGATGTTCTGCGACAAGATTGGCGTCTCCAAGCGAGACCAGCTCATGGACATCCAGCTGCTGGAGTGGTGCGTGCGCCAGGACCTCAACGAGCGTTCCAACCGCTACATGGTGGTGCAGGACCCCGTCAAGCTCACCATCACCAACTGGGAGCCCGGCAAGGTGGAGTGGTTCGACTGCCCGCTCAATCCCGCAGACCCGGAAGGCGCCAAGCGCAAGGTTCCCTTCACCGGGGAACTCCTCATTGACCGGGCCGACTTCATGGAAGACGCTCCCAAGAAGTTCTTCCGCCTCAAGCCGGACGGAGAGGTTCGCCTCAAGTACACCTACATTGTCAAGTGTAACGAGGTGGTGAAGGACGAGAACGGTGAGGTAGTGGAGCTCAAGTGCACCTACGACCCTTCCACCGAGTACCGTCCCGTGAAGGGCACCATCCACTGGGTGAGCGCCGCCCATGCCAAGGAGCTGGAGCTCCGCAACTACGACCGCCTCTTCACCCTGGCCGACATGTCCCAGGTTCCCGAGGACAAGGACTACAAGGACTTCCTCAATCCGGAGTCCCTCGTCATGGGTAAAGGCTGGGCCGAACCCGCCCTCCTCGAAGACCAATCCGGCATTGCCGTGCAGTTCGAGCGCACCGGCTACTACATCATGGACAAGGACTCCACGCCGGAGCACCCCGTCTTTAATAAGACGACTGCCCTGAAAGACTCTTATAAACCGGAGTAGATCCCATCAGCAGCGACCTGAGCCCTGGCTTTTCAAGAAGTTCAGGGCTTTTTTTCGCTCTTCCCGCTTAAAGCCGATAAGGCCGATGACCAGGGCGGTTACAAATAGGGTTAACAGGAAGCCTGTCACGTGCCCCCAGAAGGAAGTCCAGACAAGGGACTTGTAGAGGATGAGGTAACCCGTCATTACGATGGAAATCATGAGCGGGCGCAGGTAGGCGTGCTTGATAAAGCTCCACACGCTGAAGCGGAACTGGAAGTAAAGCAGGATGAACTGGATGACGCGGTTCAGGAAGTCGGCGACGACAAAGCAGATGAGAATGGTATATGCGGGGGCGCCGCCCCTGAACAGGAAATAACCCGCCGGAAGGCACAGAATGTACAAAACGGCAATCTCGATTTTGTACCACTTGATGCGTCCCAGGGCATTGATGAGCTGGGACAGCCCGGACGACGTTGTGGAGATGGCCGCAATTATAAGCGTCCATCGGGCCATCAAAACGGTCTCTGGCGGCATTTTGCTTCCTAGCCACAGGCCCATCAGGAAATCCAGCTCGCTCCACAGGGGGAAAAAGAGTAACAGGAACAGAACGAGGCAAATGCGGCAGGAGCGGCGTGACAGCCGGGTTGCTTCTTCCATCTGACGTGCTCCGACGTTCTGGGTAATTTGCGGCGCGGAGGCTGCGTCAAAATTGTTGACGAACTGGTTGACGTAGTTCTGAAGCGTGAAAGCGTAAAAGTAGGCGGCGTTCGTCGTGGTTCCGAAGAAGGCATTGATGAGCATGTTGGAACCCTGGGAACGGGCAATCATGGAGGAAGAATGCAGCAGGTTGTAGTTGTTGAAGCGAAGTACTTCCTTATACTCCGCCCAGCGTCCTACCCATTTCCAGCGTATGATCCCGCTCCAGCGGCGCTCGCTCATGATGTGGTAGGCGATAAAGGAAATCCAGGTTGTGGCGCTCATCATTACGGCATACACGCGAAGGACATAACGGCTCTCCTGCATGAAAAAAAGCAGAAGAACAAGTCCCAGCTTGACCAGCGTGTTGACAATGTCCACAATGGCGACAATTCCGAATTTCTCATGTACGGTGAACAGGCTTTGGAAAGGGACATTGGCGATGCCCAGGCAGGCCACGATGGTAGAAACCTGGAATACGAACATGGCGTCGGCTTCCTTGCCCGGAGGAACATTCAGTTTGGTGCGGATGTACCAGATGCCGATAGTTTCCAGAATGAGCAGGATGAGCGCGGCACCGCCCAAGTGGATGGTGTTGCAGATATTGAACATCCGGTTGGGATTGCCGTCCGGTTTCCCCATTTCGATGTTCATATAACGGACGGTGGTGCCCGACAGTGCCCCCGTGATGACCCCGACCAGCGCCACGGCGCTTCCCACGGCACTATATATGCCGACATCGGATGCACCCAGCGCCTGCAGGACCAGGCGGCTGGTGACAATTCCCACGATGATGGTCACGGCCATCCGAATGTAAATGATGACCGTATTTTTCAGTATGCGGATGTCGGATGAACGGGACATATCAGCGCTTGGCGGAAAACGGAAGCCGTGCCCGGACTTTTAGCAGGAACTCAAGGAAGGAGAATTTCCCGGGGACATAGCGGCGCCGGAGGTCTTTATAGCGCCGGGTGTTCCTGAAATCCAGGTCACGTTTCCCTATCAAGAGAGTGACGTCGGGGAAGCCTTTGAAAAAGTCCTGGATGACGGCAGCAACATCTGAAGGCAACTCTTCGCTGTTACGTATGCGGGAGAGAACGCTTGGGTCATTCAGCAAAAACAGGTAGCTGTGAGGCTCTTTCGCGTAGGTGAAGAAGTAGTGGAATACGATGGCACCTCCCATATATTTTACGCCATAGGGGAGCTGGCAGTTCCAAATGCCGTCCAGCTGGCCCACCGGCATGGACACGCTTCCAAGCGTTTGGGCCAGGGACTGCTGGTCTGTCTTGATTCCTTTGCTGCGGCCCTGAAGATAGTTTTTTTGCCACTGCGCGAAAAAGGCTCTGACCGGAGCGCTGTCGCGGGAGAGGATTACGCCGCTGTTGAAATAGAAGTCATTTCGGGATAAGTCTTTTCCCAGCTGTCGGCATTCGTCGCGATGGCATTTGAATTCGGGGTTGTCCTCAAGGAGGCAGTGATGGTCCAGGCAAAAGGCCAGCTCGTGGGGGATAGCGTCAATCCCATCCAGCGGTCTGACGATGAGGGTGTCCGTGTCAATGAAAAGAAAGTCTCCTTCCACGTATTGTCTCATGCCGGTTTTGAGTATCCTGGACCGGTGCTCTTTGGTGAGGGAAGCATCCAGCGGTACCACAATCCACTTGTCCGGGGCGTCCAGCAGCCGTGCGCCCATTTTTCCACGGGAGGAAAGGGATTCGTGTGTGAGGGTGTCGGTGAGTACGCTTACCGCCGCCCCCGGGGAATTCCGCCTGAGCGAAGTGATGGACACAAAGAGCTGCTCGGCGTAAAAATCGTCTGAGCCGCTAACCAGCACATATAGGATTGTTGTTTTCACATCTACAAAAGTAATATTATTATTCGTTTCAAGCAAGCAGCCCATGGTTTGCTTTTCTCTGCCGAAAGCATTACATTTGTGTGATGCCAGCCGTTTCCGTCATCATATCCGTGTATAACGTCGAACCTTACATGGCCCGGTGCGCCCGGTCGTTGTTTGGTCAGACACTTCGGGATATGGAGTTTGTCTTTGTGGATGATTGTACGCCCGACCGCTCCGTGGAGGTTATGAAAGAGGTCCTGGAGGAGTTTCCGGATCGCAAATCACAGGTCAAGGTTTTCCGGATGCCCCAAAACAGCGGCCAGGCGTTGGTTCGGATGAAGGGACTGGAACTCGCGACGGGAGACTATCTTGCGCATTGTGACGCCGATGACTGGGTGGAGGCGGATGCTTATGAAAAAGCGTACGGGAAAGCCCTCTCCGGCGGTTTCGATATCGTGACGTTCGATTTCAGGAAGGGGAGTGACGGGAACTGGGTCAGCTGCTCTTCCGGCAGCGTCCCCGGCAAGGAACTCTCCGACATCATGACGGGTGCCGTGATGGGCAGTTTGTGGTGCCGATTGTTTAAGCGGAGCCTTGCCGACGGATTGGCCCTCCCGGCAGGGAACATGGCGGAGGACATGGCTTTGAGCATTCAAATGACGGCAAAAGCAAAAAGAATCGGCCATCTGGATGACGTCCTCTATTCCTACTTTGTGCGTCCGGATTCCGTCAGTCATTCGGCCGGGATGGAAGCTGCGCTGGCCCGCCAGGAATCCATGTATGCGAATACCCGCCTTTGCGCAGGGCTGTTGCAGCCGTATGCCGACAAGTTCGGCGCAGCCGATATGCTTATTTTCAAGTATCGGTCCCGCCATTATCTGGAGCCGTATGTGCATCATAAGGAAGTTTATCGCAAGTGGCGGGGTACCTTCCCGGAAATAGACAGGGAACTCCTCGCCGCCCGCGGCGTCCCGCCGGAAACGAAGTTCTGGTATGTCCTTATTCGTCTTCATCTGTATCATCTATGGAAAGTTTTAAGTGGTAAACATTCCCTGATATGATTCCCAAGATTGTTCATTATTGCTGGTTTGGCCGCGGGCCCAAGCCCTCGGAAGTACAGCGCTGCATGGCCTCCTGGAAGCGTTATCTTCCGGATTATACCTTCCAGGAATGGAATGAGGACAACTTCGACTATGCGAAGTGGGACTATGCCCGGGAAGCTTACGAAGCCCGTAAATTTGCCTTTGTCTCCGACCTTGCGCGCCTCTATGCGCTCTATACGGAGGGCGGCATTTATCTGGATACAGATGTGGAACTTTTAGGCTCTTTGAATCCTTTTTTGGAGCATGTTGCTTTCTCTGGATTTGAGGGCGGAACCAACGTCACCACGGGTCTCATGGGCGCAGAGAAGGGAAGCGCCTGGGTCAAGGAATTTTGGGATCTATATGCCAATGCGGCCTTTGTAAAGGCCGATGGTACCCTGGATGTCACCCCCAACGTCCGGCGCATCACAGAGCATATGGTGACCGCGCACGGGCTCCGGCAGGACAATACTTTTCAGGATTTTCCCGGACTTGTTGCGCTCTATCCCCAGGAGTATTTTTCGCCCCTCAATCCCCTCACCCGAAAGGTGCAGAAAACGAAGAAAACCGTAGCAATCCATCACTACATGGCCAGCTGGGAGACCAATACCCCCGTGCACGTTTTTCGTAAACTGGTGATTCGAACTCTGGGCGTCAATGCCTATGACAGCATTCGCCGTTTCAAACTGAAGCTTTTCCCCAAGCCTTGGTAGGATTGGGGATTGAACAGCATTAACCCCTTGTGAATGCGGAATAACTGTTTGGGAAAGATCCCAAGGAGAATTCCCTCGATGACGAATTTTGCTTTGGAGGAATTGAGAAGCGTTCCTTTGATCCAGGATTCTTGGTTGAGCGTCTCGCTAAAACGCTCCTGACTGTCTTTGCCTGTTCGGGTGCTGAGCTTGCAGGCAAAGTTGAGCGTGTTGGCGATGAAAGTGTCCAGCGCTACGCGCGTTTGTCCAGAGTAACTGAGCGAAAAGTTATGCAGACTTTTCATGCCCGCAATCATGTCCAGGGGCCTTTTGGCATTCACGGTAGAAGTAATGGAACCGCTCCGGATTCTCCTTTGGTAATAGGGCTCCGTGCAGGCGGCCATGCAGCCGGCGAGGGTGATGGCCCTGGGCGTGAATTCGTTGTCCTCGTGGAAAATGCCCGGGTAAAAGGTGAGCCGATGCTCCAGGAGGAAGGTCCTTCGGAAGATGTAAAAGGGCGCACAGGCCTTGAGCTGGTCCTGCCACTTTTCCATGAACCGACAGCCGGGAAGCGGCGCCGTCTCCGGGTAGAAAAACAGGTTTTCCCCGGACTCTGTAAAGTTGGCTGCGCCAATAGCCAGCACATCCAGCTTTTCCATCTTTTTGCCGATGGCGCTGAGGCACCCTGGCGCAATGCGGTCATCGGCATCGACAAACCAGATATACTCTCCCTGGGCCTTGGCTAACCCGGCGTTCCGGGCTTCGCTCAAGCCTTTATTTTCCTGGGAAATGAGCTGGACGTTGCCATGAGAGGCACAGCAATTCTTTGCAATCGCCAGAGAATCGTCGGTACTTCCGTCATTGACCAGAACCACCTCATACTCGTCCTCGGAGAGGTCCTGATTCCAAAGGGAATGCAGGCACTCTTCGATGAAGGGACCCACATTGTACATGGGAACAATGATGGAAATCTTGATAGTTGCATTCGTCTTTTGCATAGACTTCGAAGTTAGTAAGTTTTTTCTTATCCTCAAAAACAAGTTCGACGATTTCACGCGTGCGCGAGCATAATACGCGCGCGAACGCTTGCACATGTGTGAAAAAATGTGTATCTTTGTTAACTTTTTTAAAAACATTGCAAAGAATACGCTATGGCAATTGCAGATATACTCAAATCCATCTTCGGCTCCAAGAGCGACCGCGACATGAAGGCAATCCGTCCGGTGCTGAACCAGATCCTGGCGGTTTATCCGGAAATTGACGCCCTTTCCAATGACGAGCTTCGTGCGCGCACGGAGGCCCTCAAGGCCAAAATCGCCGCTGTCGAGAAACCCTTCGAAGACCGTATCGCCCAGATCAAGCTGGAGATTGAGAAAGATATTCCCATCGTAGAAAAAGAAAACCTCGCCACCGAGAGCGACAAATTGGTGAAGGATGAGGACGAGGCCATCGAGGTGGTCCTCAATGAAATCCTCCCCGAGGCCTTTGCCATCGTCAAGAGCACGGCCCGGCGTTTTGCCCAGAACGAGCGCGTCGAGGTATCGGCCAGCGAGTTTGACAAGCAGCTTGCCGCCGAAGGCCGCGACTTCGTGGAGATTGAGGGAGACAAGGCCGTCTGGCACAACCACTGGCAGGCCGGCGGTAACGAGATTACCTGGGATATGG
>CAMODD010000028.1:0-21791 GCA_946611215.1 uncultured Bacteroidales bacterium | reverse complement strand
TCCACTATCGGGCATGTTGCTCACGCGTTACTCACCCTTTCGCCGGTCGCCGCCAGGGTATTGCTACCTCGCGCTGCCCCTCGACTTGCATGTGTTAAGCCTGCCGCTAGCGTTCATCCTGAGCCAGGATCAAACTCTTCATTGTATATTTTTATAATGCTTAGCTTGCTCCTGACGCTTCTAGTTTCTTAAAGAAACTGACGCTCGTTTACTTGAAATTCTGTTACAAATTTCCGGTACTTGCTTGTACTTTCCTTTCAGTCTTTTCAAAGATCTTTTCGATTAAAAACCCGCTCGTGTTCCGAACGGGATTGCAAAGGTACTACCTTTTTTTGAATCTGCAAATTTTTCCAGGAAATTTTTTCATTTTTTTCTCACTTTTGACATTTTGACCCCCAAAAGGGCGTACAACTGGTCAAAGAGCCAAAATATATATTATATTTGTATCTATGGACAAGAAACTAGTAATCATCCCCACCTACAACGAGAAAGAAAACATCTCGGACATCATCGGCAAAGTCACCTCCCTCCCCGGAGATTTCCAGATACTCGTCATCGACGACGGCTCCCCCGACGGAACCGCCCAGATTGTAAAGGACCTGGCCTCGGAAAGGGTGCACCTCATCGAGCGCCCCGGCAAACTGGGGCTCGGCACCGCCTACCTCACCGGCTTCCGCTGGGCGCTGGAAAACGGATACGACTATATCTTTGAGATGGACGCCGACTTCTCCCACAACCCGGAAGACCTCATCCGCCTGTGGGGCGCCTGCTCCAGCAACGGAGCAGACCTCGCTGTAGGCTCCCGTTACTGCAACGGCGTATCCGTGGTAGACTGGCCCATGAGCCGTATCATCATGTCCTGGTTTGCATCGGCCTACGTAAGAACCATCCTGGGCATGAAGGTCTACGACACCACCGCCGGTTTTGTCTGCTACAGCCGCAAAGTGCTGGAGAGCATAGACCTTGACGCCGTGCGCATGAAAGGCTATGGCTTCCAGATAGAAATGAAATACACGGCCTGGAAGAAAGGCTTCAAGCTGCAGGAAGTGCCCATCATCTTCACCAACCGCCAGAAGGGCACCTCCAAGATGAGTGGAGGTATCTTCGGTGAAGCGTTCTGGGGCGTGATGGCCCTGCGCTTCAGGAAGTTCTAAGCTTTTTTCTCAAACACATCTTTGCCGCCCAGGTTAAGCTGGGTAAGGATAACGCCGCCGATGGCAATCGCGAGGCCCACCCACTGTGCGCCGCAGAGGAGTTCGTCTCCGAGGATGAAGCCCGCCAGGGCCGTCACCACGGGATTCAGGGCCTGGAAGATGCTGGACTTGGCAACGCCCAGCTTGCCAATAGCGTAGGCCCAGAGGGCAAAGGCAATGGTGGAGCAAAGGATGGAGAGGCACAGGATGGGCTCCCACACGCTCCAGCTGCCATAGACCTCGGGCGTATAATTCTCCATACCGCGCGTAAGGAACAGCGGCAGGAAAAACAGCGACCCGATGAAGAACTGATACATCACAATCACCGTGGGCTTGTACCCTTCGGTGAGTGCCTTGGTAAGGGTGGCGTACGCGACCTCGGCCACCACGGCCAGCACAAGAACGGCAATGCCAAAGTAGAAGAGGCGACTCTCTCCGCGGTGCGCCCGCGTCACCAGCACCAGGCCCGCAAGGCAGATGACCATGCCCACAATGTGCTGCCAGGTAATGCGCTCCTTGAAGAACATGACGCCGGCAAAGATGGCCAGGATAGGGGTGGAGGCAATCACCAGCGAACTGATGGTAGGAGACCCCGTGAACTGGATGCCGTAGGTTTCACAGAAGAAATAGATGAACGGCTCGCAGGCGGCCAGAAGGAAAAACGTCAGGAAATGCTGCGGATGCAGATACATCTTGTACCCGCATATAATATTGATTATAAGCAGAATAAACGCAGCCACAAGAATTCTGATGGGCAAGAAGAACTCTACCGGTATTTCCTGCGCCACCAGTCGCCCGGACCAGATATAGGAAAGTCCCCAGAACAGGATGGCCAGGATAGCGGCCCCGTACGTTTTCAGTTGTTGCATAGTTTATTTAAGAAGTCTCAGGCCAATGCGACGGCGCTCCATATCTACAGAGAGCACCTGAACCGTAATATGTTGATGTAGTTTGAGAACCTTGGAAGGGACGGCCATGCCGCGGACGCCCATCTGGGACGCATGGATGAGGCCGTTTTCATGCAGGCCGATGTCCACGAACGCCCCGAAAGCGGTGAGGTTGGTGACGAGGCCGGGCAGTTCCATCCCCACCTTGAGGTCTTCGAGGTCCCGGATGTCATCGGCGAAGGGAAACTCCTGGGCCGATTCGCGGGGATCCCGCCCGGGCCTCTGGAGCTCCTGGATGATGTCATTGATGGTGGGAAGGCCAAAATCCCCCTCCACATAGCGGGACGCCTCAATCTTCCGGCAAAGTTCTGCATTCCCCACCAGTTCCCGGGTGGTGACGCCAAGGTCCCGCGCCATCCGGTCCACGATATGATAGGATTCCGGATGCACGGCCGAGTTATCCAGCGGATTGGCCGCCCCCGCAATACGCAGGAAACCTGCACACTGCTGGAACGCCTTGGCACCCAGACGCGGCACCTTCTTGAGTTCCTCGCGGCTGGTAAAATCCCCGTTGGCCTTCCGGTAATCTGTAATGGCCTTGGAAAGCGCCGGCCCAATGCCGCTTACATATTGCAACAGGTACGGACTGGCCGTATTGAGGGACACGCCCACGCTGTTGACGCAGCTTTCTACCGTATTGTCCAGCTTTTCCTTCAGAAGAGCCTGGTCTACGTCGTGCTGATACTGTCCCACGCCCAGGGACTTGGGATCTATCTTCACAAGTTCTGCGAGAGGGTCCATCAGACGCCGGCCGATGGAAACCGCGCCCCGCACCGTTACGTCGTATTCGGGGAATTCCTCGCGCCCGACCTCGGAAGCCGAGTAAACGGATGCGCCGTCCTCGCTCACGGAAAACACGCGGACGCTCTCCGGAAGCCCCACCTTGCGGATGAAGTCCTCGGTCTCGCGCCCGGCGGTACCGCTGCCGATGGCAATGACCTCGATGCCGTACTTCTCCACCCAATCGGCCACCTTTTCAATGGCCTCCACCTTGCGGGATACGGGCGGATGCGGGAAAATGACGTCGTGCGCCAGGAGATTTCCCTGCGCGTCCAGGCACACCACCTTGCATCCGGTCCTGAAGCCGGGATCGATGGCCATCACACGCTTCTGGCCCACGGGGGGAGCCAGAAGGAGTTGCCGGAGGTTTTCGCCGAACACGTTGATGCTCTCGATGTCGGCCTTCTCCTTGGCCTCGCGGATGACTTCTCCGGTGATGGAAGGGTCCAGAAGCCGCTTCCAGGCGTCGTCCACGGCCTCCCTTATCTGAAGGCCCGCCTCGCGGGAAGGGTATCCCTGCGCCTGGCAGTAGTCATAATAAAGCTTGTTGCCGCACTTTTCGCCGTCGGCGTCGATATCTACCTTAAGGTATCCCTCATCCTGCGCGCGGAGCATGGCCAAAAGGTTGTGGGCGGGAATTTTGCCGATGGGCTGGCTGAAGCTGAAGTAGCTGCGGTACTTGGCGGCCTCAGGGGCCTCGCTGCCGGCCTTGGTCACTTTGGACTGCACCCGGCGGGTGCGGTAGATGGCCCGGAGCGTCTCGCGGTTTGCGGCCGTCTCGCTGATGCGCTCCGCGATGATGTCGCGCGCTCCCTGCAGGGCTTCATCGGCCGATGTCACTTCTCCCTTCACATACTTCCGGGCTTCCTCCTCCGGACGCGTGGCCTTCCCCTTCCAGAGAAGGTCTGCGAGGGGCTGAAGCCCGCGGGCCACGGCAATAGTGGCGCGTGTCTTTCTTTTGGGCCGATAAGGCAAGTACAGGTCTTCCAGCTCGCTGGAACTGACGCAGTCTTCAATCTGTTTACGGAGCTCCGGAGTGAGTTTTTCCTGCTCCTCAATGGTTTTGAGGATGGAAGCCTTGCGCTTTTCCATTTCCTCGAAGACCTCTGACCAATGCTTGACCTCGGCCACTTCCATGTCCGAGAGGCCGCCCGTCCTTTCCTTGCGGTAACGGCTGATAAAGGGGACGGTGCACCCGTCTGCGATGAGCTGCGCGCAATTATCCACCTGCCAGGACTGAATGCCCAGCAGTTTACCTATATATATAATGTACAGTTCCTTCATACGAAGTACGAAGATAGCGTTTTTCCGTTTTATTTCCAAGATACGGCGACGCCGGCTGTGGGGCCAGCCGGCGTCGTGCAAAATGTCCGGTGGCAAGGGATCAGACTCCTCAGACATTGTTTTGCTGGAACAAAGATAGGACGGCAAGTAAATCCCGGCAAGATTTTAACGAAGAATAATCTTATGCTGTAACGACTTAGCACATAACGAATTACAAAGCAATACAGTTCGCCATCGCATATAAAAACGGGCCTTCAGTAGAACAAAACCCGCAAGCGCATGAAATATTTTTGTAATTTTGCCGGTGCTATGGCAGACACACAACAAGCATACATGTTCCCTACCTCGGTGAAGGAAGTCGAAGCCCTGGGTTGGGACTACATCGATATCATCCTGCTGAGCGGGGACGCTTTCATAGACCATCCCTCGTTTGGAACGGCCGTCATTGCCCGCTGGCTCCAGAAATGGGGCTACCGCGTGGCTGTCGTCCCCCAGCCCAACTGGCGGGACGACCTCCGCGACTTCCGCAAACTGGGCGCCCCGCGCCTGTACTTCGGCCTCAACGCCGGTGCCATGGACTCCATGGTAAACCACTACACCGCCTCCAAGCGCCTCAGGCACGACGACGCTTACACTCCGGAAGGCAAAGCCGGCGCCCGCCCGGACTACGCCGTCACGGTCTATACCCAGATCCTGAAAAAGCTCTTCCCGGACGTTCCCGTCATCATCGGCGGCATCGAGGCTTCCCTGAGGCGCCTCACCCACTACGACTACTGGAAAGACTGCCTCATGCCCTCCGTCCTCGTGACCTCCGGTGCCGACTACCTGTGCTACGGCATGGGAGAGCGTCCCATGCTGGAACTCACCAAAGGCATCGAGAAAGGCTGGTCCCGCCATCGCATGCAGCAGATTCCGCAGATTGCATTTTTCCAGACCGGCAAAATGCCTGAGACCGGGGACGGCATCCTTGTTCTCCATGGCTTCGAGGAATGCTGCAAAGACAAACGCGCGTTCGCAGAGAACTTCCACTGGATCGAGACCCATGCCAACATGATGCATCCGGACACCATCATCGAGCCGGTGGGAGAAGGGTATGTTCAGATTAATCCGCCGTATCCGCCGGCGACGACGGAGGAGATGGACTCGTTCTGGGATTTGCCGTTCACCAAGTTGCCGCATCCGCGGTACAAGGGAAAGCGCATTCCGGCCTACGACATGATCAAGTTCTCCGTGAACACGCACCGCGGGTGCTTCGGCGGGTGCAACTTCTGCACCATTGCCGCGCACCAGGGCAAGTTCATCCAGAGCCGGAGCGAGAAATCTATCCTCAAGGAGGTATCGGCCCTCAACAATCTGCCGGACTTTGCCGGGAACATCTCCGACGTAGGTGCCCCCACGGCCAACATGTACGGCATGCACGGGAAGAACCTGGACCTTTGCGACAAGTGCAAGCGCCGCAGCTGCCTCTTCCCCAAGCGGTGCCCCAACCTGGAGTGCGACCACACGCGCCTGATGAAACTCCTTAGCCGCATTGACAGCACCAAGGGTATCAGGCACAGTTACATTGGCAGCGGCATCCGCTACGACCTCTTCCTCACGGAGGACGGCTTTGTGGACGAGAGTTCCAAGCCGTATCTCAAGACACTGGTGCTGGACCATACGTCGGGCCGCCTCAAGGTAGCGCCCGAGCACACCGAAGACCACGTTCTCCAGAAGATGGCCAAGCCCAGTTTCCGCCTGTTCGAACGCCTGAGAAAGGAATTCGACCAGGTGAACCGCGAGGCCGGAACGCATGTGGGGCTGGTCCCCTACTTCATTTCCTCGCACCCCGGCTGCACCCTCAAAGATATGGAAAAGCTGGCCAACCATCCAGCCCTGAAGGGCATCTGGATGGACCAGGTGCAGGATTTTACTCCCACGCCCATGACCACTTCTTCGGTGATGTTCTACACCGGGCTGGACCCCAGGGACATGACGCCGGTATTCACCGAGCACGACCCGGAGAAAAAACAACGCCAAAAGTCGTTTTTCTTCAAGAATTCTTCCAAAAAAAGCGGGAAGCCCTTGCAAGGTTCAAAACAATCCACTAATATTGCATCGCGAAAGAATAAGAAGAAAAGATAAGCTATGGCAGAAAGCAAGAAAAGACATGTGGTAAGTTACGAGAAGATGTCCGGACACCCGGACCTCGCCGCCGCCTTTCAGGAAAAATATCCCAAGGGATTCAGTGATTATCTCACAGACCTTGTCAAATATCCCAAACCGGACGGCACTTTCTTCTACGCCGTAACTGTAGAGACGGTAGATGCCATTTACCTGGTCAAGATCAACGTCAAGACCGACGACCTCGAAGATGTAGCACGCTGGCTGGAAGGAGAGGAGGACGCCGAGAACGAGGCAGTGGCCGGCGGCAGCGCAGATGCTTCCGACGCTGCTGGAGAAACCCTCCCCGACGACAACATCGCCCAGTACTCCAGCGGGAGCGACGACGAGTAACCATGGCAAACCGTGGTGGCATAAAGTTCATCTGGGGCCCGTTCCGGGCCCTTTTGCGTAGGGTTCCCGAACGCACGGCCCTTCTGGTGCTGTCGGTTCTCACGGGCATCCTGTGCGGCCTTGCCGCCGTGGGCCTCAAGCTTTCCATCCACTGGATCCAGGAGCAGCTTTCCTTCACCTATGCGTACACGCCGCTGGCGCATCTGGTGCTCCCGGGCGTGGGTATGCTCCTGAGCCTTCTCCTTGTACGCTACGTCATCAAGGACAACATCGGGCACGGCGTCACCAAAGTGCTCCAGGCCGTTTCCAAGAACGAATCCAAAATCAAGAGCCATAACTGCTGGAGCTCGCTCGTAACCAGCGCCCTCACCATCGGGTTCGGCGGTTCCGTAGGTGCAGAGGCCCCCATCGTGTACACGGGCGCCGCCATCGGCTCCACCCTGGGGCGCTACACCGGCATGAGCTACCGCGGCATGACCCTCCTCCTCGGATGCGGCGCCGCCGGAGCCGTGGCGGGTATCTTCAACGCGCCCCTCGCCGGCGTGCTGTTCACCCTGGAAATCCTCCTTTTTAACCTGTCCATGAGCGGGATCCTGCCGCTGCTTCTGAGTTCCATATCGGCCACCCTCGTGAGCTACCTCATTCTGGGTAGGGAGAGCGCGTTTGCCGCCACGCTGGAGCCCTTTGCCATGCGCAATCTTCCCTTCTACCTCATCCTGGCCTTTTCCTGCGGGCTGTGCGCCATCTATTTTATCCGCACCACCCTCTCCATGGAAGACAAGCTGGGCCGCATCCGGAATCCTTTCCTCAAGTGGTTCCTATCGGCCCTGGCCCTCGGCATTCTCATCCTGCTGTTTCCTCCCCTGCACGGAGAAGGTTACAACTTCCTGGAACCGCTCCTGAACGGGGAAGCCGCAGAAATAGGAGACACGCCCCTTCAGTTTCTCATGACCTGGAAGTGGGCCGTTCCCATTTTCTTCCTCCTGGTACTCCTTCTCAAGGTGTTCTCCATGACCTTCACCAACGCGGGCGGCGGCGTGGGCGGAACCTTCGGCCCCACCCTGTTCGTGGGCGCCATTGCGGGCTTTGTGGTGGCCACCTCGCTCAATCTCCTGAAGGCCGATGTCCCCGTCTCCAACTTTGTGCTGGTGGGCATGGCCGGGCTCATGGCCGGCGTCATGCAGGCGCCCCTCACCGCCATCTTCCTCATTGCGGAGATTTCCGGAGGGTACACGCTGCTGGTGCCGCTCATCCTTACATCGGCCATCTCCTACGGCGTCACGCGCCTGTTTGAGAAATACTCCATCTACACCAAGCGCATCGCCGCCAGCGGCGAACTCCTCACCCACGAGGCAGACCAGGCGGTGCTCACGCTCCTCAAGACCGACGGACTTCTGGAGAAGGACTTCCTCCCTGTAAGGATAGATGCCACGCTGGGAGAACTGGTAGAGGTAGTGGCGCGCTCGGAGCGCAACATTTTCCCCGTCCTGGACAGCAAGGGCCGCTTCCAGGGATACGTGTCGCTGGACGCTATCCGTCAGGACATGTTCCAGACACACCTGTACCGCAAGCGCCACGTTTACAATTACATGAGAACCGCGCCGGAGTACATCCAGCCCGACGAAAACATGGATTCCGTGATGCGGAAATTCGAAAAAACGGGGGCCTGGAACCTCCCTGTAGTGGACAGTGAGCGCCGTTACTGCGGCTTCCTTTCCAAGTCCAAGATCTTCAGCGCCTACCGGGAGGAGCTGAAAGACTTCTCACAGGATTAACCCTATTATTCCACGTACAGCAGAAGTCCCTTGAGGTATTCCCCCTCGGGGTGATAGATATTGACCGAGTGGTCTGCGGGCTGGTTGAGGCGGTCCAGGATGCGGACGCTGCGGCCCGTCTCTGCGGCGGCCGAGAACACAGCCAGCGCAAAGGCCTCCTTGTCCACCACCTGCGAGCAGCTGAAGGTGAACACGAAGCCGCCGGGGGCCACCTTGGCAATGGCGGCGGCATTCAGGCGCTGGTAGGCGCGGAGGGCATTCTTGAGGGCGCCGCGGTGCTTGGCAAATGCCGGCGGATCCACAATCATGAGATCGTAGGCTCCGTCCGGGACATTTTTCACGAAGTCGATGGCGTCGGTGCAGTAAGACGTATGCTGCTCCGGAGTAAAGCCATTGAGCGCCACATTGCGGTCTACCATGTCCATGGCCCGCTGTGAACTGTCCACGGAGTCTACGTGGAGCGCACCGCCGGCCAGGGCATAGATGGAGAAACCACCCGTATAGCAGAAGAGGTTGAGAACCTTGCGGCCTTTTGCCAGCGAGCCCACCCGGAATCGGTTTTCCCGCTGGTCCAGGAAAAAGCCCGTCTTCTGGCCCTCGCACCAGTTCACCAGGAACTTGTTCCCGTTTTCGAGGACGGCGAGTTCGTCGCTTTCGAAGTCCGGATCCTTGTACAGATAACCGTCTATGAGATCCAGCCCGGCCTTGAAAGGAGCCGTTCCCGAGCTTTTGTCGTACACCGCCTTGAGCCGGTCTCCGTAGACCTCCCGGAGGGCGGCGGCAATGGCGGCCTTGGCGCGGAACATACCCACGGAGTGGGCCTGCAGCACGCAAACGCCGTCGTAATAGTCAATGATGAGCCCCGGCAGGCCGTCTCCCTCCCCGTGTACCAGGCGGTAGCAAGTGGTGATGGACGATGTTGCCAGACCGCACGCTTCCCTGAGGGCGTAGGCCCGGGAGAGCATGCGCAGCCAGAAGTCCGGCTGCGTGGGATCTTCATCAAAGCTGAGCACCCGCACAGCGATGGAGCCAATCTGGTAATGGCCGCAGCACAGCACGCGGCCGTCGGAGGCGCACACGCTCACGAGATCTCCCTCGGCGGGATGGCCCACGATCTGGGCGATAGCCCCGGAGAATACCCAGGGGTGAAAACGCAGGAGGGACTCCTCCCGGCGGGGTTTCAGGATGATTTTATCCATTGTTTGTCTGATAACGTTCGGGGTGAAGTTCCTCGGGGGTGAGTGGATGCTTTTCGGAGGAGAGCAGTTTGAGGTACATCTCCCGGCACACCCAGGCATCGGTGGCGGCGTACTTCCGCTGGCCCTCGGAGAGTTTTTCGGCTTCCCAGTTGGAAAGCTGCTGGGCCTTGGAGATTTTGACTCCCAGGATGATGGCGGTCATCTTCTTGACACTCTTGTCACGGATGCCGTATTCCCATACGATATTCTGAAGGTCTACAAAACCCTTTGCGGCGAACTGGGTGATTCTCTGTAGGCCGCGCACGTCGTCCAGCGTAGCGGCGCCCACCTTAATGATGGAGGGGCTGGCCAAAACAGAGGCCAGGGACCGGGGCAGGCCGCATTTTTTGAGGCGGAACAGGTAGGCTTTGCCGCTTCCCGACAACTGCAGGAGAGCCGTTCCGGTAGAATGCTGGTCCGGGGAGAAAGTAGGACGGGTTTCGGTGTCGAATCCCAGCACTTTCTGCTTCTTGAGATAACGCACGGCCTGGTCCATCTCGGAGCCTTCCTCGTCAATCACCACAATCTCCCCGGGGAACGAAGCCAGCTCCAGGGCGGCTATTTCATCCGGGCTAATAGAGATCTGAAACATAAGTGCTTTGGGCGTAGGCGGCCGATGTCTCTACGAGAAGGGGCATGCCCTCGGCAGACTCGGCGGTCTCGTAATAATGAAGGGCGGGACGGGCAATCCGATGCGTAAACAGGGAGTGCTCCCGCAGGTTTTTGTAAGTTGCTGAAATAAGGGCGTCTACAGGATTCCAGATGGAAAAGCCGGGTGCCATCATGGCGTGGAAGGCGGCGTCCTCGTCGGTTCCCTTGAGGCCGATGAGCGAAAGCTCCGACTGCAGTGGCGCCAGGTTCACGGTGACGTCGTCCACAAGGAGGGCGTCCATCACCCGGCCGGTGGCCTGGTATTCCCTCAGGACGCTGCGGAGCTCCGTGCGGATGTCGAGCGCGCGCTCCGGTGCGATGACCGTGAGGTGGGCATCGGCCCATCCCTTGCGGGCAAACACGGACTGCCAGGCGCCGGAGGAGCGTACGTCCCGCGAAGTCCAGACGGCCAGCTGGCGGGCGCCGGAGGCATAGGCCTGGTCCAGCATGGCGTGTACCGGCGAGAGGATGATGCAGCCGCCTCCGCACAGCTGCTGGAGGGTGTCTACGTCAAAGAGACCCCACTGCGCCTGCAGCGTGGAGGTATAGATGAGCATCTTCGCGCGCTGCTTGCGAAGGAGCGGTTCGGTGTCGGTTGCGGAGCGCCAGCTGAGGCTGTCCCAGGCGCTCACGGCATTGATGACGGCACGCTCCCGGAGGCTGTCCAGGGATTCACGGCGGAGGGAATCGGGCAGGTTCCGGTCCAATGTCAGGAACTGCGCATAGGGAGCGCCCACGGCGTCCATGATGACATCGAAGGTTTCTCCGGCGAAATCCGGCAGGGAATCACGGACGGGACGGCCGTCCACGTTGTCCACACAGTCGATTCCCTGCAGACGACGGGCCACGGTAATGGCATTCTTAGGCTCGCCGATGATGGCGATGGAACCCTCTCCTCCGCGCTTTCCGCTCTGGGCGGCAAGCCGGCCGGCACCCGTGGAGTCTGCCACGACGGCATACACCAGCGGGATGGCTGGACGCGGCTGCGGCGGCGTCTCCCGGCAGGAGAGGACCGCGGCGGCGGCAAGAAGAAGGACTATTTGCTTTTTCATCATTCTGCAAAATTACACATTTCCGGCTGCATTTGCAAAAGAAAGCACCTCCAGGATCTTGGGAACAAGGAGCGTCTCTATGAATTCTTCTTCCATGAAATGGGTTCCGTCGTATACGGTATAGCTTTTTCCGAAGTACTTTTCCCAGAGGGGGATCTGCACCACGCCGGAGCGCATGAAATGGTCATGGGCGCCGAAGAAGGCGTAGTAATACTCATCTTTGCCGATGGCCTCGAGCGCAGCCTGCCAGTGCTCCCGGTAGCGCAGCATGACCTCGTACCGGAACTTGAGGGGCTGACGGTCTCCCTTTTTCACGGGATAACGGTGGTAGAGGTACCATCGGCCCAGGGCAAAACGCGCCAGCGGCGCATACTTCACCAGCTGCGCAGGCGCTCCCAGCGCGGGCGAAACGAAAAGGTGCGGGATGCCCTTCACCCGGAGGGCCTGGACAGCACCGAGCGACTCGCCGATGACAAGGTCCGGATGCAGTTCCTTCACCCAGGCTTCTATCTGGGCACGGCCGACAGGCGGATCAAAGTCATAGGTACGCACCACGACTTGCACCCCGGAGGGGTCCAGAAGCGCCTTGAGACAGTTGGGAATACGGCTGTCGGAGCCGCCGCCCATGCCGTGAATATAAAGGATTGTTTTCATGGGTTGCAAAATTACGAATTTCTCGTTACATTTGTCTTCGCCTTAAAAAAACAAGAAGATGAAAAAGTTAATTGCCATCGCAGTACTGGCCAGTGGTGTATTCTCCGCTGCCATGGCGCAGTCCCGCGCCGCCGCACCCATTTCTCCTAAAGACTTTCAGTTCACCGTGGTGAAGGAAAACCCCATCACCCCCGTGAAGAATCAGTACCGCAGCGGTACCTGCTGGTGCTTCAGCACCCTCTCCTTCCTGGAGAGCGAGGTCATCAAGGCCAAGGGCATCAAGGACCCTGCCCAGTACCCGGATTTCTCCGAGATGTATGTGGTGCGCAAAGCCTACTACGACAAAGCCATTAAATACGTACGCGTGGACGGCAACCTCAACTATGCCGCCGGCTCCGACTTCGGAGACGTGCTGGATGTCGCCAAAGCCTACGGACTCATCTACCAGCAGGACTACTCCGGCCTGCAGTACGGCTACGACCTCCCCGTCCAGAACGAGCTGGACGCCGTCCTCAAGGGCTATGTGAGCGCCGTGGTGAAGAATCCCAACAAGAAACTCACCGCCGTGTGGCCCAAGGGCGTTGACGGCATCCTGGATGCCTACATGGGCGAGATTCCACAGGACAAAGTGATTGCCCCGGACCAGCTGGGCATCAACCTCGACGACTACATCGGCTTCACCTCCTACACCCATCATCCCTTCTACACTTCCTTCGCCATGGAGGTTGCCGACAACTGGCGCTGGACCCAGTCCTGGAACGTTCCGCTGGACGAGTTCATGGCCATCATGGACTATGCCGTGAATAACGGTTACACCGTGGCCTGGGGCGGAGACGTCTCCGAGACCGGCTTCACCCGTAACGGCCTGGCCCTCCTCCTGGACGAGGAAAACAAGGCTACCTCCGGCTCCGACCAGGAGCGCTGGGTGGGAAAGGCCGATGAAGCCAACCCCGCAGCCAAGCCCGCCGTCAAGGAAGTGAAGGTGACCCAGGAACTGCGTCAGCGCTACTTTGACGAGAAAACTTCCACCGACGACCACGGCATGCACCTCTACGGCATTGCCAAGGACCAGAACGGCAACAAGTACTATATGATCAAGAATTCCTGGGGCGAGACCGGCGAGTACAAGGGCCTGTGGTACATGTCCGAGGAATTTGCCAAAGGCAAGACCCTCAACATCCTGGTAAACAAGAAAGCAGTTCCCAAGGAAATCCTCAAGAAAATCGGCATAAAGTAAATGTCCATTAAGAAATACATTCCCAACAGCATCACTTCCATGAATGCCCTCTGCGGCAGCATGGGAGTGGTGTTCGCTTTACAGGGGCGTCCCAATTTTGCATTCATCCTGATGCTGGCCGCCGCCGTGTTCGATTTTTGTGACGGACTGGCAGCCAGGCTTTTGAAGGCGTATTCACCCATGGGAAAAGAGCTGGATTCGCTCTCCGACATGGTGAGTTTCGGCGTGCTGCCGGCCATGATGCTCATAGGCACCATGCAGCTCAAGCACGTGGAGAGCTGGACGGAAGCGGTACCCCTGTTTTTGGCTGTCATGAGCGCCCTCAGGCTTGCGAAGTTCAACGTGGACGAGCGCCAGAGCTCCGACTTCATCGGCGTAGCTACGCCTACGGCCGCCATCATCTGCGGTTCGCTGTGCTATTTCAGTTACCATAGCGACGCCCTGGATTTCCTGGTGGCCACGACCTGGTTCCTGCCGGCCCTTTCCGTGGTACTGGGCCTGCTCCTTGTGAGCGAAATCCCCATGTTCGGCATGAAGGTGGCTCCTGGACACAAACTCCTGGATGCCAAACGCATCGTGTTCCTGTGCCTTGCCGTAGCCTCCTGCATCTTTGTGGCGGCGGCGGGCCTCAACTGGAGCCTGGCCGTTCTCATGACCTTTGTCGTGTATATTACCGAGAACCTTGTCCTATACATCCTTCCCGTAAAAAAATGAGAAAGATTCTCCTTCTCTCCGGCCTGCTCATAAGCCTTTCGCTGCAGGCCCAGAAAAAGCCCCTGGACCACACTGTATTCGACAGCTGGCAGGCGGTTGCCAACACGTCCATCTCCCCGTCCGGCAAAGTGGTCACCTATGAGGTGAACCCGCAGGAAGGCGACGGAACCCTGTACATCCGCATTTCCGGCAAGAAGCAGGACCGCACTGTGGAAATCCCCCGCGGCTACCAGGCTACCGTCCTGGAGGACGACTCCTACGCCATTTGCCAGATCAAGCCGTACTTCCAGGCTACGCGGCGGGCCAGGATTGCCCAGAAAAAGGACAAGGACATGCCCAAGGACTCGCTGGCCATTGTGAACCTCAAGACCGGAACGGTGGTGAAGTTCCCCGATGTCAAGGGCTACAAGGCCGGCAAACACGCCCTCAAGGCGTTTGCCTTTGCTACCGCCGACACGACGTTTATCCCGAAGAAAGAGCGCAAAAAAAAGGACATCGGCGGGCCTCTTGCCGTGTATTTCTTTGAAAACGGTACTATCGATACGCTCCGGAACGTTCGCAGCTATGTGTTCTCCGATGATGGCGAGCACCTGGCCCTGGTGCGGCAACTGGGCAAGAAAAAGATGAACGCCGGTTTCTACGAGGTGGCTTCGAAAGCAGCCGCTTATCTTCCCGACACTACGGCTTGGATGGGTACGCCGGTCTTTGAGGAGAACGGCCCGCGGGCGCTCTTTCTGACGGCGGCCGATACCCTGGACAGCGGCAGCAAACACGCCGTGCTGCATCTGTGGGATGGTTCATCGGCCCAAATACTGGAGACCTCTTTTGCGAAGCTTCCCGCCGGATGGGGCCTGACGGAGAATTCCAAACCTTCCTTCAGCCATAACGGCGAGCGCATCTTTGTGGGTGTGCAAGCATACATTCCCCCGAAGGACACCACTCTCGTTCCCTTCGAAACGCCCGGACTGGATATCTGGAACTGGGATGCCGACGAACTTCCGCCGTCCCAGAAGGTCAACCTCTCCCGGGATGCCAGCCGCACCTACACCGCAGAGCTGGTGAACGGCGTGCTGGTTCCTTTCTCGCTGAGCAAGCGGGACCGCGTGTACCTGGGCAACCAGGGAGACTCCCCGGTGAGCATGATCGTGAGCATTGACAACCCGGTGGAGACACAGTGGAACTACCAGATGAGTAAGACCATCTGCATTAACGGCCACAAGGTGTCTCAGGGACATACAGATAACGAGGTGCTTTCTCCGCTGGGCCGCTATGCCATTTGGTGGAGCTACGAGGACCTACGCTGGCACATTTGCAATACCGCCGACTATTCTGTGGTTACAGTAGAGGGTCAGTTCATGCTGGAGGACGACGACCACCCCATGAAACCGGAGCCCTGCGGCGTGGCCGGCTGGGTGCATGAAGACAGCGCCGTTCTGCTGTATGACCAGTATGACATCTGGAAGGTAACCCCCGACGGTGCTTCCGTGCGTCTTACCGCTGGCCGCGAAAAGAACGTAACCTATCGCGTCATCAACGTGAAAGACCGCTCGGAATTTGACCAGCGCCATTTCGGCATTCGCGAGAATATCTTTGTGAGCATCTTTGACAACGCGACCAAGGAGAACGGACTTGCCACCTTTACGCTGGAATCGCCCGTAAAGAAGTTCCAGACGCTTGTAAAGGGCGGCTACACCTGGAGCGGCCTCAAGAAAGCCTCCAAGGCATGGACGTTCCTTTACCAGAAGGGCAACTTCCGTGACCCCATGGACGTGTATGTAACCGCAGCCATCGGCAAGAACGAGAAGAAGCTCAGCGCCATTAATCCGCAGATTTCCGAGTACAACTGGGGGACGGTGGAACTCTACCACTGGACGGCCTTTGACGGCACCAAACTGGACGGTCTTCTGTACAAGCCGGAAGATTTCTCCCCGGAAAAGAAGTACCCTGTAATCTGCTACTTCTACGAGAAAGATTCCGAGACGCTATATAACCACATTCAGGTGCAGCCCATGTGGAGCATCATCAATATTCCGTTCTTCGTTTCCCGCGGCTACGTGGTGTTTGTCCCGGACATTGTGTACCATGCCGGCACCCCCGGTGAATGCGCCTACAACTGCATTGTGAGCGGTGCGCAGAGCTTGTGGCAGTTCCCTTGGATTGACAAGGACAACATGGCCATCCAGGGCCAGAGCTGGGGCGGTTACCAGACAGCCTACCTCATTACCCGTACGTCCATGTTCAAGGCGGCCGGCGCCGGAGCTCCGGTGTCCAACATGACATCGGCCTACGGAGGAATCCGCTGGGAAAGCGGCAGCAGCCGGCAGGGCCAGTACGAGATGGGACAGAGCCGTATCGGCCGCAGGTTGTGGGACGGCATTGAGCTCTATATGGAGAACTCTCCCCTTTTCAAACTTCCCAATGTGACTACGCCGGTTCTCATCATGCACAACGACAACGACGGCGCCGTGCCGTGGTACCAGGGCATCGAGATGTTCATGGGACTGCGACGCCTGGGTAAGCCTGCCTGGCTCCTGGAATACAACGACGAAGCGCATAACCTCCGTCAGCGCCGCAACCGCAAGGACCTTTCCATCCGCCTGCAGCAGTTTTTCGACTACTACTTGAAAGGCGAGCCGGAGCCCGCCTGGATGCGTGACGGCATTCCTACCGCCAAGAAGGGATATTACTTCGGGTACGAGTACTAATCCAACTCATCCCAGAGTTTTTCGAGTTCGCGCCGGTCTTTCTTTGTAGGACGACCGGCGCCTCTGTCTCTGGTGAGGAAGAAGGTTTCCACGGGGGCCTTGAGCTTGTCAAGTTCTTCCTGCGGGGTAAGGTTTTCTGCGTACTGGGGAACCAGGGCGGCGCCTACGCGGTGCTCGGTGGGTTCCACTACGCGGTAGGTATACTCCACGGCGCCTTTGCGGATTTTGATGATTTCTCCGGCCTTTACGTCGCGGGAGGCCTTGGCGCTCACTCCGTCCACTTTCACCTTGCCGCCTTTGCAGGCATCGGCCGCCTCCGTGCGCGTCTTGAAGGCGCGGATGGCCCAGAGGTATTTGTCAATGCGGACGTCCATTACTCCTCATCTACGGGTTCGGATACGATATCGTTCTCCGGGCGGGGATCCATGCGGATTTCCAGCAGCTGCGCATCCTGGGATTCGGGCAGGAGGAAGAACTCGTTTGTCTCGGCAGGGACCAGGATGAGGTCTCCTTCCTTCATCTTGTAATTCACTTTGTCGGCCTGTATATCGGCCACACCCCGGGTGCAGTAGTAGAGGAGGAAGGTATCGTCCTCGTCGCGGGTGCTCTTCAGGGGCTGGGTGAGGGCGATTTTATTGACCGTGAACTGGGGCGTGATGGCAATGGCGCCTTTCCCTTCCGTGTCCCGCTTCACCCGGTAACGCTGGAAGTCAATGAGGTCGAAGGCCTCTTCCAGGTGCAGCTCCCGTTCCTCGCTGCCCCAGTCATGGAGGCGGAACCACAGTTCGGAGGCCTCGGCGATTTCTACGAGGGTGACGTCCTTCGCGGCATGCACCATGCCGGGCGTGATGAGGTAACTCTCCCCTGCCTTGGGCTTCACCGTATGAAGAAGCGCCTCCACTTTGTTCTCATGGCAGGCTTTGTAGAAATCGGCGGCCGTAATGTCGTCCTTGAAGCCCAGGTACAGCCGGGCGTCGGGGCCGGCCGCCTCCACATACCACAGGGCGGTTTTGCCGAAGGCGTCGTAGCGCTGCTCGGCCACTTCGTCATCGGCCGTCACGTGAAGGGACGTGCGCCCCTTTACGCTGAGCTTTTTTACCAGCACCGGGAACTGCGTTCCGTACCAGTTGAAGGAGGTTTCTCCTACCACGCGCTCGAGGTAGGTCTGCATGATGTCACTGAGGTTGTTTCCCTTGAGCCAGCCCTCGGAGGCCATGGAGTCGATGAACCCGAGGTCTGCCAGCTTATACTCCACAGTTCCCCACGGCATCTCCGCCTTGTCGGAGAGAAAACGCATGGGCGTTAATTTCTTGTTCTCATTTTCCATATAAGTGCAAAGGTAGCAAATTCCACGGAATTGTGAAGGGGTGAGAGTAAATTCCTTATTAACAACTACTTAACTTTTTCTCTTTGGGCCGAGCAGCCTAAAGAAAAAAGCCAACGCACTTGATTTACAAGCACTTGCAGCGTTTCGAGCCAAGGCAGAGAAGCACATGATTGGAGACACCAGCCCCATCGTGCACATGTTCACGGATTTCACGCCTATACATAAGCTTGAACACCGGGCCGGTCCGAGAAAAGTTCGTGGCGCTCAAGCAATTGATTATTAATTGATTAGCACAACTGACGGGTATGAAAAACGCACCCGTCAGTTGTGCTAACACACTGATTATAGGTGACTTAAGCGCCACGACAGCATTGTGGTCTCCCGGCCTCCTACCTTCCGCAAATCGTCTTGAACTCGCACCACCCGCACGTTTTCCGGTCCTCGGTGCGGTGGAAGGGAATGGAGGTGTCGGTCATTTCCTGGAGCATGTCCCGAAGGTGTTCGCGCGTGAGGCGGATGAACTCCGGGCTCTCGGGGCAGTCGGGCAGGGGCTCGGTGAAGAGACGGCCGGTGGAGTAGATGGAGTTGACCACCACCTGGCCTTTCAGGGCGGGGTCTGAATGGGCGAACATATCGTAGAGAAACAGCTGCAGGGCAATGCCGGGGCGGTCCTGATTAGAGGGGCCGAAGAGTTTTTCCACCACTTTGGCGGCGTTGGCATCGGTGATGACAATTTCGTCCTCCTCTACCCTGCCGGTCTTGTAATCCACAATACGGACCTCCCCCGGAATGTAAGAATCGATACGGTCCACGAAGCCCTTGAAATGAAAGCCGTCCAGCTCCATGGTACGGCGCTGCTCGATGCCGATGATGCGGAAACCCTCCGAGCCTGCTTTGGTGAGGAGCGCGGCATCGTGCTTCAGCGTACCCAGGACGTAGTCCAGCAGTACCTCTTCCAGCACCAGGTTTCGGCCCGTAACCTCGATGCTGTGCATCTGGTCCAGGACCTCGGCCCGGATCATGCGGCGGAGGCGGGCGGTGTCCTTCATCATGACGGCGAGGTCTTCGCGAGTTACCATCGGCCTGCCGCGGTACAGGTCCTGCATGACGTGGTGGAAGACGTTCCCCAGCATGCCGGCGTCCAGGGACTCGGCCACTTCGTCTTCCTTGCGAAGCCCCTGCACAACCTGGTAGTAGAACATGGCCGGGCACGAGAGGTAGCTTCTGAGCACCGAGGCCGAGAGCTCCTTTTCGCGGATAAGGGCGGCATCTTCCGCCGTTTTGGGGATATCGCCTTCGTCATCTACCGGCAGGAGGGCCGATGAGGCCACCACGCGCTTCACGGGCATGCCGAAGCTGTACTCCAGCTGCTTGATGTAGCGGCTTTCTTCACCGGATTTGAGGCCCTCGGTGCGGGAATCGTAGAGGAGCCAGACTTTTTCCGGGCGCTGGATCATGCGGTAGAAGTAGTAGGCCCACACGGCGTCCTGGAACTCGTAGGTGGGAAGGCCGAAGCCTTTGCGGAGTTCCGGCGGAATGAACGAGGAGCTGACGCTGTGCCGCGGAAACATGCCCTCATTGGCGCTGAATATAATTAGGTTCTTAAAGTCCAGTGCGCGGGTTTCCAGCGGGCCCATGATCTGGAGGCCCTGCAGGGGTTCTCCGCGGAAGGGCACCGAAATGCCTTCCAGAACCCGTTCCATAAGGCGCAGGTGCGTTGCCGGAAGGACTTCCAAGTCTGTCTGGGAGAGAAGATTGAGCTGCGTGTGGCAGCGCTTGGCAAAGTCCAGTTCCAGGAGCATGTCTCCCTTGAGGGACAGGTTGCGGCCCAGGTATGCCACCAGTTCCGAAAAGTACTGCTCGGTGGCGTGGTTCTGCCGGGCCGATGCCGCCGACGGCTCCGTAACGACCGGACGGAAGATGAGCTCCAGAAGCGGTCCACCGGTGAGGTCGGAGGCCGGGATGTAGTATTTGGCATCGGCCTTTACCTTGCGGATGACCTCTGCCTCTTCTTCCGACGCCAGCTTTTTCACGAGGCCCGACGAAAACACTTCCCGCACCTCGCGGTGATAGAAATACCACCCGTCCGGCCGATGACGCATCTTGAGCTGCATTTGGCCGATGGTGGTGATAAGCGTATATACAGCACTACCCGCCATGGGGTAGCCCATGGTGACGTTGACGCTGTCGCGTTCCTCGGGAAGGGAATTGAGAAGGGGCAGGAGGAGGGATTCGTCGGGGAGCACGAAGGCGGTCTCCACGGGGTCTCCGGTGATGCCTTCGAGAAGCTGCGGGGCCAGTTTGGCCTGGCCCACAGAGGAAGGCACGCTGATGACGGTAATCTCGGGTTTACTGAGCCCGCCGATGGGAAAGGCCTGCGGAAACTCTTCCACATTGCGCTGCATGAAGAACGAGGACTTGTTGGCCTTGTCCCGGATTTCCGGGCTCACGTAGTCCCACACGAAGTCTGCGAGGCCGGCATCCCGCATGCGGCGAAGGAGCAGCCGTTCGCACTCGTTGAGGGCGTTGAGTCCCACGAATACGTATTTCTTGACATCCGGAAACTCCGGTTCCAGAATGTCTGCCACGGGTTTTCCGTCTTTGAGCTGCTGGGCCAGGGCGCGGTACACCATGCCTTCGTAGGCCAGGTTCTTTTCCTTTAAGGTTTTGTTAAAGTCCCGGTAGATGGGATACAGCAGGTTCCAGATATGGAGGAACTGGGCTTTGACACGCCCCATATTGGCATCCCGGAAATGGGATAAAAAGTGCTCGATGGCCTGACGCTGGTTCTCGCTCAGGTATTCCATTCCGTCCTGGAGCGCCTTGAAGTCCTCCACGTTCTGCAGCAGGCTCCGGGCATTCACCAGATACTTGTCAATGTCGTCGAAGTCCGAGAGCATGACGTCTCCCCAGAAAACGAACTCGTCCAGGGGTTCTGCCTGCGGATTGAGGTTTTTATAGACGGCATACAGTTCCAGCAGAAGACGCAGTTTGTCGGTGACTTCCACGTGGTTAAGGCGGTAGAAGAAGTCGTTTACGGTGTAGAGCGGCGGTACGGGAAGGGGCACTCCGCCGCCCTTTTCCTTCACAAGGGCGGCCAGGTATTTCTTGAAGAAAACCAGGGAGCGGCGGTTGGGAAAAAGGAAACATGTCTGTGCTATGTCCTGGCCGGGATAATAGTGCGCGGCCACCTGCTCGAGAAATGGTATCATATTTCGTGTTAAAGATAGTGATTTTCCACGAAAAACTTTTTATATTTGTCAAAATCCATAAAAAACACCAAGACTATGAAGAAGAAATTCAGATGCTTAGTTTGCGGATACATCCATGAAGGTGACACGCCCCCCGCAGAATGCCCTATCTGCCACGCCAAGGCCGATAAATTTGTGGAAATCAAGGAAGAAGCCGGCAAGCCCCAGTGGGCCTGCGAGCACGTGGCCGGTGTGGCCAAGGGCTGCGACCCGGAGGTATGGGCCGGCCTGCAGCATGACTTCCAGGCCGAATGCACCGAAGTGGGCATGTACCTTGCGATGAGCCGCCAGGCCGAGCGCGAGGGCTATCCGGAGATTGCCGAGGCCTTCAAGCGCTACGCTTTCGAAGAGGCCGAGCACGCCGCCAAGTTCGCCGAGCTCATCGGCGAGGTGGTGTGGGACACCAAGACCAACCTCAAGAAGCGCTACGAAGCCGAAGCCGGCGCCTGCGAAGGCAAACTGGCCATTGCCACCAAGGCCAAGCAGC
>CAMODD010000027.1:0-21930 GCA_946611215.1 uncultured Bacteroidales bacterium | reverse complement strand
TTCTCTTCCCACTCGGCGGCGTTCTTGTAGGTGTCGCGAGGATCGAGGATGCCGGTGTCAACACCTTCCAGCTTGGTGGGAACGGTGAAGTTGAAGTAAGGAATGACCTTGGTGGGAGCCTTGTCGATGGCACCGTTCAGGATGGCGTCGATGATACCGCGGGTGTCACGGATGGAGATACGCTTGCCGGTACCGTTCCAGCCGGTGTTCACGAGGTATGCCTTGGCACCGCTCTTCTTCATCTTCTTCACCAGCTCCTCAGCGTACTTGGTCGGGTGCAGCTCCAGGAAGGCCTGGCCGAAGCAAGCGGAGAAAGTAGGAGTGGGCTCGGTGATACCGCGCTCGGTACCAGCCAGCTTGGCGGTGAAGCCGGAGAGGAAGTAGTACTTGGTCTGCTCGGGGGTGAGGATGCTCACGGGAGGCAGCACACCGAAGGCATCGGCGCTCAGGAAGATCACCTGCTTGGCTGCGGGGCCGTGGCTGTCGGGACGCACAATCTTCTCGATGTGGTAGATAGGATAGCTCACGCGGGTGTTCTCGGTGACGGACTTGTCGTTGAAGTCAATCTTGCCGTTAGCGTCCACGGTCACGTTCTCCAGGAGAGCGTCGCGACGGATAGCGTTGTAGATATCGGGTTCGGACTCCTTGTCCAGCTTGATAACCTTGGCGTAGCAGCCGCCTTCGAAGTTGAACACGCCCTTGTTGTCCCAGCCGTGCTCGTCGTCACCGATGAGGAGACGCTTGGGGTCGGTGGAAAGGGTGGTCTTGCCGGTACCGGAAAGGCCGAAGAAGATGGCGGTGTTCTCACCGTTCATGTCGGTGTTGGCAGAGCAGTGCATGGCGGCGATGCCCTTCAGGGGAAGGTAGTAGTTCATCATGGAGAACATACCCTTCTTCATCTCACCACCGTACCAGGTGTTGAGGATCACCTGCTCGCGGGAAGTCACGTTGAAAGCAACGCAGGTTTCGCTGCGGAGACCGAGCTCGGCGTAGTTCTCAACCTTTGCCTTGGCAGCGCAGTATACCACGAAGTCGGGCTCCTGGTCAAACTCCTTCTGGTTCTTGGGGCGGATGAACATGTTGGTCACGAAGTGAGCCTGCCATGCCACCTCCATAATGAAGCGGACCTTCATGCGGGTGTCCTTGTGAGTGCCGCAGAAGCCGTCCACGACGAACAGGCGCTTGCCGCTGAGCTGATTCAGGGCGAGCTTCTTCACTGCCTTCCAGGTGGAGACGGACATCTTGTGGTTGTCGTTGTGATACTCCTCGGTATCCCACCAGATTTCACCGGGCTTGCCCTCCTTGGTGGTGTTGTCGTACACAATGTACTTGTCTTTAGGAGAACGGCCGGTATAAACGCCCGTCATCACGTTGATAGCGCCAAGTTCGGTAACCTGGCCCTTGTCAAAGCCCTCGAGACCGGGTTTGGTCTCTTCGTTGTAAAGAACTTCGTACGTGGGATTGTAAAGGATTTCCTTTACTCCCTTGATGCCGTACTTGCTCAGATTGATGTTTGCCATAAAGTGTGTATGTGTTAAAAATACTTATTTTTAAAATAGTTCACAAAGATACTCTATTTTTGTATCTTTTCCAAATGAGGAGCCAGCCGCGAACGCAGTCCTCCGCTCAGCGGAACATTCTCCAGCTTGTCTGCATAGTCCAGCCAGAGAAGGCTCATTTCATAGTCTTCCAGGAGGTAGAACGCCATGGCCATGTTGTAGGCGGCGCAGGCTCTCTGGAGGCTGTTTCCCTTTTTCACGAGAGGAGCCCACGCATCGATGGCCTTCGCCAGTTTTCCCTCCTCCACATGCTCGATGGGCGCCTCCCAGTCCGAGAGAATCTGGTCAAAATAATAGAAGCTGAAACGCTCGGTCTTCCATTTGGAAAGGAAGCGGGCCGATATGCGCTCGCCCACGACCTCGGGCTGCGAAGGGGCATCCGCACCCCCCGGGGCCGGCAGGATGGCCGATCCCGAATAACGGTACACCTTGTCCTCCCCCATGCTGTCGTACACGCTCAGGCGCGTTGAGACCGGAAGCGAGCCGTCGGAGCGGGCTGTTCCCAGATGGGAGGAGAGCAGAAATACCACATCCTTTCCGCTGTCCATCACCAGCGTGTGCATCTTCTCGAGCGAGACGGAGTCGGCGGACGGCGTATGGTACAGGCCCACCTCCTCCGCTCCGGAGAAGTAGTCCTCCTCCAGCGCGCGTGCCAGGGCCGATGCCGCACTGCGGTCGAAGGAGGAATCGGCGGGGTTGACACTGTCCATGAACACGATTCCCATGGATTTGCGGGAAAGGTCCAGCCCGGAAGAAGAGGGCTGACGCACCTCCAGGTACAGCGGATATACCTGCGGGGAGCAGGCGACCAGCGCCAGGGCGGCCGCTACACAAGATGCAAAGCGTTTCATATTACTTCTGCCGTAAGGTCGTATTCGTCGGCGCCGGTAATGCGCACCTTGAGGAACTCGCCCACGAGCGAGTTGGGCTCGATGCCGTCAAAGGCCTGCGCCGAGTATTTAACCAGGATCTCACCGTCTACCTCGGGGCTTTCGAATTCACTGCGGCACACAAGGACGCCGTCCGTGAAATCGTCTACCAGGACGCGTACTTCGGTTCCAACCCGGGACTCATTGTATGCAAGGGATATGCCACGCTGCACCTCCATCAGCTTGTCCAGCCGCTGCTTCTTGACGGAAGCGCGCGTTTTGTCCGGGAAGTTCTCTGCATCGAAGGTTCCCTCTTCCTCGGAATAGGTGAAGGCGCCCATCCGCTGGAAACGCGCCTCCTTCACAAAATCTACCAACTCGGCAAAATCTTTGGCCGATTCTCCCGGATGCCCCACGATGAGCGTAGTCCTCAGGACCACCCCCGGCACACGCTCCCGCATGCGGCGGATAAGCTCCCGCGTCCACGCTCCGTCCACACCGCGGTGCATTTTGTCCAGCACTCCGTCCGAGACATGCTGCAGCGGAATGTCCATATAGCGGCACACCTTGGGATTGACCGCCATTTCCTCCAGCACATCCTCGGGGAAGTCTGCGGGGTAGGAATAGTGAATACGCATCCACTCGATGCCCTCCACGGCGCTCAGGCGCCGAAGGAGCTCCGCCAGGCAGCGCTTTCCGTACAAGTCCAGGCCATAGTAGGTAGTATCCTGGGCAATGATAACGAGCTCCTTCACGCCCTGCGCAGCCAGCTCTTCGGCCTCTTTCACCAGCACCTCCATGGGAACGGACCGGTGCGGCCCGCGGATGAAGGGAATGGCGCAGTATGAGCAGCGGCGGTTGCATCCTTCGGAAATCTTGAGGAAAGCGTAGGGATGGCGGCCGTCGGTGCGGATACGGCGGTGGGCCGATTGAGGATCCGGTGTGCAGCCAAGGGCCTTCACGAGCGGGTCCAGTTCACGGGCGCCGAACCAGCCGTCCACCTCCGGAATGAGCCCCGGCAGTTCTTCCGGATAACGCTGGGACAGGCAGCCGAAGACCATGAGCTTCCCCACTTCTCCGGCTTTCTTCCGGGCAGCGGCCTCCAGAATGTACTGGATGCTCTGCTCCTTGGCATCCCCGATAAAGCCGCAGGTGTTCACAAGGAGTACATCCACGGGACGCACCTCCCCTTCCGGCACGATTTCATAGGAATTCCGTACCTGATAGAGGAGATGCTCTGTGTCTACCGTATTTTTGGAGCACCCCAGGGTGATGACCTGAAGGGTGGGCATGCTAGGCCTCCTTCTTTGCCTCGGCCTCGCGGTCCTCGTCGGTCATGAACTCCAGCGAAGCGTACTTCTTGAGGCAGTTGTACCATTCCACCACCTTCTTCATGTGGGACACGTAGAAGCGGGTTCCGTCATAATTGGGCAGGGCCTTCTCGAAGAGAGCCTTCAGGTCCTTGTCGGCGGCCTTGGCGGTAGGGGCATCGGCCTCTCCCAGCACCTCGTGCATCTTGCCGAACACCTCGGAGAGCTTTACCTCGCCTTCCTCGGTGTAGATGGAGATGTCTTCCAGGGTGGTGATGCCGGCGCTGGCGGCAAAGTTAGAGCGCTTCTTGTCCTCCAGGGACTCCACGATGGCGCCGCCGCGGGACTGGGCGATATAGGTGAAAAGTCCGTGCTGACCACGGATGGAAAGGGTTTTTGCTAAATCAGTTTTCATCGTTTATTGTTTTCTCTATTAACTTACAAATATAGGAATTTTTACCGAAAAAGACCTGCTCCACCGCCGCTTTCAGCTCCTCCGGGGTTCCGTCGTTGGAAAGGATCACGCTCACTTTCTCCAGCGGAATGTGCTGGGCGGCCATGCGGGCAAGGACCTGCTCCCGGCTAGCCCCATCCCGCCGCATCACCCGTTCCAGGCGTACGGCATCCGGGGCGGTCACGAGCACGGCTGCATCGGCCAGCCCGTCAAAAAGGGGCTTTTCCAGGATGACGGCGCTCTCCAGCACCACAAAGGGTGCACCTTTCTGCCGGGCTCTCCAACGCTTGAAATCCTTGAGTACCAGTGGATACACAATTCTCTCCACCACTGCCCGGGCGTCATCGCTGGAGAAAATAGCCTGCGCCAGAGCGCGGCGGTCCAGTTTACCTTCAATATCGCGCAGCGGACGTCCAAGGGCCTTTTCCAGGTTTTCCACCAGGCCGATGCTGCGGGAATACAGCCGCTTGGTGCGGGCGTCGGAGTCATAGACAGGAATGCCCCGCTCACGGAGCAGGGCGCATACGGCCGATTTGCCGCTGCCGATAAGGCCCGTCACGATGACGGTGGTTCTGCGGCTCATCACAGTTCCACGCAGTCAAAGACTTCGGGCTCTACCCGGTACTCCAGCACGCCGGAGGGGACGGAAGCCATGCGCGGGGCACATCGGCCTGTAAGGGAGGTACTGAAATCCCGCCAGTCCACGTACAGCTTCACGGAGCCCAGCGGGTCCTTGGCCAGCGGGAAGGCGCAGCGGAGCACCACCCGGGCCTGCGCAGGATATACCTGCAGCTGGCGTCCGGCGGGAACGTGCCGCACCTCGACGGGAAGAGTGGCCTGCAGCTCCACATAACGGGAAACGGGAATCTCATAGCTTACCTGGTCTGTAGAAAGCCGCACGCCGCGCGGAGCGTTGAGCCGGAGCACGCCATGCTGGGACTCGGAAAGTTCCGTCATCACAATGCGGGACGTGGTGATCTTCTCGATACCCTGCAGGCGGTCGGCGTTTCCATACACCACGACGGAGTCGGGAGACACCGTCATAGCTCCGCTCTGCATGTACTGCGAGCGAAAACTCACCGACAGAGGAACCTCCACCGGCACGCGCTTGTGGTTTTCGGGGGGGAACACGAACTTGAGGGTATCGGTGATAAAGGCCTCCACGTGTACGTTATCCCCGAAGAACTGGTTGGTGTAGGAATTCTTGGCGCCGCCGATGATGCCGTAGGTGTCGGGGCCCAGGCGTCGCATGTCGGCCCTGTCAAAGCGCACCTTCACAACCTTTCTCTCCTGGCGGCTGCTCTCCCGCACCAGGCGGAAGCCGTCGGCCCGGCAGCGGGCGCTCACGAGAACGGTATTGGCCGACTCCGTACCGTGGCCCTCGATGTTGCACTCGGCCACAACGGGCACGCTCACGGTACCCGAATACTCTTTGGAAAGATTGGTGAGCACCCAGATAAGGAAGGCAAGGAGAACAGACAGGACCAGGAATATCCATTCCCGGCCCAGTCCACCTTTCTTGGGATGGATGTGCTCCAATCCGGACATGCTTACTGCTGTGCAGACTCGGAATAATCCTTCACGAGGCCCTGCTTGTCAACGCGCAGTTTCACGTCTCCGTCCACCTTGATAAGACAGGTTTTCTCGTTCACTTCCACGATTTCCCCGTAAATGCCGCCTACGGTGACGACCTTGTCACCTTTCTTGAGGCCGCTGCGGAAGTTCTGGAGTTCTTTCTGCTGCTTGCGCTGGGGACGGATCATGAAAAACCACATCACCAGGATGATGGCACCGAACATGAGGATGGTAGGCCAGGCGCTGGGCTGCTGGCCGTCCGCGCCGGCGGGTGCGGCGGCAGGACCCATCAGGAGGATTGCACTGAGGAGATTCATACGTTCTTTTGGATTTTGCCGGAAGCCATGCGTTCCTTGATGAGACGGTCCAGAAGGCCGTTCACGAACCCGTGGCTCTTGGGCGTTGAATAATATTTGGAAATTTCTACGTACTCGTTGATGGTCACTTTCACGGGAATGCCGGGGAAGGTTTCGGCCTCGGCAAGGCCCATGGCGATGAGAACGATGTCGGTGGTGTACAGGCGGTCACGGTCCCACTTGGAGACCGACTCCGCGATGAGGGCGTCATACTCCTTGAAACGGCCGTAGGTGGCGGTAACGAGGGCGCGTACAAAGTCGCGGTCACTCTCCACGCCGGTCTTTCCCCGGGCCGAGAGGATGTCGCTCTGATACAGCGGAGGGAAGCTCCAGCGGCCGCTGCGGGCCATCTCGTCCATGGAGCCGATGCAGGTGTTCAGGACATACGGCAGTTCGTCGGCCCAGTAGATGGATGCGTCTTCCAGGATGGCACCAAGGGCGTCGCTGTCTTCGAATTCGCTGGCAAAGATGTTCTTCCAGAGTTCCGCGTCACGGGACAGGGAAGATTCTTCGGCGGCCATGTACGTCTGGTAATACTCCCTTGTCTTAAGGGTTTCATAGAGGCTGTGAAGGAAGGAGTCCTGCTGTTCCCAGGAGAACTTTTTCTTCTCTATAAGGCGCTGGAAGTCGGGATCTTTCTCCAGGAGGGCCGATATTCCGTTCTCCACGAAACGGAGGTTGGGATGGAGGTCTTCTTCGGTGGGATTGAACTTGCCGCGGGCGGCTTCTGTCCTTCTTGCGGCCTCTGCCGTGAGGGCGGGGACGATGGACAGCATATACAGATACAGGTCCCGAGTGGCTTCGGCCGAAGCGTCCAGGCTGGAGAGCACTTCTTTGAGCGAGAGGTCCGGGTTTTCAGCGTAAGCGTATAGGACCTTGAAAGCCTTCACTCGTAGGATGCGTCGATTTAACATAGAACAAATAAATTTATGCAAAGTTAGTGTTTTTTAAATTATTTCCCTAAATTTGTAGTTATAAAACACAAAAAACGGATTACGTATGTACAGTGAAGAAGATGTTTATTCAAAACCCGTCAGGGCCGGAAAGCGTACGTATTTCTTCGACGTGAAGAGCACGAAGGGAAACAACGACTTTTACCTCACCATTACGGAAAGCAAGCGCCGTCAGGAAAGGGACGGCAGCTTCACCTTCGACAAGCATAAGATCTTCCTCTATAAGGAGGACTTCGAAAAGTTCCAGGAGGGTCTGCAGGAAGCTGTCAAGTTCATCATGCACGACCTCCTGCACGATGCCCCCATCCGCTCCTACCCTTCCCGGGAAGAAGAGGAGAGCCAGGAAGATGCATTCTGATGATTCTTCTGAGGAACGTCCAGCTTAAGGAACATCCCGCCGATATTCTTATAGATGGCGGCCGAATCGTGCGCATCGGCCGGGAGCCCCTCCCCGTACCCCCCGGCACGGAGGTGGAGGACTGCAGCGGAAAAGCTGTCATCCCGGGCTTTTTCAACATGCACACGCATGCGGCCATGATCCTCCTGCGCGGCATCCACGAAGACCTGTCCCTTTACGACTGGCTCCGGAACATCTGGAAGCTGGAAGCCCGGCTGGACGCAGACTTCATTTACCGGGCCACGCAGGTCGCGTGCCTGGAGATGCTCCGGAGCGGAACCACCACTTTCAATGACCAGTACTGGTTTTGCCCGCACACCCGGCAGGCCGCCCTGGAAATGGGGGTAAGGCCCGTGGTGTCGTTCGTACTGCTGGATTCACACAATCCGGAAATGGTCCTGCGCCAGAGAGAGGCCTGCGAGCGCCTTTATAAAAGGACGCTCAGCGAAGGCTGGGCGCCGGGAGAGTTCGCCATCTCCATCCACTCGGTATATACCGTTTCCGAGGAGAATATGCTCTGGGGCAGCAGCTTTGCCAGAGAACACGGGCTCAAGGTACACATGCACCTGTCCGAAACCGCCTTGGAAAACGCAGACTGCCGCAAGGCGCATGGAGGGCTCTCCCCAACCGCCTACTTTGACAGCCTGGGCATCCTGGGGCCGGAAGTCATCGCCGCCCACTGCCTGCACCTGGACGACAACGACATCGAAATACTAGGCAAACGCGGTGTGAACTGCGTGCACAATGTCAACTCCAACCTTAAGCTCGCTTCCGGCTTCCGCTTCCGTTACAACGAGCTCAGGGATGCCGGCGCCAACGTGTGCCTGGGCACCGACGGCGCATCCTCGTCCAACAACCTGGACATCCTGGAACACATGAAAAATACCGCGCTCATGCAGAAAGCCTGGCGCGAAGATCCCGCCGCCATGCCGCTGGATGAACTCTTTGCCTGTGCCACGGAACACGGAGCCAGGGCCATCGGCCTGGACGCCGGCGCCATCGAAGAGGGAAAGTTGGCCGACCTCTCCCTGGTGGATATCACCGGTCCCGCCTTCCTCTCCCCCGGTTCCACGGCCGCCAACCTCGTGTACGCCGCCCACTCGGACGTCATCACAGACGTCATGATTGGCGGGAAATGGGCCATGCGCGGCCGCCATATCCCCGGCGAGGAGGAGATTCTCTCCGCCGCCCGGGACTGCATCTCGAAACTTTACTAATCGCATACTTTAACTATGGATACCCGTATTGAAACCATCGGCAGGCTTGTCAGCCTCGTAAAAAACCGAATCGGAGACCGCAAACCCGTCCTGGGCATCGTGCTCGGCAGCGGTCTGGGCAGCCTGGCCAACAACATCGAAGACCCTGTGGTCATCCCCTACCGCGAGCTGCCGGAATTCCCGGTCTCCACGGCCGTAGGGCATAAAGGAAATTTCATCGTCGGACAACTGGGCGGCAAAACCGTCATCGCCATGCAGGGCCGCATCCACTATTATGAAGGATACGGCATGGACCAGGTGGTGCTTCCCATCCGCGTCATGATCGGCGTGGGTATCAGGACGCTCATCGTCTCCAACGCCGCCGGCGGCACCAACCTCGCCTACCATGTGGGAGACCTCATGATTATCCGGGATCACATCAACCTGCTCCCGAACCCGCTCATCGGCCCCAATTTCGACGAATACGGTCCCCGCTTCCCCGACATGACGCGTCCCTACGACCCCGCCCTCATCCGGCTGGCCGTCCAGGTGGGAGACAAGCTGGGCATCAAGCTGCACCGCGGCGTGTACGTGGGCGGCACCGGCCCTTCCTATGAGACCCCGGCCGAGTACAAGTACTTCCGCACCATCGGCGGAGATGCCGTGGGCATGTCCACCATTCCGGAGGTCATCGTGGCCCGCCATGCGGGCGTGCCGGTGTTCGGCATCTCCGTCATCACCAACGAGGCCCACGACGACTATGCCGATGACTTCGTCAACGACGGAGACGACGTCGTGAAAGCCGCCAATGCCGCCGCCGAGCGCATGAGCCGGCTCATTACCAATATGATTATAAAAATGGAACTATGAGTTACTTGGAAACGATACACCTGGCTGCAGCCCTTGTCAAGTCCCGTCTTGGCGGCAGGCAGCCCCTCGTTGGCATTATCCTTGGCAGCGGCCTGGGAAAACTGGCCGACGAAATTCAGGACCCCATCGTCATCCCCTATAAGGAAATCCCCGGGTTCCCGGTGAGCACGGCCATCGGCCATAAAGGCAACTTCATCGTGGGTACGCTCTCGGGCAAGACAGTCATCGCCATGCAGGGCCGCATCCACTACTACGAGGGGTACGGCATGAACATGAGCGTCCTCCCCACGCGCGTGATGATTTGCCTCGGCATCAAATACCTGTTTGTGTCCAACGCCGCGGGCGGCACCAACCTCGCCTACAAGGTGGGAGACCTCATGATCATCAAGGACCACATCAACATGCTCCCGAACCCGCTCATCGGCCCCAACCTGGACGAGTTCGGGCCGCGCTTCCCCGACATGACGCGCCCCTACGACCCCGCCCTCATCCGCCAGGCCGTGAAGATTGCCGCCGAGGAAGGCATTTCCCTGCAGCGGGGCGTGTACATCGCCGTCACCGGTCCCTCATATGAGACACCGGCCGAGTACCGCTTCTTCCGTAACATCGGCGCCGATGCCGTGGGCATGAGCACTACGCCGGAGGTCATTGTGGCCCGCCACAGCAACATTCCCGTCTTCGGCATGTCCGTCATCACCGACGTTGCGCACGCAACCGAAGACGATGACTACGTAACCGACGGTGAAGCTATCGTGAAAGCCGCCGATGCCGCCGCCGACAAAATGACGGTGATTTTCAAACGGATGATTGCTCAGCTGTAATTATTTTTGTATATTTGCAGGATAAGGGCTAATTTAAACCGGCCATGCTGGAAGAGATCAGAGAACAGATCAAACAGCTGATTGCACGTTATGAGGCTGAGAAAGCGGAGAACGAACGTCTTCGCCAGGAGTTACATGCGTGCGAGGAAACCGCAGAAGCCCTGAGAAAACAGATAACCGAACTGGAGTCCGAGATAGAGACCCGCAAACTCACCGAGGCCTTCGCGGTGGCCGCCCCCGCCGACGCCAAGGCCAAGGTCGATAAACTGATCAAGGAGATCGATAAGTGCATCTCCTACCTGGAGGAAGCGTAATGGACCAGAAAATCAGCATCAAGATTGCAGACCGCATCTTCAACCTGACTGCATCGAGCCCGGAAGCGGAGGAACTGTACCGCAAGGCCGCCGATGCCATCAATGCCCGTTTCGCCGCCTTTACCCGCAGCCACCCCGGCCGCACCGCCAATGACCTTCTGTCGCTGGTCGCACTGAACGAAACCGTGGTGCGTCTCAAGCTGCAGAAAGACCTGGAGTGCTGCGCCAGCGAAGAAAAGCAGCTGCAGTCAGACCTGGAGCGCTATCTCAAGGACATTGAAAAATAACAGCCGTCAACCATCGAAAGCTGAAATCAACACGTTTCAACGCGCCGGGTTGACTCAGGCCGCAGATGGCGGGCCCAGGTTACCTCACGGGATTTTGCCCTTCGGGCAAGACGGGGGATACCAGCAAGCGGCCGGGACCCAAATCTTATTCCTATAAGATTTTCTGACTAGATGCTGACGGCTTTTTTTACACAAGTCTGTTTTCAAACGGGAAAACAGACTTGTTTTTTGAACACACAAAACCTATATATAAAATGGATATCATAAGCATCATTATTGGATTCGTTGCCGGTGCCGTCATCGCACTGGCCGTGTACATACTCCTCCGCAAAAGCATGCTCAAGGGAAAGAGGGACGAGATTCTGGAGAAAGCAGAGATTGAAGGAGAGAAAATCAAGAATGAGCGCATCCTCCAGGCCAAGGAAAAGTACCTTTCCCTCAAGGCTGAGCACGAGAAAACCGTGAACGAGAAAAACGCCCAGATCCGCGACGCCGAAAACCGCGTGCGCCAGAAGGAAAACACCCTCAACCAGAAGCTCTCAGAGGCAGATCGCAAAGCCAAGGAACTGGAAGCCCAGATGGGTGCCGCCAAGGCCCGCGAAGAGGCCATGCAGGAGAAGGAAAAGGAATACGAAGAGCTCCGCGGCCAGGTTATCCGCCAAATCGAGACCATCGCCGGCCTCAGCGCCCAGGAGGCCAAAAACCAGCTCATGGAATCCATGAAGGCCGAGGCCCGCACAGAGGCCCAGGCTTACATCAACGACTGCATGGACGAGGCTCGCCTCAATGCCGCCAAGGAAGCCAAACGCATTGTGATCAACACCATCCAGCGTACGGCTACCGAGACCGCCATCGAGAATGCGGTTACCACCTTCCCCATCGAGAACGACGAAATCAAGGGCCGCATCATCGGCCGTGAGGGCCGTAACATCCGCGCCCTGGAAGCCGCCACCGGTGTAGAAATTGTGGTGGACGACACCCCGGACGCCATCCTTCTCAGCGCCTTCGATCCTGTACGCCGTGAGGTAGCCCGCCTGGCTCTGCACCAACTGGTTGTGGACGGCCGCATCCACCCGGCCCGCATCGAAGAAGTCGTCACCAAGGTACAGAAGCAGCTGGAAGAAGAAATTCTGGAAACCGGCAAGCGCACCTGCATAGACCTTGGCATCCACGGCCTTTCCATGGAACTCGTACGCCTTATCGGCCGCATGAAATACCGTTCCTCCTACGGACAGAACCTGCTGCAGCACTCCCGTGAGGTTGCCAACATCTGCGCCATCCTGGCCAGCGAACTGGGCCTCAACCCCAAGATTGCCAAACGTGCCGGCCTGCTGCACGATATCGGAAAGGTCTCCGAGGAAGATCCGGACCTGCCGCACGCCCTGCTGGGTATGAAGCTGGCCGAGCAGTACAAGGAAAAGCCCGAAATCTGCAACGCCATCGGCGCACACCATGAGGAAACCGAAATGACTTCCCTCTACGCTCCCCTGGTGCTGGTGGGTGATGCCATTTCCGGCGCCCGTCCCGGTGCCCGCCGCGAGGTCATTGAGAGCTACATCAAGCGCCTGCGCGGCATGGAGAACCTCGCCGGTGCCTACCCGGGCGTCACCAAGGCCTACGCCATCCAGGCCGGCCGCGAACTGCGCGTGATCGTGGGCGCAGAACAGGTAAGCGACCAGGAGGCCGAAGTCCTCTCCGGAGACATCGCCAAGAAGATCCAGGACGAAATGACCTATCCCGGACAGGTGAAGATCACCGTAATCCGCGAGACTCGTTCCGTGGCTTACGCCAAGTAGGATTTCCTACTCTCCAAAGAGAAGTGCCGCGTCGGCCCTGAGGGCCGGGGCGGCTATTTTTTCGGGGATGAATTTCCAGGAGCCGATAACGGAAGGGTTGCCGATGACGGCAGGGTCTATGGCGCCGTGCTCCTTGAGATAGTCAAACAGGATGTTACGGATTTCGGGGTAACGGGCCACGACACGCGCGTCAATGAGGTCGGTGTCAATACCTATTTCATCCAGGAGGTTTCCGCCGCCGCTGGCGCGGTAGGAGGTGATGGCCACGTTGTAGGTGCGGGCCGGTTCGAAGGCGCTGCCATCGGCCATGGACTGCACGGCTATGCGCTTTCCGCGAGGCTTGGTAACGTCTACGGTGTAGTTGATGCCGGCGGCGGAGTCAAAGTTATACGAAGGGTGGACGAAGGACCAGCCCTTCTGCTGGTTGCGCGGGTTATCTCTGGGCTCAATCTTCAGGACATGTTCCGAGGGGCTGGAGATGGTATTGATCCAACGGTCGTAGGATGCCTCAAGATAGCGGACGATTTCGTCTCCGGTCATGGTAATGACGTACAACTGGTTCTCGAAGGGATAGATGGTGAACAGGTCGTTGAACACCAGGGTGCCGGCCTCTACGGTTCTGTTGTAGGTAAGCGGCGCGGCTATGGATATCTGGGCGGGTGCCTTCTGAATGCAGAGGGTGTGCACCAGATTCACATAGTCGCACATGCCGGTGTACGCATCGCGGGTACGGAGGTCGGCCTTGAGGGTGCCCACTTCCTGCAGGGTGAAGTCACGGACAGCTTCAAAGTCTTTCCGGAAGTGCTCGCGCATGACGGGATCGGCCTTGGCTGCGTCTACTGGGATGAGGTCGGTTTCGAAGGATTTCTTTACTACCTTGCCTCCGGAGACGGTCATATGCATCTTACCATGGGCCACAAAACGGCTGTGACTGCCGGAATTGAGGAGCGCTGTGGTGTCACGGTTCTCTACATACGGCCTGTGGTCGTGGCCGCAGATGAGCCAGTCCACACCTTTTACCAGATTGAAGGCATCAAGAGCCTCAGCTTCCAGGATGGAGCCGTCTCCCTGGCCACAGGCCGAGTGCATGGCGGCTACCAGAACGTCGGGTTGCTCGCGCTGGCGCACATAGTCTACATCCTGCTGGATGCGGGAGGCGATGGACTCGAAGTGCATGCCGCTCCAAAGCTCTTCCGAGAGCCAGGCTTTGATGTTGGCGTTGTTATATCCCAGGACGGCGATGCGAAGGCCGGCCTTCACCACCATGCGGTAGGCCGGGAAGTAGGACTTTCCGTTGTCGTTGCGGATGGCATTGGCGGCCAGGAAGGGAGAGCCGGCGCGGGTGAGACCCTCCTGTACGCGGTCGTACACGGGATGCCCCGTCTCAATGTCGTGGTTTCCCATGGCGATGGCATCATAATGCATGTACTCGATGAGCCGGGGGAAAAGGTGCGGGGTTACCGTATCTACATAATTATAATAGTAGGCGGCGTTGTCTCCCTGGAGGCAGTCTCCGGCATCCACGAGCAGAACGTTGTCAAAGCCATCGGCCGTGCGGACGCTGTCAATGTAGTAGTTCATGGCGAAGAGGGACTTCTTGATGCCCCCTCCGGTGTAAGTGGAGTCAAACCAGGTGCTGTGTACGTCGTTGGTAGACAGGACGGTGAGGGTATAGTCACCATCTTTCAGCCGATGTCCGCAGCTTCCCATCAAAAACAAACCTACCAGAACAAAGAAAGACAATCTTTTCATACCTATTCTCTTTAATAGATTGATTTATAGGCGGCTTCTGCCGCCAGCCCCTCTCCCGAGGAGAGGGGTTTGGGGTGAGGGTAACGTAGGGAGAATGGGCAGCAGATGAAAGGCTATCTTAAACCTTTCATCTGCTGCATTAAGGTGCCAGTGACGGCGCCTTTCATCATGCGGCGGGTGCCTTCGAACTGCTTGAGAAGGCGGTTCACTTCCGGGAGGGAGGTACCGGAGCCATCGGCAATCCTCTTGCGGCGGCTGCCGTTGATGACCTCGGGGTGCTCGCGCTCGTAGGGAGTCATGGAGAGGATGATGGCCTCGGTGCCCTTGAAAGCATCGTCAGGGATGTCCACATCCTTGATGGCCTTGCCCACGCCGGGGATCATGGCAGCGAGGTCTTTGATGTTGCCCATCTTCTTCACCTGCTGAATCTGGTTGTAGAAATCCCACAGGGTAAACTGGTCCTTGGCCAACTTCTTCTTGAGTTCGCGAGCCTCTTTTTCGTCAAACTGTTCCTGGGCCTTTTCTACCAGGGAAACCACGTCTCCCATGCCCAGGATGCGGTCTGCGATGCGTTCGGGGTGGAAGACGTCAAGGGCTTCCAACTTTTCACCGGAAGAAACGAACTTGATGGGTTTACCCACCACGGCCTTGATGGAAAGGGCTGCACCGCCGCGGGTATCGCCGTCCATCTTGGTAAGGACTACGCCGTCAAAGTCCAGGCGGTCGTTGAAGGCCTTGGCGGTCTCCACGGCATCCTGACCGGTCATGGCATCTACCACGAAGAGGGTTTCGGTGGGTTGCACGGCTTTGTGCAGGGCCGATATCTCGTCCATCAACTCCTGGTCCACAGCCAGACGGCCGGCGGTATCCACAATGACAACGCTATAGCCATCGGCCTTGGCCTTTGCAATGGCGTCCTTGGCAATCTTGATGGGATCCTTCTCTCCTTCTACGGTGAAGACGGGGACTTCGATGCTTTCTCCGAGCACCTTGAGCTGGTCGATGGCGGCCGGGCGGAAGGTGTCGCAGGCGGCCAGAAGCACTTTCATGCCTTTCTTGGACTTGAGGTGCAGGGCCAGCTTGCCGGAGAAGGTGGTTTTACCGGAACCGTTGAGACCGGCTACCAGCACAACGGCCGGGTTTCCCTTGACGTTAATCTCCTGCGCGGTGGAGCCCATGAACTCCGCAAGCTCGTCGTGCATGATCTTCACCATCATCTGCTGAGGCTTCACGGCGGTGAGCACGTTGGCGCCAATGGCTTTGTCCTTTACACGGGTGGTGAAGTCCTTGGCCACCTTATAGCTTACATCGGCATCCAGGAGGGCCTTGCGGATGTCCTTTACGGTTTCGGCTACATTGATTTCGGTGATTTTTCCTTCACCTTTCAGTATCTTGAAAGACCTTTCCAGCCTTTCGCTCAGGTTCTCGAACATATCTAATTTTTTAAGCCTACAAATTTACGAGCAAAGGGAGAAAAATGCAAATCGGCTAAAAAAATGTACGATTTTTTCTGTTTTAGCCGATCCGGCTAAAAAACACATGCAGATTTTAATGTTTTGATCATTCCGTTCCAGAGAGGTTCCCTACCTTAGGGGCATCCGGACAACGGTGTCCGGAGCTAAAAACAAATGCTTATGAAAACCATTCCCTGGAAGGGGGCGCTCATGCCCCTTGTGTTTCTTCTCGCCTCCTGCGACGACTTTTCTCCCGAAGGATCATCGGCCCGGCCGGGACAACTGCGATGGGCCCTGGAACGGGCCGTCCTCGTTACCAAAGCCGCCGAAGAACTGCCCGACACCAACGACTTTATCTTAACCGTACGAGATGCCGACGGCGGCACCCTCTACAGGGGCCCTTACGGGGACTCGCCGCAGGTGCTGGATGTGCCGGAGGGGTATTACACCGTAGGCATAGTCTCGGAGAACTTCTCCTCCCCCGCCTTCTCCAAACCGCAGTACGGAGACGAGCAGGTGGTCCGGGTCCCCGCCGGGCAAAGTGTCACCGTCAAGCTCCGGTGCACCCTGCAAAACGCCGGCATCCGCCTCAGGACCGGGCAGGACTTCCTGGAGGCCTATCCCGACGGCATTCTCTATGTAAAGCAGGCCGACACCAAACTCAAATACCTCTACAGGGAGACGCGCATCGCCTATGTGAAGCCCGGCGACGTGTCGGTGCTCCTATACCGCGAGAGCGGAGAAGACTACGAGACGCTGTTCACCCGTAACATCGAAGCGCGGGAAATCCTCACGGTGAGCATCAGCGCCCCCAAGGGCAGCGGAAACGGCAAGAGCAGCATTACGGTGCAGACCGACACCTCCCGCAGCTGGGTGAGCGAAAACTTCACCATCGGGCAGGGAGGCGGAGATGCACAGGGCACGCTGTCCGTGGGCGAAGCGGGTTCCCACATTGGCCAGAAGGGGGTTTGGGTCACAGGGTACATCGTGGGAGGAGACCTCACCACCAGCGGCAAAACGGTAAAGACCGAAGGCATTACCAAGAATACGCACCTGGCTCTCGCCGACCGTTCCTCTACAACCGACAAAGCCTCCTGCCTGGCCGTGGAGCTGCCCGCCGGCAAGGTACGACAGGCCCTGAACCTGGTGGATCATCCGGAGCTCATCGGCAAGCGGGTCAAAGTGAAAGGAGACCTTGTGGACAAGTATTTTGGAACCGTGGGTATGAAGAGCGCCACAGACTACCAGTTGCCGTAGCTACAGCAAGCGGTAAACCCAATGGACAAACCAGGAAACGGCTGCGTGGTACCATTTGTGACCGCGCAGCCACTCCTCCAGGTGCCACTCTCTCACCAACTCGCGGTCCTGTTCAAAGACAGACCTGTTATAAAGGGCCGTCTCGCGGTCATAGATGAGGGTGTTGATCTCATAGTTTACGTGGAAGCTGCGCCAGTCCAGATTGGACGCGCCGATGATGGAGAATTCGTCGTCGGAGACCAGCGTCTTGCTGTGGATGAACTCGCCGCCGCGCTCCAGAATGCGGACGCCGCGCTCCAGACACTCGGCATAATAGGAACGGTTGCAGGTCCCAAAGAACGGAGTGTCAACCTCCTGCGGCAGCATCACGCGCACATCCACCCCCCTCTGGGCTGCTCCAGCGAGCGATTCGATGAAAGACGGCGGCGGCACAAAGTAGGGCGTCTGGATGTACACATAATCGCGGGCGTGGTCCAGCACCCAGCAGTAGGCTGCCAGCATGGCCGATGCTTCCGACTCCGGGAAGTCGCTCACCAGCTGCATGGTCTTACCGGCAAAGGGGGCGCCCTGTACAGAAGGGTCGGGCAGATAGTGTTCTGGCGGATACGAGAAACGGCCGTCCGAAGCCCGCCAGCTGTCCATGAAGGACTCTCCGAGAGCGCGGACTATGGGGCCCGTTATGCGAAGGTGCGTGTCACGCCATTTATAAAAGTAATTGTCATTGAGGTTCATGCCGCCGGTGTAGGCCACCTGCCCGTCAATCACTACTACTTTACGGTGCTGCTGGTGGAAGATGCGGTAGAACCACTTGTGGAGGCCATGTTTGATATGAGTAAAGGGGATGACCTCGGCGCCTGCCTGGATGAGAGGCCTCCAATAGGCGTTGGGGATGGCCACCACTCCGCTCCAATTGTTGTTGAGAAAGCGTACTTCTACGCCTTCTCTGGCTTTTTCTATGAGGAGATCCCGCACTTCGCGGCCACCTTTGTCGTTGCCAAAACGGAAATATTCGATGTGGATAAAAGACTTGGCCCGGCGGATATCCTCCAGGAGAAGTTCCCGCTTGCGCCTGCCACATGTAATGATTTCGAAGGAGTTACCTCCGTAGACATCATTCTCCACGTTCATTTCCTTCAGCATCCCGGCCAGTGGCTGGAATGCGGATGGAATGGCACTGAGTATGTCGGGATTGAGCATGGCATGACAAATATAGTCAATTTGGGCCAAATAAAAAAGAGCGGTGCACGCGCGCGAAGCTTTTTCCGGGAAAAATAGTATATTTGCAGAATGAACCAAAGCGAGAACGAATGAAGCATTACCTGAAGAAACTGGAGGATCAAGTACACAACAGGGCGTTTTCTCCTGCCCTGAGTGACTTTGAAGGAGCAAGCTATACCTATGCAGACCTGGCCATCAAGATGGCTACGCTGCATGCATTTTTCAGGGAAGCCGGCATCAAGAAGGGGGACAAGATTGCCCTCGTCGCCCGCAATTCGGCCCGCTGGGCCATTTTCTTCCTCGCAGCCAACACCTACGAGGCCGTCATCGTTCCCATCCTGCCCAACTTTACCCCAAGCGGCGCCATGCAGCTCATCCATCACTCGGACAGCGTGCTCCTTATCACCGACTCCGACATCTGGAAGAATCTGGACCGTGAGCGACTTCCGCTCCTGAAGGGTGTTCTGGACGCCCGCGAAGACCGTCTCCTCTGGGGCACGCCGGAATACAAGTTGGCTTGGGAGAACCGCACATCGGCCTTCAACAAAGAATACCCCGACGGCCTGGACCCCATGAAAGTGGAATACCACAGCAACATGGACGGCCTTGCCATCATCAATTATACTTCCGGCACTTCCGGAGACCCCAAGGGCGTCATGCTCAGCTTCGGCGCCATGTCGGACATTGTGGAGTACTGCCAGCAGCACATCTCCAACCAGCCCGAGGCCATTGTCTCCATGCTGCCCCTCGCCCACATCTACGGCCTGGCCATGGAGTTCATCTACCCCTGCTGCACCGGATACCAGATCTGTTTCCTCGGAAAAACCCCGTCTCCGTCCCTTTTGATGAAGGCGATGCAGCAGGTGCGTCCTTCCCTTATCATCACCGTTCCCATGGTGATGGAAAAAGTCTATACCACCTGGGTGCGCCCCATGCTCAACTCCCGTTCCGGCAAACTTCTGAGCGCTGTTCCGGGCGTACGCATGTCCTTTTACAAGTCCATCGGCGAAAAAGTCCTTTCCAACTTTGGAGGGCGCGTGAGGACCATCATCATCGGCGGCGCTCCCCTCAACTGGAAGGTGGAAGTGGCCTTCCGCAAGATCAGCCTCCCCTACGCCGTGGGCTACGGCATGACGGAAGCCTGCCCGCTCCTGGCATTCGAGATGCCCTCCGGGTACGTGGCCGGGTCCTGCGGCAAACCCATCCACGAGATAAGGATCGAGTCCTCGGACCCCGAGCGCGTGCCCGGAGAAATCCAGTCCCGCGGTCCCAACATCACCTTGGGATACTACAAGAATCCTGCGGCCGATGAAGCAGCCCACACCGAGGACGGCTGGTTCCGCACCGGAGACCTGGGCGTGATGGACGAAGCCGGCAACATCTTCATCCGCGGCCGCATCAAGGCCCTCATCCTCAACTCTTCCGGCCAGAACATCTACCCCGAAGAAGTGGAGCAGGTGCTCTCCAACGACCCCATCGTAGAAGAGTCGGTGGTGCTTTCCCGGGACGGCAAGATTGTCGCGCTGGTCTATCCTCACGCCGATGCCGTGGTGGGCACCAACGAAGAGCAGCAGAACCAGATGGCCGCCGAAATCCGCAGTCGTGCCAACGGGCAGCTTCCCAAGTTCAGCCAGATTTTCTATGTGGAGCTGGTAGACCTTCCCTTCGAGCGCACCGCCAAGGGAAGCATCAAGCGTCACCTGTACAAATAGCCTATGCTGGAAGGGGTTATCAACGCAAGGGACCTCGGAGGAATCCGGATCGGGGGAAAAACCGTCCGGCGGGGCCTCCTTCTGCGTACCGCCCATCTGAACCAGGCTTCCGACGAAGATATCCGCCGTCTGTCGGAGGAGTATCATCTTCGCAAAATCTTTGACTTCCGCACTTTCCAGGAAGCATCGGCCCAGCCCGACCGTCCCGTTCCGGGCGCGGAGCACATCCTCCTGCCCACCCTGGATGTCGAGGCCGAGAAAAAAAGCGGCGAGGCCGTTCCCGAGGAAGTGTTCCTGAACCTGCAGGCTCACATCGTGAAGCTCTCGTTCATGAAAATCTTCCAGGAGAAGGGCCGGCAGCTCTATCCTTCGCTCATTCTCAGTGAGTTCTCCCAGCTGCAGTACGCCACCTTCATGAACCTGATCATCGAGACGGAAGAAGGCGCCGTCCTGTGGCACTGCTCGCAGGGGAAAGACCGCACCGGCATTGGCGCCGCCCTCATCCTGGGGGCGCTCGGGGCCGACAACGAAACCATCATCGAGGACTTTGACCGTTCCAACGTCATCTATCGGCCCCTGGTGGACCACTTCATCGCGCAGGTGAAGGAGGCCGGCGGCGGAGAGGAGGAGAAGGAGGTCATCCGCGCCTTCATGGGGGTGAGTGTCAAGAATTTCCGCCATGCGCTGGAGCTCATCGACGCCAACTGGGGCGGAATCCCCGGTTATCTGGAAGAGGCGATGGGCATCGGGGACGACGATCTGGCCGTTCTAAGGCGCAGATATTTGGAAGATTAAATATTATTTACTAAATTTGCCCGCTTTTTTCCCGGACGCGCGCGTAGGCGTGCCATGGCAAAAGCTCAGGAAATAATGTTTAACTACTAGTTTTTTCAAATCTAAATTATTATGTCTGAAGAAATTAAGAAAGCCGCTCTGAATGCTTCCGTCGCTCCCGAGGAGTTCGATTGGGAAGCCTTCGAGAACGACGGTGTCCAGGCTGGTTCCAAAGAGGAAACCATGGCACTGTACGAGCAAACCCTCAACAAAGTCACCGAGAACGAGGTGGTAGAGGGTGTTGTAACCGCCATCACCAAGCGTGAGGTGGTCGTGAACATCGGCGCCAAGAGCGAAGGCGTCATTTCTGCCCCCGAGTTCCGCTACAACCCTGACCTCAAAGTGGGTGACAAGGTGGAAGTTCTGGTTGAGAGCGCCGAAGACCGCAAGGGTCAGCTGGTGATCTCCCACAAGAAAGCCCGTCAGCTCAAGTCCTGGGATATGGTCAACGCCGCATACGAGAGCGGCGAGGTGGTGAAGGGTTATGTCAAGACCCGCACCAAGGGTGGTATGATCGTGGACGTGTTCGGCATCGAGGCCTTCCTCCCCGGCTCCCAGATCGATATCAAGCCCATCCGTGACTACGACGTATTCGTGGACACCACCATGGACTTCAAGATTGTCAAGATCAATCAGGAGTTCAAGAACGTGGTTGTTTCCCACAAGGCCCTCCTCGAGGCCGAGCAGGAGCTCAAGCGCACCGAACTCATCTCCAAGCTGGAGAAGGGTCAGGTCCTCGAAGGTGTGGTCAAGAACATCACCAACTACGGCGTGTTCGTAGACCTGGGTGGCGTGGACGGTCTCATCCACATCACCGACCTCAGCTGGGGCCGCATTTCCCACCCCGAGGAAGTGGTTGCCCTGGATCAGAAGATCAACGTTGTCGTCCTCGACTTCAACGAGCAGCAGAAGCGCATCGCCCTCGGTCTCAAGCAGCTCACTCCTC
>CAMODD010000026.1:0-22171 GCA_946611215.1 uncultured Bacteroidales bacterium | reverse complement strand
ATGCGGCAAAGCGAGACAAGGTGGGAGTCCTTTTCCCCGCACGAAAAAGGCGCCATCAGGCGCCCGGCGGAGGGCGTGTCTTTGCCGGACCGCACTTCGGAGCGAAGCGACTAAGCCCCTTCCCCGAGGGAAGGGGTTTGGGGATGGGGTAACGTGGGCCGACGGAGTCCCTTCGCCCGCAAAAGGAAAAGCCGGCTTATGGCCGGCTTCCTGTGCGGGCGAAGGGAACCGAATGTTTGAAATCCAGGAGCCCGGCCCAGCCTCAACGGGAGCGAGGAAAAACGGCTTTTGAAATACATACAAACAAACTTTTTCAAATTGCAGGCTTTTTCCATGGCTTGCAAAATCTTTCATGTAAATCGGAGAAAAGTCGGAAGTTTTTGCCGTAAATCGGAATTTTGTCGGAAATTCTTTTTATATTTGCACAAACAACTAGATTATCATGGCAACAATCAAATTCCGGCTTTCCAGCAAGGCCGACAAAGCAACGGGACAAAGTGAAATCCTTGTCCGTTTCTATCATGGCCGTATAGACCAAAGCGCAAAGACAAATATCTTCATTCTCCCGCAGTATTGGAATGCCCAGCATGAGCGGCTAACCATACCGAAGGCCCGTGTCATGAGCCCGGAGGCAAAGGCCCTGGCGGATAACCTCACGGCAGCAAACGCGGCTCTGGAAAAGGTGCGGGCTTTTATCGTCGCATCTTTCAATGAGGCCGGAGCCGGGAAGGTGCAATTGCCTTCCAAGTGGCTTGTTTCCCTTCTGCATGATTACAACTTTCCACAGGCCCCGGAGTCCCGGTGCATCATGGATTGCATGGAGCGCTGGAATAATGAGCGGGAAGTAGCGAAGTCAAATGTGGCTCATGGCCGGGCAGTCCTGCGGGCCTTCCGCCGTTTCCTCATATATGCCGGAATGGAGGAGGCCCAGGTGGAGGATATAACGGAAGAAACCCTGCGGGACTTCGTGGAGTACCTGCGGAATGAATATACCTTCTACGAAGTTGAGGCCGATAAGCATGGCGCCCGGCGTATCATCTACCTGGATAGCCGTTTCAAGGCCGCATTCCAGGCCGTCCCGGAGTCCCGGCTACCAGCCCAGCGCGGGCAGAACGCAATAAACAAATTCCTGGACTGCCTGCGGACATTCTACATTTGGGCCATGGATAACGATATAACAACGCACAGCCCTTTCCGCAAATTCTCCGTCCCGCAGTATCTTTATGGAACGCCGTATTATATCACGATTGAGGAGCGGAACCAACTCGCGGCCCATGACTTCTCCGACAATCCGCGCCTTGCTGTGCAGCGGGATATTTTCGTTTTTCAATGTGTCATCGGCTGCCGTGTATCAGACCTGCGGAACCTCACGAAGTGCTCCATTATAAACGGCGCTGTGGAGTACATTCCCAGGAAAACGAAGGAGGGGAACCCGGTAACGGTGCGAGTCCCGTTGAATGCAGTAGCACGGGCCATTGTGGAAAGATACAAGGACATTCCAGGAGATAAGTTGCTGCCTTGTATATCAGACCAAAACTATAACTACGCAATTAAGGAAGTTTTCACGGCTGCGGGCCTCACTCGCTCCGTTACTATCCTCAACCCTACAACCAGGGAGGAGGAAAAGCGCCCGCTCAATGAAATTGCATCTTCGCACCTGGCCCGGCGCTGTTTCATCGGAAACCTGTATAAGCGCGTACAAGACCCGAACCTTATCGGAAAACTTTCCGGCCATGTGGAGGGCTCCAAGGCCTTCGCCCGTTACCGGGATATTGACGAAGAAATGAAACGCGAACTTGTTACCTACCTGGAATAATCCAGGAGCCCCGGCGCATCATGATAACAGCGAAGAAACAACGATAAAAACCAGGATAACATGATACACTACGAAAAAGCGAATGGCGGTTACCTTCTCCCGGCGGCGGAGGTGGAACGCATCATGCAGGCCGGAACTGCGGCCCGGCTATGCTGGCAGTTGCTTACCTCATACGGCGATACTCCCCAGGTGCGGGAAATCGTCGCGGACTGCATGAGGAACGGCTGGCCCAGGGCCATGTTTGAAAACGATAAAAAGGGCCGTTTTTAGGGCCTTTCGCCTGGCGGCTTGTCAATCCCTTAAAATGACGGAAAAACGCCGGGAAACCCAAAAATAACAAGCACTATGGCAAAGCAGAAAAACAATACCCAAAGCAGCCTCCCGCAGTCAATCCTCAACGGCCTGTTTGAGTACCAGGTGGAGCAGATGATTGCCCGGGATAAGGACAGGCAGAACCAGGCATGCCGGGACTACCTGGCGAATACTTCCCCGGCGGAATGGAGTTTTGAGGGCTGGCTGCATTATTGGCGGCTGCATGAGCCCGGCCCGGCCTTTCCTGGAATGCCGGAAGAAATCATGTATATACACGAGGCCCGTTTTGAAGAACTGCGGAGGGCCGCAGCCTTCGCCCAGGGGATTGAAGAACCAGGAGCCCCGGCCCGACCTGCAAGGAAAAAGGCCCAGCCCTTAACGCCGGAGAAGCAGCGGGCCCGCATCATGGAAATACGGGCGCGCATCAGTCAAATGCCGGAATACCTGGCAGCGGTTGAAAAGGGCTGGCTCAAAGGCTTTCAATGGCAGAGAGTTACTTATGGCCCATATCTGCATCAATGGCTCATTCAAAGCGGAATAGCCTGCAAGCGCGGCAGCATAACAAGGTGGGGAGTCATTGACGGCGTTTTTGAAGATAAGCAAGGCAATCCGATAACGGTAAACAGCCTTTCCTCAATGCAAAGTCAAATACCTTTTTAATGATAACTTAATATCATAAGTTGAGGTTAAATAAGTCCGTGTAAATCAATTGATTACGCGGATTATTTCGTATATTTTTGCACCATGATTTTAACAACTAGAATTATGGCAAAGCAAAAACCCATTTACGGGCGGAAGTCAGACGGCACGCCCATTTCCACACAGCGGGAGGCTGTGCTGGATTTTCTCATGAAGGGCGGGAGGCTCACCCAGGAGGAGGCCCGCGCAAGGTGGAGCACGACCCGGCTCCCGTCGCTTATAAATGTACTGCGGAACCAACTCGCGGCCCAGGGCGGGAAATTCCGCATCATCACAAAGAATGTGCAGGGGAAAAATCGTTTCGGTGCTCCCTGCAAATATGGCGAATATCATATTGAACAGGTGGAGGATTAAGGCATGGGAAATGTGGATATAATCAGACTCGCCAAGGAATGCCCTGGCACAATCGTTTCCTTACAGGCTGCGGACCTGGCGGAGGCTGGCCGCCGTCTTATAGACCAGGTGCGTGTTGAGGTGGAGAAGGAGGCCCGCAGCAAAGCGGCCTCCTCCCTTCTCACGAAGGAGCAAGTTATGCAGCGGCTCAATGTGTCAGATACAACCCTGTGGCGCTGGAAGAAAAGCGGCTACCTTCTCCCCGTGGAAGTGGGCGGCCAACTCCGTTACAAATCAATTGACATTGACAAAATCGTGGAGGGGAAATAATGAGGAAAAGTGGAAGGATAACCGACATGAACCCGTCGGAAGTATTGCTGTTTTTTATCAGTTGCACCCGGCCCTATCTGCTGGCCCTGGAAAGTGCGGAACTTGTGGAAATGCTGGCGGTTTTCCGGGCATATATCATCGGCGGCTATCAGGAGGCCGGGCTGGAAGTTTCTCCCCGGCTGGCGGCTGTTTGGGCCCGCTGCCTGCCGATACTCCGCAGGTATATTGAACGCGATAAGCAGGAGGCCGCATCATGAGCGCGAAGGAACGGCCCAGTGCCCGGCGCAAATACCCTTTCCTGGAAGTGTACCAGGAGGAGGCCGACGGACTCCCGCCGGACTTACAAGGGCCGTTTTTAATGGCAGTAAACCGATACGGCCTCAACGAACAGCCGCCGGACTTCTCCGCCTGGAATGACGATAAAAGGGCCTTGCTGGAAATGGCCTGGCGGCATGTGGAGAAATGGCTGCAAAACGGCTGGACTTTATCGGAAAAGCGCTCACACCCAGGGAAGGCCGGAGCCCCAAAGGGGAACCAAAATGCCCGGAAGAAATTCCAGGAGGAACAGGGATAGGGAAAAACAATCAAACAATCAAGAAAAGAAGAATAAAAGAAGGGAAGAAATGAAAGAAAAAAAAAGAAATGAAGAAAAGAACGAAACGGCCCAGCAAGGCCGTTTTCGTCTATTATCGGATAAGGATTTTTTGGAATGCTGGACTATGTTACTATCCTCCCCGGCCTGGATAAACAAAGGGCCCAGGGCCCGGCTCATGCACCTGGATAGACTCGCAAAATATCCTACGGCCTTCGCCGTGTACCTTGTGGCCGGGGCTGTCAGCATGGGCCTGTCTTATGTAGTCCCGGATAACTCCGTGGAAGTCCTGTTTGAGCGCTGGCAGTATTGGCAGGAGAAGGGCGAAAAACCGCCGGGAAAATAGCGGCGTTTTGGGGCTGTTTCCTCCTGGAATGATAAATACCTCAACCCGGAGGAGAAACGCCCGGAAATCCAAAAATAACGGGCTTTTCCATGACACCCGCAGTCGCACGGAGATAGCACGGAGATAGCACGGCCAAAGCGAAGGAACAGCGAAGGATTTTGCGCGAAATGTGGCTTTTGTGGGCCTCCCTTCATGTGCGCGTAAGGGGATAGACATTTATGACATTTTGAAGGTTGAGGAGCGCCCGCCATAGCGAGGGGATAGCGAGGGAAAATGCGGATTTTTCCGATTTTTCCGATGTCATTTATGCGCGCGCAAAGGAACGCCCGCCATAGCGCAGGAGTAGCGCAGGAGTAGCGGAGGTTTAACGGCGGTTTAACGGCGGAATAGCATCGGAATAGCATCGGAGAAACCAGCCCAGGGCGGAACGCATTTTGCAGCCGATTGATGTATGACAAAAGCAGAAATCATCGGAGCCCTGGCAGCCTCCCGGAAGGTTGAGGATATATGCCGGAATATAGCCCACACAAACAGCATGAGCGCGGACTTGCTAGACCTGGCTCAATGCGTTTACCTCATTCTCCTGGAATATGACGAAACGAAGGTGCGGGACATGTATCAGGCCGGAACCCTAAACTTTTTCCTGGCCCGTATCGTCATCAATCAGTACAGGAGCCGGACTTCTCCCTTTCATAAGCAATTCCGGGAGTTTCGCCGCCTGTGCGAAGAATACTCCCCGGCGGATTATAACGCGGAACAGGTGGAGGCTGCCATGAAGTTGGGCCGATAATTTTTCAAAGTCGGAAAATCTTTTTATATTTGCACAGCCGCATCGTCGCGGCATCTAGTTGTTTGAACCGTCCTGGCCGTGAGGTTTGGGGCGGTTTTCTGACAAAAAACGGCTTAAATCGGAGAAAAGTCGGAAGTTTTTATCAAGCAAAAACGCCAACTTATGAAATATCAATAAGTTAGCGCTTAATCATTGTGCGGGCAATGGGACAATTATCGAACCAATTTCGAGGACTTATTTGCCGCGCCTTCTTTGGCGATGCCGTCCGAAAAAGCTCTGTATGCACTCTTTCTTTGACATATCCTTGCGAATATAACAGAAAACTATACTCCTGTTCTTGTAATCCAATAATTCTTGCTGGTGAAAAAAGCATTTCTTTTGGGGGCAGGGTCGTTGTGATTATTCCCAAAAATGACGATATTTGTAGACGAGTTATCCTCAGATGTGCCATTCTAATCATATCTATGAAATCTTCATTCCGTCAATAGGGGGGGAATCGCCTAGTACACAGAAGTTTAAGCATAATGTTTTCCACGGCATCCAGAAGGTTCGCCGTGGTTTTTCCGTTGTCTAATCAAAACAAACTATAAATTATGAAAAATTATTTATCTCTCCTTGCAGCCCTCGCGCTGTTGTTTTCCTGCACTCCGGAAAAAACTCCTGGTGGAGATAACAATAATAACGGAGGTAACTCGCAGCCCACTGTTGTGGAGTTAACCGGCATTGCCCTCACTGAACATGAAATCACGCTTGAAAAGGGCGGAAATAAGGTCTTGGAGGTTAAGTTTACCCCGTCAAACGCTAGCAACAAGAGCGTTACCTGGGTGAGTTCCAATACATCCGTTGCAACGGTTACGGACGGAGTTGTTGTCGGTGTTGCCCCTGGCTCCACCGAGATTATTGCAAAGTCCGGCAATTTCACGGATAAGTGCCAGGTAACAGTGGTTGTCTCAGCCAAAGGCATCAGCCTTAACAAGACGGAATTGGCCTTCAAAGCATTGAATGAGACAGAGACTTTGGTGGCAACGTTAGATCCGGAAAGTTCAACGGGCAAGATTGAATGGGGATCTTCCGATGCTAATGTTGCAAGTGTTTCTCCAGAAGGTGTTGTCACTTCCGTTGCTCCCGGAACGGCAGAGATTACGGCATCATGTGGTTCTGTGTTTGCGAAGTGTGCCGTTACCGTAGAGGTCGCCGCAACATCCCTGAGCTTCGACAAGAATAGTTTAAATCTTTTTATTGGAGATACCGAGACGATTACCGCCACAGTTCTTCCTGAAAATACTACGGATCAATTGACTTGGTCATCATCAGATGAAGCCATTGCCACTGTGCAGGATGGTGTTGTGACGGCTGTCGCTGAAGGCGAGGCAACCATCACGGCAAAAGCCGGAGAGAAAACGGCCGATTGTGTGGTCACAGTCGCCTTACCTGCTTCTGACGCGAATGCTATTGTTGTGAGATATTATGGTTGCCGTGCTCTTGGGAATCATACAGATATTAACATTTACGCTGACAACCAATTAGTAGCTGCAGACGGATTTGGGATTGCTACTTTAAAGAAAAATTGGTCTTCTGCTACTGCTGTGGTATCCGGTGTAGAATATAATCTTGAAGCTACAGATGGAGCATCTTTTTCCAATCACCAATATGGAAACTATTATTGGACATGGGCATTCAAGGATAGTTATGTGGAGGCGGCACTTAAGAATGCATCAAATGAGCCTGTAACCATTATAATGACAGACGTTAACGGAGGTAAATACTATCTTATATACAAAGAAAACCAATCTTCCTCATACAGTTATTATAGGTATGAGCATGGCAGCGAAGAAGCTCCAATAGCTGTGGATCTGGGCCTGTCCGTTAAGTGGGCCACGTGCAACCTTGGCGCAGCGAAGCCGGAGGATTACGGAGACTATTATGCCTGGGGCGAGACTGTGCCGAAGGATAATTATAAATGGTCCACCTACAAATGGGGTACAAGTTCCACTTCGTTAACGAAGTATAATACAGATAGTTCTCGCGGTACTGTAGATAATAAGACAGTCTTGGAACCGGACGACGATGCCGCTCACGCGGCTCTCGGCGGCAAGTGGCGTATGCCTACGGATGCCGAGTGGACTGAATTAAGGACAAAGTGTACCTGGACTTGGGTAACGAACTACAATGGCAGCGGAATCAACGGTAAACTGGTAACTGCGACCAACGGGAACAGTATATTCCTTCCCGCCGCCGGTTACCGGGGCGGCACGAGTCTCTACTATGCCGGTTCCGACGGCTACTACTGGTCTTCGTCTCTCAATACGGACTATCCGGACGACGCGTGGGGCGTCTACTTCTTTTCCGACGATGTCTTCAGGTACAACTTCTACCGTTACAGCGGGCAATCAGTCCGCCCTGTCACAGAATAATAGGACGGCCAGGTTATGCTAATGATATCCTTTCAGTCATACCTCAATTGTTACAGCGGTTTACTTAATAGTCGCAGTTTAATCGTACGTCTTTGTTATGCGCTATCCTAATCCTTCAGTTTCTCCCATTCTGATTAATAGTATTGGTTTAGACTCCTCAGATAACATCATTTCTATTGATTATCAAATAGTGTCTTTGAACCAAGGCGAAGTCGATTTATGTGGCAAACGGACAACACTCTGCCTGAAACAAGAGAATATGGAAGAAAGTGTGGAATCGTTTTTAAAGCCTTTGCTTCAATCAAAGAGCAGAATCAAGGTAAATAACTTGAAGTATTTTGACCTGCTGGCCGATTTTCATTACTGCAACGGAGTCTATATATTTTTCTCTATAACTGAGTCCAATGCAGTAACGGTGGAATATATTGGTAAGACCACATCCAGAGCCGTTGTAGACAGAATGGGCTCGCATCTGGATTTAAGAGATGATGGCTTTCTGAATTGCCTGATAAAGCGCATTGCCAAGCATAGGGTATTGGGCTTTAAAACAACAGAATTAAGAAAGCACGCCAGTACTTGTGATATTAATTCCGCACTAGAATCAAGAGTTACGTATGATACAATAGGCGAAATGTATTTTTGCTTTATTCCGGTCTATCAAGCATATTGCTGTAAAACGGTTACTTATCCCACAATGGTTGGAAAATTAGAAACGCTACTTATTAGAACTTTTAAAAAGAGATTATCGGGTGAACCGACTTATAACTATTGATTAGAAAAGAATTCTTGCCCTTTTATGGCCGTTACGATGCAGTTTGTCCTGTAAAGCATAAATTCATGCTAGTGCATGATTTATGCATTTTTCTCTAGGATGTTTTGCCGGTTGTAAAATGCGTAAACTGATGACTAGGAGTTACTTAATAAAACAGTATTCCTCCCATCAAACAAACGAAAAAGCGCCTGACAACAGCCAGGCGCTTTTCGTGCGGGCGAAGGGACTCGAACCCATACGCCGTGAGGCACCAGATCCTAAGTCTGGGTTGTCTACCAATTCCAACACGCCCGCAAAAAAGTGTTGCAAATATACGAATTTCGTTTGTTAGATTGCAAATTAGTTCATAAAAATGCGAAACGAAAGAAAAACTGGGGGGCGTATCCGTGTGAGACACCGGTTTAGCAAAGGTGGAGGCAGCACCAGCCTTCAGACACGGAACGTGCTTGAATCGAAAGCCCCAGCTGCGCCGCCGCTTTTTCAATGGAAGGGACATCGGCCTCGTAGAAGCCGCTCAGAAGGATGTGTCCGCCCCGGCGCAGGGAGCGCTTGTAGGTGGGCAGGTCTTCCAGGATGATATTGCGGTGGATATTGGCCAAAAGGACATCGTAGGAGCCCATCTGCAGGAGCGAAGCGTCTCCGCAGGCCACCTCTACGCGTGAGCCCACCTTGTTCCACCGGCAGTTGCCCCAGGCCGATTTTGCCGCCACGGCGTCAATGTCCACGGCAAACACCTTTCGCGCGCCCATCTTGGCCGCCAGAATGGCCAGGATGGCCGTTCCGCAGCCCATGTCCACCACGGAGAGTCCCCGCATGTCAATGCCCAGCATCTGCTGCATCATCATATAGGTGGTGTGGTGCGAGCCGGTTCCGAAAGCCATCTGGGGATCTATCCAGATATTGTACCGTGTGCGGCGCACCTCCCCGTTAAAGGGTGCCTTGATGGTTACTTTCCCGTCCACCACAATGGGCTGGAACGTCTCTTCCCAGGCCTTGTTCCAGTTCTGACCCTCGACGGGCGTTGCCTTGAACCCCGCCACGAAGGGGTAACCGCTCAGCACCACCTTTACGTCGGAGGCGCGGTACCGGTCTGTGGGAATATAGCACTTCAGGAAGGGATCCTCCGTCACGAAGGAATCGAAGGGAAGCTCCCCGAGCTCGGCCATGAGGATATCGGCCCCTTCCTCGGTGAAGGGAGCCAGCTCCACGGCCACTTCCAGGTAGTCGAAACTGTTCATCTTATTCTTGTTTGGAGGCCTGCGCCTCAAGACGGATCACTTCCTGCTTCAGGGCTTCGCGGCGGGTGGTGGTCTGTTCCATGACATCGGACAGGAATGTTTCCATGCCCGCAAGGGAAGCCTCCGAAACGCTGCCGGTCTCGGGTGCGCCCGTTACGCCGGCCACTTCTCCGAAGTACTGCCCGGTGCGGTTCTCTTCCAGCGCTTTCTCTACGCCGGCGTCAAAGATGTTGTGGATGGCGCCGATGAGGTTGTACTGCACATTGTCAAGCTGCTGGGAATAGACCGGAACGTTGGCACTGCGGTAACGGGCCCTGCCCAGGCCGTATCGGATATGGTCGAAGTCTTCTCCCCATACGTTGAGGCCGAACTTGAGGATGAGCGGTGACTTGATGACCGATACGTGGTAGTCGAACTGCTGACTCAGATGCTGCGTGCCCGATGCCGCCAGCTGGTAGCGGTCTACATCCAGCACGAAGGGGAAAATCTCCAGAATGTTGTTCTGGACAATGCCGGTGACCGACATGTTGGCAATGCGGGCCTCCTTCTTGTTGCGGAACATCAGGAGGCGGGTAATCCTCGTAAGCTGCGGGCTTTCCTTGAGCCCCAGGTCCTTGCCGCTGATGCGGATGATGCCGTCTACCGAAGGCAGCACCACATTCATGAGGGTGTCAATGTCCGTAGTGGCCGCCAGCTCGCAGTCCAGGTCGCCCTGGAAGGTGGTGAGCAGCGGCATCAGGGTATCGATGGCCGGGAACAGGGTAATGACCTTTCCGGCTGTGATGTCCACCAGGTTGAGGTCGAAGCCCGCTTTGATTTCTTCCTTGTTCCGGGTGGAATAGAAGCCCTCGAAGTAAAGGTCTCCCATGTTGGAGGCGGCAAGGGCGTTGGTGATCTGGAGGGTGCGCTCCCGCATGGCGATATCGGCCGCCGCCCAGTTTACCTTAAGGCTGTCGTACTGGATGGCCGATGCCTCCAGCGTAAAGTTGACATCCAGGTTGGAGGGAATGATGAGGAGCTTGCTTTCCAGCACGGCGGTATCTGGCAGCTGCGCAAGGTCTACGGCCGCTTCTACGGCTTCATCGGAGGCTTCGGACAAGGCCTTGGACGGTTTGTATGTGCTGTAATAGGCATAGCCGCGCATGAGCTCGTTTGCGTCAATAAAGTTGCTGGTAACGCTGGCATTGAGCTTCAGGAGCGAAGCACCGCGTCCCAGCATGGCGCGCCTGAGTCCGGTAAGGCGGGCATTGGCCGACAAATCTGATGCCCCGGCCTCGAGCGTAATGTTCCGGAGGTTGAGCGTGTCGTTGTCAAAGGAACCGTTCGCGTTCCGAATCATGGTCTGCAGCGGGAAGGCCGGCATGCGCAGCCGGGCACTCTCCAGGCCGATGTTGCCCTGCACATCCCAGTCCCGCACATAAGAGCGGATCGCGTCGGACAGGCTGATCTGGATATCGGCTTGCGCAAAGGGATCGCGCTCGCGGGACGCCAGCCGTTCTCGCATGGCTCTTCGGAAGAGGGAGTCCCTCGGAACATCCGGATACACCCGCTGCAAGGAATCCAGCCTGCGGCTGAGGCGGCTTAGGTTGGGCGTTCGGCGGATATGGCGGGTGGCCGATAAATCGAAGTTGAAATCCCTGACGCCCACCATGTTGGCATCCATTCTGGCACGCAGACGGCTGCTTTTGGAGCGAAGGGTAAGGCGGGGAGCCGGGCGCTCCCGGGTAGAAGGCTCTACGCGGAACGTTTCCGTGTTGTCCGTAAGGGTAAGGCCCATGCCTTCGGAGTCTCTGAGGCGCAGGCTTCCCAGTTTGAGAATGCCCATGAGCGAGGTGAGCTCCTTGCCGCCCTTGAGGATGTCTGCCGAGTTCTGCGCCAGCAGCTGCAGGCGGCCACCCCGTACGAACATGTCTTTGAGGTTGGCGTCCAGGCTGTCTATATCGGCCTTGAGGGCCAGTACGCGCGCTCCCTTGGGGAGGTTGCGGTCAATTTCGTTGGCTTTGGTCTGGACGTTCAGGGTAAAGAGCGGGATGCGGGCCTCCAGGCTGTCCTGCGCATTGCGAATGTCCAGGTCCCGGGCTTCGAGACCGGCATTCAGGGAAGCCTTGCCGATGGTGCTCATGCGAAGCTGGGAAAGCCGGGCGCGGCCGTCCAGCCGGGCGCCGAGCGTTCCGGTTCCACTGTATCCGAGGTCTCCGGCAAAGACGCGGGCCAGGGAGTCGACGCGCGCGTCAAGTTTGCCGTTAAGGAGAATGAGCGGGTCTTTTCCCAGCGCATCTTTCACGCTGGCGGTAGCGCTTATGTGGGCGCCCCACACATCTACAAGCAGTTTGTCAATGCTGGCAGTGACCTCCGGCATGTGTCCCTCCCCGTATTGTCCCTGTACCTTGGCGCTCACACTGGCCAAAATGGCATGGGTGGGCAGTTCCTTCAGGGCGGGAATGTTGTCCTGGAACTCGCGGGCCAACTCTCCCAGCGGGCAGTCCTTGATGCCGGCCTGGAGGTCCAGGTCCATGATGCCGTCCTTATGCTTGAAGATGCGGCCTTTTCCGGAGAGGTTCAGGGCCGATACACTGAGATTGAGCTTGCTGACAAGGGCCTCCAGCTCTCCTTTTTCGCGGGCGGGAAGGCTGGCCAGGACATTCAGGCGGATGGGAAGGCGCATGCGGCCATACTCGCTGGTGCGGAGGCTGGCCTCGGCCTGGGCGTCCAGGGAGAACTCGCGTTCATCTACGCTGCCCCGGAGGCTGTGTAACCGCAGGGCCAGGGTATCTGAAGGAAGCCGTCCCGATATGCGCAGCGAATCAATGGCCAGTTGCGCCTGCGAACGATGCATACGGGCCGATTCCACCCGGCCGTCCAGCACCATGCGCTTCATGGAAAACGAGCCGTGAAGGGTGTCTGCGGGGTTGGTGAAGATGATAAGGGAACGGTCTGTGAAGGCAATGCGGTCCAGGATGACCTCCGGCAGCGCCTTGCCCTCTTTTTTGACAGTATCTGCGGGGTCCCCGCCGTTCATGGCAGGAAGGATGTTCCAGTTGGCGGCGGTGGAGTCATAGTAATGGGCGAAGATGCGCGGACGGGAGAGATCCAGTTTGTGGACATGGATGACCTTTCTGCCCAGCAGAGCCATGTAATCTACAGCCAGCTCCAGCCGCTGGAAAGCAGCCACGGTGTCAATGCCTTCCTTCCCGTTCCCGGCTTTCAGAAGGCTGAAACGTCTTTGCACATTCTCTGCATAGAGACTGTCGTACCGGGCATAGCGGCTATGCGGGTAGGTGATGGAAAAGTCCTGGATGTCCAGATTCAGGTACGGAAAACTCTTGATGACGTGCGCCCTCACTTCGCGGAAGTTCACGTCTGCATCTACATACTCCTGTGCCGCCTGGTTCACAATCCTTGTGAGGACCTGGGGGCGCAGCAGGACCTGGAGGGTGACAAGCAGTACCAGCACCAGGACGAGGAGCCCGATGACGGTATTGCGTATGACCTTTCCCGCTTTCATGGCTTAGATGACGTAATCTTTCACGTCCTGGGCCGTGACGGGATTGCCGCCCAGGATGAGGAGGCGCTCCACCACGTTCCTGAGTTCCCGGATGTTACCAGGCCAGGAGCGCTCCTGGAGCAGCTGCAGGGCTTCGTCGGTGAAAAGGGTGGCGGGTTTTCCGCTCTCGTTGCTGATTCTCTCGGCGAAGTATTCCACCAGCGTGGGAATGTCTTCCTTGCGGTCGTCCAGGGCCGGAACCCGGAGCACTATTACGCTGAGGCGGTGGTAGAGGTCTTCACGGAAGTTGCCGTTGGCGATCTCTTCCTGAAGGTTCTTGTTGGTGGCGGCAATGACGCGCACGTCCACGGTGATTTCCTTGTCTCCTCCCACGGGCGTGAGTTTTTTTTCCTGCAGCACGCGCAGGACCTTGGCCTGTGCCGGGAGCGACATGTCTCCAATCTCGTCCAGGAAGATGGTGCCGCCATCGGCCTGCTCAAATTTTCCCTTGTGGTCCCGGATGGCCGATGTGAATGACCCCTTCTTGTGCCCAAACAGTTCGCTGTCGATGAGTTCTGAGGGAATGGCGGCGCAGTTGACTTCCACGAAAGGCATCATGGAACGGTCGCTGAGCTGGTAAATGCCCTGGGCCACCAGCTCTTTGCCAGACCCGTTGGGGCCGGTAATGAGGACGCTGGCATGGGTGGGCGCCACTTTCCCGATCATCTCCTTGAGGTGGGCGACAGGAACGGACTCGCCAATCATTTCCTGTCCGTAGATTTTCTTTTTGAGGATTTTTGTCTCCTTTACGAGGTTGGCCTTGTCGGTGGCGTTCTTGAGGGTGATGAGGATGCGGTTGAGGTCCAGCGGCTTCTCAATGAAGTCGAAGGCGCCCTTTTTGATGCATTCTACCGCTATGTTGATGTCGGCGTGGCCCGACACCATGACAACCGGCGACTCAATGCCGGACTCGATTATTTTTCCGAGGAGTTCGATGCCGTCCATTTCGGGCATCTTGATGTCGCAGAAGATGGCGTCATACTTTTCCTTCTGGGCCTTTTGCAGGCCTTCCAGACCGTTTTCTGCCAGCTCTACCTGGTAGTTTTCCATTTCCAGAATCTCCTTGAGGGAGTAGCGGATGGCACGCTCATCATCTACAATCAGAACTTTCATGACATATAACTTTATTATGCAAATATCGCAAAAATAATCTATATTTGTATGCTTAACATAACCTTTCTATGAGCATTCCGGACATCATCATTGCCGTAGACGGCTATTCCTCCACTGGAAAAAGCACCTTTGCCAAACTGGTGGCGGCAGAATTCGAGTTCCTGTATCTTGACAGCGGTGCCATGTATCGTGGGGTCACGCTGGCTGGTCTGGAGGCCGGGGTCATCGGGGACGGAAAGATTGACGAGGCCGGGACGGTACGGGTGATGGAACCGCTGGACCTCCACTTCCGCCGGGTGGACGGTACCACACAGCTTTTCCTCGGAGACCGCTGCATAGAGAAAGAAATCCGCGGCTGGGAGGTATCCCAGTATGTAAGTCCCGTCAGCGCGGTTCCCGCTATCCGTCACTGGGTAGACGACAGACTGCACGCGTTCGCTGCCGGCGGCCGCGTCATCATGGACGGCCGCGACATCGGCACCACTGTCTTTCCCGACGCCCAGCTCAAGATTTTCATGACGGCCGATGAAGGCGTACGCGCCCGCCGGCGTTATGACGAACTGGTTCTCAAGGGGGAGAAGACCACCCTGGAAGAGGTGGCCGCCAATCTCAGGGATCGTGATTACCGGGATTCGCATCGGCCCAACTCGCCGCTGCGCCAGGCCCCGGATGCCTATGTCCTGGATAACACTCACATGACCCTTCACGAGGAAGTGGTCTGGATTCTGGGGCTTCTGCAGGGAAAATTCAATATTCTGGATAGTCCGGGCCTGTCATGCTGAGAGTAGAGATAGATCCCGGTTCCGGTTTTTGCGGAGGAGTTATCCGCGCTATCAAAAAGGCCGAGGAATACCTGTCTGAGGGTTATTCATTGTATTCACTGGGTGCCATCGTGCACAATGAGGCAGAACTTTCCCGTCTTCGGGAGAGAGGTCTCATCACGGTGAAATCGCTCTCGGAGGTTCCGGAAAGGGAGACCGTCCTCATCCGTGCCCACGGAGAACCGCCTTCCACGTACCGTGAGGCATCGGCCCGCCATCTCACCGTCATCGACTGCTCCTGCCCTGTGGTGTTGCAGCTGCAGCGAAGGATCCGCGAGGCCTACGCCCGCCTGCATGAGGACGGGTCCCGCGGGCAAATCATCATTTTCGGACGTGTGGGCCATGCCGAGGTCCTGGGCCTTCTGGGTCAGGTAGAGGGAGATGCGCTGGTCATTGAGAATGTCGCCATGCTGGAAGAAGCCCTTCTTTCCGGCTGTATAGACCTTTCGCAGCCCATCGAGATTTTCTCCCAGACCACCAAGAGCCCGGCCGAATACGCCAGAATCTGCGGGATGCTCAAGGAACGGGGCGCCCGGCTCACCGTACATGACACTATCTGCGCCCAGGTGGCTACCCGCCACGAGCACCTGGCCCAGTTTGCCGCTTCGCACGACGTGATTCTGTTCGTCTCCGGGCGGTCTTCCTCCAACGGAAAGGTTCTCAGCGACCTTTGCCGCCGGGTGAATCCCCGCACCTACCTCATCGGCGGGGCAGGGGACCTGGACGCGTCTTGGTTTGCAGAGGGCCAGAGCGTGGGCGTATGCGGCGCCACCTCCACGCCCAAGTGGCTGCTGGAGGAAGTGGCCTCGACTGTTAGAAACTTACAACTATAAATCAATATGGCAGAATTCAAATATGCACCTATGTTTCAGCTTGGTGAAGATACCACTGAATACTACAAGATTCCAGGTTCGGAGAAACTGGTGAAAACAACCACCTGTGGCGACAAGACCCTCCTGGAAGTGTCTCCAGAGGCCCTTACACTGGTAGCCCAGCAGTCTTTCCATGACTGTCAGTTCATGCTGCGCCGCGCTCATAACGAGCAGGTGGCCGCTATCCTGAAGGACCCCGAGGCTTCCGACAATGACAAGTATGTGGCCCTGCAGTTCCTGCGCAATGCAGAGACCGCCGTGAAGGGCGTTCTTCCTTTCTGTCAGGACACCGGTACCGCCATTATCCACGGCGAGAAGGGACAGCATGTCTGGACAGACTTCGAGGACGAGGAAGCCTTGAGCCTGGGTGTTTTCAATACCTACACGAAGGAGAATCTCCGCTACAGCCAGAACGCTCCTCTGGATATGTACAATGAGGTGAATACCAAGTGCAACCTCCCGGCCCAGATCGATATCGAAGCCACCCGCGGCAGCGAATACCGCTTCATCATGGTGGCAAAGGGAGGCGGCAGCGCCAACAAGACCTACTTCTACCCCATGACCAAGGCTACCATTCAGAACGAAGGAACCCTCATTCCCTTCCTGGTGGAGAAGATGCGCTCGCTGGGTACGGCAGCCTGCCCGCCCTACCACATCGCCTTTGTCATCGGCGGAACATCGGCCGAGAAGAACCTCCTTACGGTCAAGCTCGCCAGCATCAAGTTTTACGACAGCCTGCCCACCACCGGAGACGAGACCGGCCGTGCCTTCCGTGACATCGACCTGGAAGAGAAGCTCCTGAAAGAGGCACAGAAGATTGGCCTGGGCGCCCAGTTCGGCGGCAAGTACCTGGCCCACGACATTCGCGTAGTGCGTCTGCCCCGTCACGGTGCCAGCTGCCCCATCGGCATGGGTGTCAGCTGCAGCGCAGACCGCAACATCAAGTCCAAGATCAATGCCGACGGTGTCTGGATTGAAAAGTTGGATACCAATCCTTCTTCCCTCATTCCTGCAGAACTCTGCCGTCCCGGCGAAGGCCCCAAGGGCATCGAGATAGACCTGGACAAGGGAATCGACGCCGTTCGCGCAGAGCTTACCAAGTACACCGTGGGTACGCGTGTGAACCTGAAGGGCACCATTATCGTGGCCCGCGACATTGCCCACGCCAAGCTCAAGGCCCGTCTGGACGCTGGTGAGGACATGCCCGCCTACTTCAAGGACCATCCCATCCTGTACGCCGGTCCTGCCAAGACGCCGGCCGGATACCCTTGCGGCTCCATGGGTCCCACCACGGCCAACCGCATGGACCCGTACGTGGATGAGTTCCAGGACCATGGCGCATCCCTCGTCATGATTGCCAAGGGCAACCGTTCCAAGGTGGTCACCGACGCCTGCGAGAAGCACGGCGGCTTCTATCTGGGCACCATCGGCGGTGTGGCTGCCGTCCTCTCCCAGAGCAGTATCCGCAGCATCGAGTGCGTGGAATACCCCGAACTGGGCATGGAAGCCATCTGGAAGATCACCGTGGAGGACTTCCCGGCCTTCATCCTCGTGGACGACAAGGGCAACGACTTCTTCAAGTCCATCGGCCTGTAATCTCGCTAGCCAGCCAACTCGCTGGCTATTAACTTTTTAGGTTTTTCTCTTTAGGCCGAACCGCCTAAAGAGAAAAACCTAAAACATTAATAACAAGTTACTTAGGCGGGGTGCGAAAAACTAGCACGAAGCCATGTATCCTTTCACCAGCTTCCATTTGCCGGCTTCGAAGTCGGAGGCCTTGTACAGAAGGTTGAGCATGCCCTCGTCGTAGAAGCGGAGGCCGGCGGTGTCGGAGTCAATTTGCAGGAAGTTCACGCAGCCTTCCATTTCGCACGCCACTTCCTCGAAGAACGGGACGCCCAGGAGTTTGGTGCAGTCGGCGTTGTCCGGGCACGCTTCGAAGGTCATCCGGAGGGCAGGCTGCGTGAGCGGCTGGTCATTGTCATCTACCAGCTGTGCGGCGCGGAAGGTTTCGAAGTTGATGGTCTTGGTGTACTTCACCACCACCTGCTTGCGGTCCCAGGGGCCGATGCCATTGTGCCAGGGACTGTCGTAGCCCAGGTATTCGTCCAGGCCCGCGAAGATGTAGAACATGCCGTGGTGCGGCAGTTTTCCTTCCGGGTCAAAGGGGGCGATGTCTTCGCAGTCTATCTGGCACACGAATGTGAGGGGATAGTCAAACGTTTCGCCGTCTTCCTCGGCTACGGCGGTAGGGTATTCCATGTCGGCGGGCATGTCGGGGTCTCCCCACCATTTGGAGGAGCAGAAAAGCTCGGTTTCGGTTGCTTCCAGATTAATCTTGATAGCCATATCACAAATAGTTTAGAAGTCCATGAGGTCTGCGTCGAAGTGGAAGTCCCCGGAGGTGATAATGCCAGCTGTGAGCGTGACGCCCAGTGCAACCACTACCATGAGCCAGAGCACAAAAATTACGAGCCCCGGCTTCCAGGACGGCGATTTGAAGTTGAAAATCATCTGGATGCCGCCATACAGGATGCCCACGAAGGGGAGCAGGACGGCAGCGCCGATGAGGGCAATCACCCAGGGCTGGGACAGGTAGTCGGCCAGCATGGGAAGTTCCTCCACAATTTCATCGGCCATCATCTGCCAGGTGAGGCCGATGTTGCTGAGCCCGTTGAGGCTGATGATGGAGACGGAGGCCAGCCCCGAGGTTCCCACCATGAGAAGGATGATTCCGACGGCCAGCATAATGAGCCGTCCAAACTTACGGAAGAAGTCGGAGTTGCCCACTTCGCGGGCCGTCTGGCCAATCTCCTCGATCCCGGCCTGGATATTGCGGCTGATTTCATCGGCTGTTACGCTGGTGCCGTGCATGGACCAGCGGTCCTGCGCCGTGCGGGCGGCCGGCATGCAGATCCACAGGATGCAGTAGATGAAGGGGAAGGTGATGACAAAGGCACCGCGGGCCGATGTAATCGTAAGGCCCAGGATACTGAGCACCACAAAGGCCAGGCGGAAGATGACCACATCTACCTGAAGGTAAGCAGCCAGGCCGGCGCACACGCCTCCGAGGCGCTTGTGCTCCAGGTCCCGGTAAAGGCGCCGGGGATGTTCTCCGGGCTTCTCTTCCTGGGAACCGGGGTCATCGGCCTCTATCTTTTCCGGCCGGCCGATGATGTTGATGACGTGCTGCACGTGGGAGAGCGTGACTACGCCGGTGCGGCCGCACTGGTCCAGGAGGAGCTCGGCAACCCGTTCCTCAATTCCTTCCATGATTTCCTTGCCCCCTTCCTGCGGCAGGTAGTGCTTCTCAAGGGTGGTGATATACTCCTCAAGTGCGGCAGAAGCGTCTTTTTCCAGCGTAAAGGCGTAGCCGCCCACACTGAACTGTTCGGTTTGTTTCATAGGTTACTTCTTTAAGGTTTCAATGCTGTTTCCCAGTTCCTGCCAGGCAGCATCCATCTCGGCGAGCTGCTCCCGGCCCTTGGCGGTGATGACGTAGTATTTACGGGGCGGCCCCTGGGTAGACTCTTCCCAGCGGTAGCTCAAGAGCCCCTGGTTCTTCTGCCGGATGAGCAGTGGGTACAGGGTACCTTCCACCACCAGCATATTGGCGGCCTTGAGCTCCTCCAGGATGCTGGAAGCATAGGCCTCTTTGCGGCTGAGAATGAGGAGGATGCAGTACTCGAGCACGCCTTTCCGCATTTGGGAGCGGACGTTTTCGCTGTTACTTTCCATAGGCTATCGGGTATAGGTGGTGAAACGGGACATGTTGGCCGGTGTGGGCGGGATGCCGCGCATGGCGCACTTCTTGGCGGGCGTATCGGCCAGGGGAATGGCAATCCAGAGGATGATGTACACCCAGAAACCGGCACTGCCAAAGATCAGGGCCAGGAGGAATATGATGCGGATCAGCGTTACGTCCACATCCAGGTGCAGGGCGAGGCCGGAGCAGATGCCGGCGATCTTCTTGTTGTCGGGATCCCGGTACAACGTTTTTTCTGCACCGGGTGTGGAGCCGGTCCAGGCCGAGGCATTTTCATCGGCCCCGTCGGGCATCCCGAGCATGGCGGCCACGCGCTCCACGATGGCCAGCGTGACAACCCTTCCCGCCGCGCCCGTCTCTTCGTAGAAGAGCTCGGCAATCCTGCCCTCCATCTCCTCCATCACTTCCTCCTTCTGGCTTTCCGTTACCGTAAGCCGGGCCTTATAGTGCTCCAAGTAGCTTGTGAGACGGTTGTACGCATCTTCTTCCAGCGTGAAACTACGACCGGCCAGGGAAACATTGATAACTTTCTTCATCTTGCAAAGTATTTTTCAATGCAAAGATATAAATTTTATTTGGTACTTTGCAATACAAGGTAGTAAAAATTTGCGATATCTTGTTAAATTGCTGTCTATTAACGTTTTAAGTTTTTCTCTTTAGGCTCATCGGCCTAAAGAGAAAAACTTAAAACATTGTCGCTGAGCCGATTAGGCGGGGTGCGCGATTACTTCAGGAGGGCGTGGCTGGCGGTCATGGCCTTGGGATCCAGGGCTTCGTCCAGCTTTTCCTGGGTCATGAGGCCGTGCTCCAGCACCAGTTCGTAGACGCTGCGGCCGGTTTCCAAAGCTTCCTTGGCCACCTTGGTGGAATTCTTGTAGCCGATGTACGGGTTCAGGGCCGTGACAATGCCAATAGAGTGCTTCACCATCTCGTAGCAGTGGTCGGCATTGACCGTAATGCCCTCGATGCACTTGGTGCGAAGGGTGTTCATGGCATTGATGAGCCAGGTCTGGCTTTCCAGGATGCACTGGGCAATCACGGGTTCCATCACATTGAGCTGCAGCTGACCGGCCTCGGCGGCGAAGCACACGGCAGTATCGTTGCCGATGACCTTGAAGCACACCTGGTTGGTCACTTCGGGAATGACCGGGTTCACCTTGCCGGGCATGATGGAGGAACCGGGTGCCATGGCGGGGAGGTTGATCTCGTGCAGGCCGCAGCGGGGGCCGGAAGCCATGAGGCGAAGGTCGTTGCAGATCTTGGAAAGCTTGACGGCCAGGCGTTTGAGGGCGGCCGAGTAGCTTACGTAGGCGCCGGTATCGGGCGTGGCTTCCACGAGGTCGGGGGCCTTCTCGAAGGTGTCTCCGGAGAACTCGCTCATGCGCTTGGTGCAAAGCTCGGCAAAGCCGGGAACGGCGTTGAGGCCCGTGCCGATGGCCGTACCGCCCATGTTGATCTCCTTGAGGAGAACGGCATTGCGGTTGAGGTTGGCAATTTCTTCTTCCAGGTTGTTGGCGAAGGCGTTGAATTCCTGGCCGGAAGTCATGGGAACGGCGTCCTGCAGCTGCGTGCGGCCCATCTTGATGATGTCCTTGAATTCCTCACCCTTGGCACGGAAGGCGGCGATGAGCTCGTTCAAAGCGGTCTCCAGATGGCGGTTCATGCGGAAGAAGGTATAGCGGAATGCGGTAGGGTAGGCGTCATTGGTGCTCTGGGCGCAGTTGACGTGGTCGTTGGGGGAGCAGTACTGGTACTCGCCCTTCTTGTGACCCATGAGCTCCAGGGCACGGTTGGCGATGACCTCGTTGGCGTTCATGTTCACGGAGGTGCCGGCGCCGCCCTGCATCATATCCACGGGGAACTGGTCCCACAGCTTGCCGTCCACGATTTCCCGGCAGGCAGCCATGATGGCTTCACCGATTTCCTTCGGGAGTACGCCCAGCTCGGTGTTGGCAGCCGCTGCGGCCATCTTCACATAAGCCATGGCAATGATGTACTCCGGATAGTCGTACATGTGCGTGGTGGAAATCTTGTAATTGTTGATGGCCCGCTGGGTTTGTACGCCGTAGTAGGCATCGGCAGGAACCTGAAGTTCTCCAATAAGGTCGCTCTCGACCCTGAATTTTTGTTCTGACATAGTTACAAGTTAATGGAAATTGTGTTATCCACAAAGTTATCAATTATAAACGTCATTTCCAACAGGACAGTCCTACGGCGTAGCCTCCGAACAAAGCCCGCAGGGCTTTTTCCAGCCCCTCCCCCGAGGGGAGGGGTTTGGGGTGGGGTAACGTAAGGAAGCGGGCAGCTCCGCTGCCCTGCAGTTCAACAAAAAAGCCCCTTTTTGAAGGGGCCTTTTGCAGTTGAACTGCAGCGATTCGAACGCTGACTGAGGGAACCAAAATCCCTAGTGCTA